>CAZWES010000032.1:0-8817 GCA_964632395.1 uncultured Candidatus Peribacteria bacterium | reverse complement strand
CGCTAACGCTCCGTAGCGCTCCTGGGCTAAGCGCAGGGTAAAGGTGTAATATAACAATTATGCTCACCATCCAAGAAAACATTCCTCTCGCCCCAAAAACAACCCTCAAAATCGGAGGCGCTGCACGCTACTATGCAGAATTAAATTCAAAAGAAGATGTGGAGGAAGCCTACGCCTTCGCAAAAGAAAAAAACTTACCACTTGTGATCCTTGGCGCCGGCTCAAACACAATTTTTGCAGATGGAACAATTGAAGCGCTTGTCGTGAAGATTGTGGCAGACAATGTCATAACAGAAGGAAGCACTGTCAAAATCCAAGCCGGCAAATACCTCGCCCCACTAATAAACGAGCTCGCAGAACAAGACCTTGATCTCTCGCCCTTAACCGGCATCCCCGGGACAGTCGGCGGTGCAATTTTTGGGAACGCGGGGCAGGGATTTGGCGGCACATGGACCGACTCGTTCATCGAATCCATAGAAGTCTTCGAGTGGATAGAGAATAGAGGAAAGTGGATAGTGTATTCAAAAGATGAGTGTGAATTTGGTTATCGAACAAGTTTGTTCAAAAAACTATCCACTATCCACTATCCACTTTCCTCTTCTCTCATCTGGTCCTGTGAAATGAACATCCCAAGCCTCCCAAAAGAGCAAGTACAAGCCGAAATTGATCGCTTACTCAAGCGCCGAATAGAAACCCAGCCACATAGAAAAACCGCAGGCTCGTGCTTCCTTTCGTTAAGCAAAGAAGCTCCAGCGTGGAAGCTGATAGATGAAGCTGGACTTCGCGGGCATCAGATTGGGGACATCAAAGTAAGTGAAAAGCATGCGAACTTCTTGATGAATGAGGGAGATACGAGTTTTGAGGATGCAAAAAATCTGGTTGAGCACATCAAATCGAAAATTTCGCAGGAGTTGAAGGTGGAGATGCGGTTTGTTGAGGAGGATGGGTCAATTGCCTTTTGATTTGTTTTACACGAAGACCAAATTCAGGTAGAACAGGTCTCCTATACCATGATCAAATACGACGAACGTATGGTCAAATGGGCAGAAGAGAACGGTGGGCCGCCACTGGAAACAGTCGACAGGCTTGTGCGTGGGCAAATCAGCTTACATATTATTATGTGTATTGCTCTTCTCAGCAATATGATAGGCGCAACAGTACACTACGCCGAAAGCGAAGCAAAAAACACGCCAGTACCTATAACCAGCGAAACAAGCGGTTACAAACCTGGATGTTAATGAGCTACAATGCTGCACATGCAGCGCAATTCTTCTTCTCATAAGGGCGACAACGGCGTAGTCGCTGTAATCGGCGGATCGCGATATATGCACGGAGCTCCGATATTTACAGCCCTTGCCGCAGAAGCCTCCGGAGTCGATTTGATATTCCCCTGCGTTCCGGAAATCCATGAGCAGGTAACGCGGATGGCCTCTGCGAACTTCATAGTCCATCCCTTCCGCGGAAATGACCTGAGCAAAAGTGATGTTTCTGCACTGGAAGATGTGCTCAAGGTGAGTTCTGCAGTGATTGTGGGGCCAGGGCTCGCACAGTTTGAGACCGCACAAAAAGCAATGCAGCAGCTCATCAGTGATGCGAAAGTTCCATTTGTAGTGGATGCCTCCGCGTTGCAGCCATGGACTTTTGATGCAATTAAAGGGAAGAACTCGGTACTCACTCCGCACATCAGGGAACTTGGGCGGATGCAGGGACAAGTTTTGGAGAAAAAATCACACGAAGTTAAAAAGGACTTAGTCTGCACAATCGCAAAGACAAGAAAGGCAACGATGATACTAAAAGGCCCCGTGGATATCATCTCCGGAGCGGATGGAAAGTGTAAAGAGGTGAAGGGTGGTAATGCAGGACTTACAGTGGGTGGAACCGGTGATGTGCTCGCAGGATTGATTGCGGGGCTCGTGGCACAGGGAACGAATCCATTTGAAGCGTGCGTGATGGCAACAACAATAGTCAAACGTGCTGCAACTGTTCTCTTCCACGAAAAAGGATTCGCATTCCGAACAATGGATGTAATCGAGCAGATTCCGCATCTTTTGCATACGCACGAAGCATGATTCCGGATAGATCAGAAGAGCAACCCTTTAACATCTTCAAACAATTTCCTGAACTGAAGATAGGCTTATTTACTAAAAAAGATCGTTCGTCTGCACTTGAATGCGCCAATCATCTTGGCTTTGATAAAGTCGCAGCACTCTGGCAGGAGCACGGAAAAGTTATTCACATCACGGATAAACCGCTTGATGATGAAACGAAAGGAGATGGAATTATCACAAGTACACAAAATCTCGCCCTCACCATCCGCTTCGCCGACTGCCAGGCCTTTGTGATATATGAGCCAAAAAAGAAGATTCTTGGAGTCCTCCATGCAGGATGGAGAGGCATGGCAGCAAAAGCTATCACTTCCATCTATTCCAAAATGAAAGAGGAGTTTGATGTTGATCCAAAAGAAGCCTTCGTCGGCGCTGCTCCATCCCTTTGCAAAAACTGTGCTGAGTTCTCCGACCCAAAAAAAGAGCTACCCGAGCACATGCATCCATTTATTGATGGCAAATGCGTTGATCTGCAAGCCGCAGCGGATTCTGAGCTCATTTTACTCGGAGTACCTGAAAATCAGGCTGAAAGACATCCTGTTTGCACAAAATGTGGTGATGGATTTTGGAGTTGGAGAAGGGATAAGAAGGAGGATGCGAGGAATTACTTGGTTGCAGGTATCAAGTAGTGATACAAGAAAGCACCAAATTCCAAATTCCCTGCCTGCCGAACCGGCAGGGCAGGCAGGCAAAAGAATCTCAAATCTCAAATTCCAAACTTCTTTGAGATTTGGAATTTGGAATTCTTTTGGTGCTTGGTGCTTGGAATTTGCCCTACCACGTCCCAACAACCGCAGAGCGCTGGTCGCGTGTTCCCTGGAAATCTCCAGGTGGGGTTCCGCATCGCCGAGCCTCAGCCCGGGGAGATTAGGATTCCCTTATGCAAACGACTTTGAAGAGAAAACGTGTAAGCGCTCTAACGTGATGTCGAGACAACTTAGAAGTATAGAAAAAATTGTCGTATGTGCAAGTTGTCCTAAAGAAGAATGGTTACATGGTTAAATTGCTAAATTGCTAAATTGTTCGCAAAGCGAGCTCATATCCCTGTACAATCAATGCCCTCACCAATCTCATTTATTCGCTCTGCGAACAATTTAACAGTTTAACCATTTAGCAATTTAACCGATGAAGAATCTCCAAAGACGCATCACCCAAGCCAACTCCAGCCTCACGCCTTACGCAATCAAACATGAGGGAATTCTCGGCCGACTGCACGGTGAAGAACCCGACCCAACCCGCTTCCCATTCCAGCGCGACCGTGACCGCATCATACATACACAGGCTTTTAGAAGGCTGAAGGGAAAATCGCAGGTTTTTGTTGCAAGTAAAGGGGACCATTATCGAACACGACTGACTCACACGATGGAAGTGGCACAGATAAGCCGCGATATGGCAAGGACTTTGGGGCTGAATGAAGACCTTGCCGAGTGCATTGCACTTGCGCATGATCTGGGCCACACACCGTTTGGACATGCAGGAGAAGATACGATGAGAGAAGAGATGGAAAGATGCGGAAGTACATTTGAGCACAATCTCCAATCAATCAGGGTGGTAACGATTCTTGAAGAAAGAACAAGCAAATATCAGGGATTGAATTTAAATCGTGAAGTTTTGGAGGGGCTGATGAAGCACAGAACATCTTTTGATGAGAAGCATGCAGATGATATTTCGCGTTCACCATCACTTGAGGCGCAGATCGTGAACATTGCAGATGAAATTGCTTACACAGCACACGATGTAGATGACGGATTGCGATCAGAAATCCTCACGATTGAGGAATTGATGATGATCCCGTTATTTGCAGAAGCTTATGCGGAAGCCAAGAAAGATGGAACTGAAGTGCGAGGACAAATAATCCACATGCTTGTATTGGATGCATATGCAGAGGCTGAAAACCGCTTGAAAGACTCGGGCATCAAAACACTTGATGATGTTTATAGTGCAAAAACTGACCTTGTCACATTTTCTGAGGCGATGAGAAATAAACTTGATTCTCTGCGCGATTTTCTGCTGGAAAATTTTTACAAATCCGAATCAGTTTTGCGTTGCTCAAAAAGAGGAAAAGATGTGATCCATAAATTGTTCGAATTGTATGAGAATAATCCACCGGATAAAGTGCTTGAATTAAAGGAAAAAACCGGAAGCCCCATTCACGAGGCCATCAAAGATTATATTGCAGGGATGACTGATCAGTATGCGTTTGACAAGAAAAACTCCGGATCGACTGCTTCCCCATAAACCCTGGTTTCAAAGTGAAGATGTGGGCCAGTTGTAAAAGGACCTGCGCCGCGCGTTCCGGGACGGCCACCACTCAGCGCGATCACATCCCCTTTCCGCACACGCTCGCCTTCCGAAACAAAGAACTCACTGACATGACCATAAGTCGTTTCCAGGCCTTTATCATGCAGAATTGTGAGCGTGCTGTACCCGTAACCTAAATCGTTGACCGCAATTACTCTTCCATCTGCAGGAACGCTGATTTTTGTGCCCTGAGGAGTTGGGATATCAATCGCATTGTGCGCAAACCCAAATCTCTTCTCGTATGACTCATCTCCGAAACCTGCACTTATCCCCTCTTCTGGAGCGACAGGCCATATAAGCGCAACCCTTCTCTCAGTTAGATCGGTAGAAGGCCTGCTTTTAACCAAGCTCTTTGCAACCTGACGGTATGACTCAACCAAAAACTTTTCATAACGCTCGCGATCCTGCGAGAGTGCAGTAAGCATTGCACGCGCCTGACGGACATCATGTTTAACATCTTGCAAGCGTGCCAGGCGTTGTTCGAGTGCAATTTGATGCGCCCTGAGTTCCGGTAAATCAGAACTCTCTGCATTTTTGATGTTCTCACGAACGCCCACAAGTGCACGCTCAATCGCCGCACGCTCTCGCTCAACAGTTTCTTCCTCTTCACTGAGTCCATTAAAATTCCTCTGCAGTATCTCTTCCTTTTTACGAATGACCTGAAGTTCTTCCTGTCGCTCAATGACCGGTGCACCACCAAGAGAGAGATCCAACGGATGACCTCCCATGTCCGATTGAATATCAATCACTTGGAGCACTAAAAAACTTATCACTCCAGCCGCAATGATTATGGGGATAAGTTTACTCATGCGGATTTCTCAGAATCATATTGGAAAAGGTGTCTCACTTCAGCGGGCCAAGTATCTTCGGACTCGCCCATCGCCCATTCGCCAAGCTCACGGGCCCGGGCTCGTCTCGAATTCAACTTGGCAGGCGCGGAAGGACTCGAACCTTCGACCCCTGGTTTTGGAGACCAGTGCTCTAGCCAGCTGAGCTACGCGCCTACAAAAGATATAAAGATCAGACTCCTTGCAATGATATCACGCTATTCATTCAATCTGCGTCTAAATTCCTCAGGTGACATCTCCAATCTCTTAGTCACAATATCATGCAAAGTACCAATAGGAATTGGTCTATTTCCATGAATAGGAACAATAATAACCCTTCCATCCGCACTCCTGAATTTGTGGTGGCTACCATGCACACTCGCCAAGCGGTAACCCATACGCACCAAGAACCGTGCGAGCTTCTTTCCCGATACTCTGGGTAATCTAGACAATGCTACTCAACTTTAGCTCTTCATACTCAATCGGTGCAACAATCTCCCCAAGGAACCGATCTTTGCCGACTTCCCCTATGTAGAGCATTAGAGCCTTCTTAAGACTTTCCAGGGCTTCCTCCTTAGTTTTACCCTCTCCATACGCAGCAACGCCTTCCACATAAGCGGAGTATGTTTTCAGTTCTCCATCCCACACAAACACAACTGTGACGTGATCAAGTTCCATTACAAGCACATTATACCACATCTCATGCAAGTAGTTTACCCACCTCCTCCTTCAACTCCTCAACATCCCTAAACTGCCTGTGCACAGAAGCAAACCGGATGTACGCGATATCATCCAGCTTTTTAAGCTCTCGCATAACATCTTTACCAATTGTAAGACTCGCAACTTCTTTTTGGTTCTCCCGCCACTTTTCCTCAAGTCGCGAAAGAATGTCATCAACTTTTTCTAAACTGACCGGGCGCTTGCTACACGCAAGCCAAACTCCACGCTCAAGTTTGGAACGGCTGTAAGGCTCACGCGTTCCATCGCGTTTTATGACGATCAGAGAAGAAACATCCTGCCTTTCGAAAGTTGTAAACCTGTGATCGCACTTTGGGCATTCGCGGCGGCGGCGCACAGCGCGCCCATCCTCGCTCATGCGCGAATCAACAACTGAGGTATCCGGATGTTTGCATCTTGTACAGTGCACGAGGGATTAGGTTATTAGGGAAGTTAGGGAGTTAGGAGGACTGTTTTATGATGACTAAACCTTGTCGAACAACATCCATTCTACCATCCTTGATAATCACAACAGTTGAGGATTCTGTTTTTTTGAGCTCCCCCGAATCCAGCACCAAATCCGGCTTCTCTGCCTGATTTTCAAGCTGCCTCACAACCTCTTCAGCGCTATACGGATTTGGCTCTCCATGCAGATTTGCTGAGGTAGTACTTATTGGAATATCGCAAAGCTCGGCGAGACGTTGGGCAATTGGATGTGATGAGATCCTGAGCCCAACTGATTCAGATTTGCCAGAAAGAGTCGGGTGCAATTGGTGGCGCGGGTATGCCCGGAGGGCTACCCGCGCGGAGGTAGCATTGCCAACCTCAAACTTTTGGCAAGCATTCTCGTCCTGCGCGGGTAGTCCATCAGCAGCTTCGCTGCTTCCGGACATACCCGCGCCACCACTCATTCCCAATACAATCGTCAACGGCCCCGGCAAATACTTCTCTGCCAACTCCTCCGCCACCTCATCCCACTCAACCCACTTCTTCGCCTCATCAACTGATGAAAATAAAGCACTCACCGGCATATCACCCGGACGATTTTTTATTGCGAAAAGTTTTTTAACTGCATCCAGATTCGTCATATCGCATGCAAGGCCATAACAGGTTTCGGTTGCATATGCCACAACGCCGCCTGACTTGATGATTTCGGCAGCCTGTAAAATTGAATCATCCGTGACGGGGAAAATTTCCATCACTCACATATTACGCTATTCCTGAAAACTAAAGACACGATCCTCCTTCTTTTTTAAGCTTCCACGATCCGCATGCAACCTGCGCCTAACCGCACTATACGGCGTCATATGCTCACGTGCCTGCTCTCGCAGATGCATTATCTTTTCGTAAATCTCCGTGATCTCCGGAACATAGTGGAGCTTGAGTATGGTCTCCTGCGCCTCCAGCGTTATCTTCCCATAACATAGAACATTCTCGACTATGTTGTGCTGGCAACGATCGATATCCTGAATCATCCAAAGATCCACACTCTGATGATCATCAACCATAAGCAGCGTTTTCTCTATTCTATGGACTTTTCGGTCGGTGATGACTGTGACTCGCAGGAAGTATCTAAAGAGCCGCACCAAAAACTCAAACTGGAAAAGGAGGAATAAGATGACATAGAGCTCAAGTAGAACTCTGCGTGAGATAACATCCTCCGGACCTACTGCGAGGAATGTGACCCATGCAACTCCAACAAGAATCGCAGTTTTGATGGCGGCCTTACCAGCCGGCCAAAGGAGTCTGACCCAGTGATGGTAGAAACGAAACTGAAACGTTTCACCAGAGTGTTTCCCCTGGAAGTGCATATCTGCCTCATATTGGTGAAGCCATTTCACCATAGGAATATGTGGAGCAGTAAAACAGAAACAATCAGAGTTAATGCATGCAGCGCAGTAAAAATGCGGAGATGTCTGACAATAGTCGGAGAATACTCTGTGCCGCTACCCACTTTCCCATTACCACTAAAAAAGATTCGCACCGCACGGGTTCTAAATAGCACCCACAGCAATAGTTCGACTGCAAGGATGACTAAAACCCAGCCGAGTATGACGGCAAAATTTAGCATAGTGGGAACCTCTCATTCTCCTCTTTTTGCCGAGAAAGTCAATCGAAAAGCACTTTATAAAATTCCACGTATCTCATTGACCTCCCACCCACTTCTGAAATAGCATCAGACCAGTTGATGTAAATCTATTACTAATACTGCCATGAACTCATTGCAAGAAAGCTTAGATGAGGCTAACAAGCTTATAAGAGACTTAAGTGCTGAGATTGTTGTTCAAGAAGCGACACAGGGACATTGGGAACAAGAACATGTCTATTTTCCGGTACGCAGGTACTACGATATGGAAAATGATGAATATCGAGACACATGGACAGAGGGCAGTCCTGCAATTACAAACCAAGATACAGAAAAAAGGGAGTCTGCCAGAGAGAACCTGAAAAGAATTTTTAGATCTTCCGAATGGTACTCTGTAAGATGTAAAATTGGCAGGGCCTTAGCTATTAACGAAGATGAACTATCTGAAATGGCAAATGCGTGGATTGAAGAATTGGATGAAAGAAGAAAAAAAACAAAAACTTTTACGAAAGAGGTGTGTATTGGAACTCGCACCGAATACAGAGATGTACTTGTTAAACCTTGCGGAGGCGAAGATAGGAGCTGGCTTGATACAGAAGCATATGAAGTGCCTGATTATGAAGAAAGAACCCACACAGCTCCAACCAAAGATGCTATTAATGCATCGGAAGACTTAAGAGAATTGTACGAAATACACCCATCGAAGGACACAAGACAGAAAATATCAAGTGAAAAACCCTGTGCTACGCCCCTGCGTTCCGCTTCGCTCCACTCCGGGGCT
>CAZWES010000031.1:0-10333 GCA_964632395.1 uncultured Candidatus Peribacteria bacterium | reverse complement strand
TTAGCTCAGCTGGTTACCCGCCCGAACGACCGAACATCGTTCGGTCGGGCGGGGAGCGCCACACTGATAATGAAAAATGATACTATCAATGCATGTTTGTGTATGTAATACGCAGTTCTGTAGACAATTCTGAATATGTTGGTATGTCAGCAGATCCTGTTGCAAGACTTAGAACACACAATTCTGGTAAGGTAATGTCCACAAGAAGCAAAAGGCCTTGGTCTTTGGCATATACAGAAGAACTTCCAAACAGACTTGAAGCGAGGAAGAGAGAGAAGTATCTTAAGTCAGCTGCTGGAAGACGTTTCCGTAAGTCATTGCGTTGATCTATAACATTTTATCGGGGCGATTAGCTCAGCTGGTTAGAGCGCGACACTGATAATGTCGAGGTCGGAGGTTCAAGTCCTCCATCGCCCACCATCTACGGATACAACCACCACACCACCGTTCTATAAATTCCATACGACCCTGCAATCAATGCAAGCCCGATGAGCGATCCTTTCATGGCACGTTTTCCCGCCTGCAACATTGTGTCCTGCCCCGCGGATATCACCATCATAAATGCTCCAACCAGGAAAATTGTTAGGGCAATCAAACCTCCTGCAAAAAAGAACGCATCATTGAATTTTACAAAAAGAGTTGCAGGATTAATGCAGGCAACCCCTGCCCAGCATGGGTTCATCTGGAAGGCGTACGCGGAGAGCGGCACGAGCATACCTGTTGCGATCGCACAGAGTCTGATGACTGCCGTGAGATGGTTTCGGATGCATCTCATATATTTCTTAACAGTGTACCGGATTATCCACTAGCTATCCATCCCCAAAACACATACAATCAACCCCTTGTTAAGAAGGATTGACCTCTATCTATAATTATTGTATAATATAACGATTGCTTTAAATACCCATATGTCCGAAACAGAGCACCAGAAAGCCAAGGCATTCATAGAGGAAAGGAAGAAAATCCTGATAGTCCCGCATGCCAATGTGGATCCGGACGGGCTCTCGGCGGCACTCGCCTGCCACATGTTCTTCTCTGCTCTCGGCAAAGATTGCACGGTGATATGTCCGGACACATTACCCGAATCACTCGAGTTCCTACCGGGATTTGATAAGTTGGAAGAGGAGCTAAGCGCATCGCAGGACTTCATCATCACGCTGGATGTGAGCAAGGGCATGGAAGTTGATAAGCTGCGCTACGCAGTTGAAGATCACAAAGTAAATATCATCGTTACTCCAAAGAAGGGAGCACTCGAGAGAAAAGATGTTTCATTCGAGGAGGGCGCATTCCCGTTTGATGGAATTATTGTGGTGGATTCCGCAGAGCTTAAACTCCTTGGATCGCTTTTTGAGGATCACGAAAAATTCTTCCAGCGCGTGCCGATTCTTAACGTCGATCATCACGTAAGCAACACCGGATTCGGAGCTGCAAAACTCATCAATCACAGTGCAGCAAGTGCTACGGAGATTCTCTACGAGTGGTTTATTCACGATCCCGCGTGGAAGGAGAAGATGAATCCGGATATTGCAACACTTCTCCTCACGGGTTTGATTACCGATACGAGGAGCTTCCAGAATCCTAACACCACACCAAGATCGCTTGAGGTTGCTGCGGAGCTTTTGGATCTCGGAGCGCGTCAGCAGGAGATTATCCGCTTCATCTACAAGACTAAGCCGCTCTCGACTTTGAAGATTTGGGGACGGGCGTTGAATAATGTTCAGGTAAATGCGCGGGATAGAATCGTCTGGTCCTCGATCAGCCGCGATGATCTTGCGGAGATGGAAGCAACAAGTAAAGAAACACATGGAATTATTGATGAGCTTTTGACGACGATTCCGGAAGCCGATGTTTACATCTTATTCACAGAGATTGAAGAAGGTGGGCTTAAAGCAAGCATGCGATCCTCGGAAGCTGTTGATGTGAGTGTGCTCTCCGGAAAGCTTTTTGATGGTGGTGGCCATGCGCGTGCTGCGGGGTTCAGGATGAAAGACTATGGGAATTTCCAGATGGCAGTACTGGAGTGTGTGCAGAAGGTTGTGAGGGAGCTAAAAGGAGAGTCTTCATCTCCTGAACTGCAAAAGAAGGATCAGGGCATTGTAGAAAAGATATCAGAGGAGCCGAAGAAAGATGATGAGGACGTGATTGATGTAATTAAGGAGTTGGCGGAATAGAAAAGGCCCCGGCAGCACATGGTCGGTGAGAGTGCTGCCGGGATGCTTTCGTCTGGGGGTAGACAGACAAAAGCACATCAGACTGTAAATCTAGCATTACTCAGTGACAAGAAGTATCTCAACATTTATCATTACGTTATGCAAAAGAAGCCATCCAGCCACGGTAAAAAGCAATCCTCACAAGATGATGCAGTTGTCAACGATCTTGAGGAACAGCTTGCAAAACTCACAGATGTTGCAGCACGTGCACAAGCCGATCTCCAGAACTTCAAGGATCGTCAAAATCGTGAAGGTGATGAATTGAGGAAATTTGCTGCTGTGCCAATCGTCATGAGTCTTTTGCCCGTGCGTGATGATCTTGCACTTGCCGCAGGTCATGAAGGAGAAGCGCAGGACGGATTCGGTCAAATTCTTGCAAAGCTGGATAAGGTTCTCTCAGATTTTGGTGTAACGATGATTAAATCACTTGGTGAAAAAGTTAATCCGGAACTGCATGAGATTGTTAATACGGGAGAGGGTGAGAAGGATGTTATTGTGGGTGTTCATCAAGAAGGATTCGAAATGCAGGGAAAGGTTTTGAGGCCGGCGAAGGTGCAAGTAGGCGTGGGAAGTTGATTAGTTATTAGTTTTTAGTTATTAGTTGGGGTTGCTGGTTTTTTAGTGTTCTCTTCTGTTTTTGCTTGAGATTTTGCAAGTAGTGAATTAGACCTGCGATCATTTTGCAAATTTCCCTAGTTTCCTTAGATAGTTCATTAAATTCGTCTCTTGTAATATATTCTTCATCCATTGCATCATAGAGATGAGAACGTACTTCTCCGCAGGATCTTTTTGCATAGCCCAGAAATGTAATGAATTCGGGGTTTGTGAGAGACTCGAATCCTTCGGCAATGTTTGCAGTAACTGACCTGGATGCGCTCATAACCTGATCAATCCAGGAAAAATCTCTGCGAACATTCACTCTCTTAGTTATCGCTCTCGAGCGCTGAGTCAGCTTTCTCCCTCTTTGCCACGCATCAATTTCTTCAAATGATTTAAATGTGGGCATTTTCTTGAACTAAAAACTAATAACTAGAAACTAGTAACTTTGTCAGGAAACGCATAACAGGCCCAAGCTCCACCCCCGCTTCAGGTAACTTGATAATCGCCAAATTCGCCGAGAGCATCCGCGATCCGCTCGTCATATTCTTAAGATCTTCACCAAAGACGTACGCTGTGGTTTGCAAAGGGATTGGAGAGGAATCCTCTGAAACCTGTGCCGTGTAGCGAACGTTCCAGTATTGATCAGGCAGAAGCAACGGTATCTGCCATGCAAGACGGTTTGCAGTCAGGCTCCCCGCAGCAGAATCTAAAATTGTCAGCCTCGTAGAATCGAATCTTTCTTCAAGAGTTAGATTCTTTAATCTCTTCCCGCTTATATTTTTTAATGTGATGCTGAATGGGATTGTGTTCCCCGGCGATACCTCCAGCTCGGTTGGGGTTTTGGAAAGCTCGATGAGAGGTGTTGGTGCAACAAATGCATCTTCTTCCTTTTCTTGGAACATCGGGAAAAGCCTCGGCGGCAAATCATCAAGCGAAGGCTCACTCATCTTCTTAGGCATTATGAGCAGCATCACAACAATGGCAGAAAGTGCAATGCCGATCAGGGCGGGGCGGAGGATCACAGGGAGGAGGGGAATGGTAGCACTTATCCATATTCATGCAAAAGAAAACACCCGCCGCCGCCAGCGGCGGCGACGGGCTTTATCGCGGGGACTCTATGGTCCCCCATCATCGCCCAGACAGAGTTAATCTGGAGGAAAACCAGACTAATCTGGAGCTGGACGCGTGCCAAACATATTGAAGATTTGCTTCCTGATCAAGCATTTACAACCCTAAAATCTCCTCAAGCGGTCTCTGCCAGATTTTGATGGTTTCGGGCAAAATTCGAAATCACGACGATGCAAAACCGATGTGTGATTTTATTGCCGGCAGTTCCTTGTTCTCGATGTGATCGAGGCGATCCTCTGCTTTGCCAACACGCTTGAGGTCTTTAAGACGATTTGTATAGAGATGTTGGAATTGGTCGTGCACTTTGCGAAAGCCTTCCGCGACCTTTTTCTCAAGGCTGACCAATCGCTTCTCGATCGAGCCTATTTTCTTATCCGTAGAATCCATCCGCTTCTGCAACAGACCGAAGCTATGATCCATATGGTTGATAACGTCCCGAAGGGTGATGTCCTTCTTTTTACTTGCCATGGGAGGGCGAGTATACCGATGGGCTCGCAGAGTTTACAACCCCAAAATCTCCTCAAGCGGTCTCTGCCAGATTTTGATGGTTTCGGGCAAATCGAGGATGCAGATTCCTTTGATATCAAATTTCAGGTTGTTGGTCGTTTTGCCGATTTCGTGAATAGCAAGATCAGATTTCTCGGCGTGTTGTCGTAGCGGCAAGGCATGCCTTGCCGCTACAACGATGACGAATCCGCCGGTTTCGGAGAACATAATCTTCTCAATCGGCAAATCGTTATTGAGGCTACTCAAATCAACCTCCATCCCCACCTTCAGCTTTTGACGTCTGAACGGTGTTAGCATCTCAAACAATGTCAACATCAATCCCCCATCGCTTATATCGTGGCATGCTGTGATTAGCCCTTGATCAATTGCCTCTGTGATGAAGAGGATTTGCCTTTTAACTTCATCAAAATCCGGTTTGGGAATGTTTGCACCAAGCTCTCCGTTGATCTCATAAAATGCGGAGCCACCACATTCATCTTTCCTATCACCTAACATGAAAATTACCTGATCCGGTTCTGTGATGATTGAGGGTACTACTTTTTTGTAATCATCAATAACGCCAATGCAGCTTACAACTGAGGTTGGAGGAATCGGGCCCTCGGGAGTTGAGTTATACAGGCTTACGTTGCCGCTGATTACCGGGATTGGATTGCCATCGAGCGTGATGCCTTTGGCAGCATCAGCAATTCCACGCACACCTTCTGCAAACTCCCACATCTCCTCAGGGATTTCCGGATTTCCGTAGTTTAAGCAATCTGTCAAAGCACGAGGAGTTGCGCCGGTTGCTGCAACGTTTCGCATTGCCTCCACTACTGCATTAACTCCCTGTAAGTAAGGTGAAATTTTTCCGTAGCGACCGCGACCTGCACAAGATACTGCCACACCTGTTTGTGACTCATCACTCCATCCAGGATGCTTACCTTCGTGCACATAACTCTCGAGATTCTGTAAAGGTGCTATGACTCCTGAATCCCCTTCTCCGGGCTCGAGTGCAGTATTCCCGATAACGTTTTTATCGTAATGCCTGAAAATCGGTGCCTTTGATGCATAGTTTGGATGCGAGAGAATCTTCAAAAATGTTTCCTTGATATCAACTTGATTCAGATTTGGTTCAGAAAGATCTCTCACACGTTCTTTAAGTTGACGTTCGTACGTGAGTCCGCATGTGATGTCCTTTGCTTTTGCCTCGCAAACTGTTTCACCTTTGTGCTTGAGTTTGTAAACCGAATCTTTCGTCACCTTACCAACAACTGATGCGCGTGCGTTTTCTGCAATCTCCGGAAGATCCCAGGTCTCGTTGTAGTGCTTAAGGATGTGATCTGTTAGATCCGGATGGCATGTCCAGCAAAAACGCTCCTGAGTTTCCGCACATGCGATTACCTCCGGTGGCAGCCCTTCCATTGCAACATGCACTTTATCGAGGTCAACCTCTGCACCCATTCCACGGTCAGAGACTTGCTCAACCGATGCACAGACGACTCCACCAGCACCGAGATCTTTGAATCCAACCTGGTGCAACTTCTCTTCTGCAGCAAGCCAATCGAATAGTGAATAAGTGGAAGCTAGCAGATGACGCTCGAGGAAGGGATTTGGCTCCTGTACCGCTCCGGTATTTTTATCTTTCTCTTCCTCTTCCAAAGTCAAACTTGCAAACGCTGCACCGCCAAATCCGGATCTATCCGTTGGCTTGCCGACTATGATGATGTCGTAGCCGACCTCACCCGCTTCCTCCGGAGTGTAACTGTGCAGAATCTCATCCTCACGCACCAGGCCGAAGCAGACGACATTGACGAGGCAGTTTGAGTTGTATCCTTCATCAAATTCCGTATCGCCCCCAAGGTTTGGGATGCCAAGCGGATTTCCGTAACCTGCAATTCCGCGCACAACTTCTTTTGCAATCGTCTTAGACTCTTCTGTTTTGAGGTCACCCAAACGTAGTGGATCAAGTGTTGCAATAACTCTTGCACCCATACATAAAACATCACGGACAATGCCACCAACGCCTGTTGCAGCACCTTCGTATGGGACAATTTGTGATGGATGATTGTGGCTCTCGTGGCTTGCAACGATTCCCCAGCGCTTTCCTTCTGGTCCGTCAGTAACCGCAACAATTCCGCTATCTTCCCCGGGGCCAAGTATCACATGCTTGCCGGTTGTTGGTAGTGACTTCAGGAACTTGCTACTTGAGCGGTAACTGCAGTGCTCGGATCCTTGTATGCCCCAGATTGTGGCTTCCACAACGGTTGGATCGCGACCTAGGATTTGGGAGACTTTGCGTGCCTCGGGTACGGTGAGGCCTATTGCATGTTTTTTGAGGAGCGCTTGTAGCTCATCATCAGTTGCCGTTGAGAATGGAAGAGTCTTCACTGGAGTCGGTCGAAAATAAGAGTTAGTTCATGACATTCCTGCCAATACTTTCGTAGCGTTTTTTCATTTTCGGAACGGCTTTTGCAATAAATCTCAAAGTAAGTTTTGTTTCCTGGCATTCTTTCTTAACTATGCTTATCTTATTCTTAAAATCTTTCTTTGAACTTGCATTGATCGCTTCCGCATAATTCAGACCGATGCTTGTGCCAGATCTGACTAATTGTCCTAATAGTGGTTTTGTAATGAAAGTAGCGGGAACATTGTCACAGAGTTCAACAATACTTTCACCAAACAGTGCGGTTCTCTCTGCAAGATCATATTTCCCTTTTTCTTTACTGCCATCATTCAGCTTCATGGTATTTGAAAATTAAAAAATTGAAAATTGTTTGTAAATTGATCATTGAAAATTGTAAATTTTCTCCGACCGCTTACGGTGCAAGAATAAGACATATACACCTACCAACACAATCGGAATAGTCAAAATCTGCCCTCTGGTCAAATGTGCTCCAAATACGTCCAGCCCACTATCGGTTTCGATCCTCACAAATTCGACCAAAAATCTAAACACGCCATATAAAACAAAGAAAACTCCAGTCGTTATGCCTGCTCTTCTCGACTTCATCAAAAATGTGAAACAGATGATTGCGATCGCCAAATTCTTCCCCATTGCATAAAGCATTGTGGGATGACGCAATCCCTCAACCCCTTCAATCGCAATTGCCCATGGGAGACTTGATGTTGGTCCGTAAAGTTCCAGATTGATAAAGTTCCCAAATCTCCCGAGCGCGAGGCCGAGGGCAATGGGAACGGCAAGGAGGTCACAGATTTGCCAGGCGCTGACGCGACTTCGCATCTTTCTCGCAGACAAAATTACTGCGACCGCGACTCCGATGAATCCACCATGCGAAGACATCCCTCCTTTCCATACAGCAAAGATCTCAAGCGGGTTCCTGCCAAAGTATTCTGGTGCATAGAAAATGACGTACCCAAGCCTTCCGCCGATGATAACTCCGAGGATCCCAGCGAAAAGCAAATTGGAGACGTCTTCTTTCGTCAAATTGATATTTTTCTTCCTCGCGAGCACTGGGATTAAGTACCATGCGAGCAGGAACGCCAGCAAATACATAACCCCGTACCAATGGATGGCAAAGGGGCCGAGTTCGATGAAAATTTGCCGGGTTGGGAAGAGGTGCATGGGAGGATTATACAAGCTTTTTGACCTCCGAGCCTTTCAACGCCTTCGCATTTTTTGGAGAGACAACTTTTTTCCCTGTTTTCTTCTCAATATCCTTGCGTGCGAGCTTGGCAGTTCCTCCTCCTTTTCTTGCAATCTTTTTGCTCTGATCGAAAGTTTTCGGCTTCTTCTCTTTCGAGATTTCAGTCGTAGTTGCTTCGGCAAGCATATTTAAAACAAGTTCCAGATTTGTCATGTTATCCCGTAGGCTTTCTTTCTTGAGGCTTTTGAACTTCTTGTACTCTTTCACGCTCTTCTCTGACCATGCCTTAGTGATTTCATTTGTGAGAATCGCATACTCTCGTCCAGGCTGTACTCCACGCTCATCCCATTCATCTGTCAGCTCTTTTCGCACTTCAATACTTTTGAGTCTCTGATTAATCCATTCTTTTGAATATCCCTTACGAAGGTATGTCTGCATTGCACGGTTGAACGCAAGTTCGGGATCTTCGGTTTCTTCTATCCGTTCGTAACCAACCTTAGCCAGCCAAAGTTTGAGGGGTTCAGCTTTGGGTGATGGAACAGATTGGATAATGCGGAGCATAGTTTCGGTATCAGCCACGTCAGTTAGTCTCATTTTTCCGTCCCGAGCCTCCATTTTCAACTGTCCCAATTTTTGGGACACTTCGCTACCCTCCTCTTCCAGCTTCGTTTTGAGAGCGTTCCAGTATTTTCGTGATCTTGGACTTTCTGTAAGAATCTCGACAACATCTATTATGGAGAAGTACCAGAGTTCGCTTTTATCGTCCCAATGACGACGAACTTGGTCTTGTCCAAAGAGAGCAACACGGGTTTGCACGGCGGGAGTAGTAGTTTCCATAGGTGTTAAAGCGTACACCTGTATTTGCTGGAATGCAAGTAGTTTTCCAAAAAAATTTGCCGGGTTGGGAAGAGGTGCATGGGGGGAGTATACCTGCAGCCTCATCTACTTGCGATTTGAGATGTTCCTATGTGTCTTGATAAGTACCATCAACCCAATTTAATAATGAAAAATCGGAACCCATTCTCTGTTTTAGCAGCGACTCCAGAATATGCTCTACCTTTCATATCAAGTAATTTTTGAACATACAGAACATCTTTCGTATTAATTTTTGTTTCATACTCATCCTCTATACCATTCAATAGTTTTCTACTCACGGGATCATCGTTGTTACCTATGAGGGGTACTTTAAATCCGCTTGGACGAAGAGGCTTGCCCTCATAGAATCCTTTGTTTGCATCACGATACAGTTGCTGCATTGCGAAAAAATCCATGTCTATGCCAATTTTTATGTAAGCATCGAAGATATCTTTACTGGTAATGTTATATGGACTAGCAAACATGTCATGGAAAGCATGTATGCCCGTTATTATTTTGGGATCATCTGTGTACTCCAAGCTGTTTTCAACCTCATTTATATCAAATTCTTTTCCTGTCATATGATATATGTACCAAGAAAGCATTTTTGCGTACTCACGTTTATCCCCCCCTCCCATTTCTTCACGCAATTTTTCTGCAACCGGAACTTCTTCCTCCTCACCAGGCTCATCAACAGGCTCAGGTTTTGTTTTTGGTTCCGGTTCTCCTTCTGCCCCTTTGCCTGATTTCAGTCGCCTTAGCACACCTACAAGCTCCTCTTTCGATTTATCATCCCCCTTCCAATCAATCTCATCAAAAAATAGAAAGCCAAAAAGTGCATTTTTACGATTAATAATTGCTTTCCCATCCAGGAAAACTATCTCTCCAATCTTCTCGCCACCAAAATCCTCGCTCCATACATTCCAGTATCCCGGTTTAGGAATCAATTCGTTCGGATTATCAGGGTTTCTCTTTTTTGCTTCATCTATGCCTAACCCCAGCTCATTCACCACTCTCTCTTGCACCCCCTTTATATCGTTATCAAAGTCTTCAGTTGCTTTCTCTCTTTCTAGCTCTCTCATCTTTTTCTCCTCATCAGGCTCATCAACTTTATCGGGCTTTACTTTTGGCTCTTCCTGCTCCCCCTGAATCATCACATCTAAAATATTTTCCCCTATATCCGGATGGTCTTTATGGTTTTTGCCTGCTACCAAAACATGACTGACAGTCTCCCCGTCAACAGACCAAATCTCTACATTTTCATCTTCTTTTCTCTGTCCATATTCATACATCTTAAAGAATAATACCGGGTGGTCATTCTCCAGAGAATTATCAAAGGAGGCGTCTGGGTGCATTTTTTTAATAAGATTTAGAGGATAAACGGGATATGCAACCAAGCGGCTGTCATTTTTATATCTTTTGAAAACAGTTTCGGTTGTATCGTATATT
>CAZWES010000030.1:0-10384 GCA_964632395.1 uncultured Candidatus Peribacteria bacterium | reverse complement strand
CGCTAACGCTCCGTAGCGCTCCTGGGCTAAGCGCAGGGTAAAGGTGTAATATAACGATTCATGGACCTCTCCATATTCTCCTCAACCGAAGGCCTGCGTGATGCCAGCCTATTCATTGGTGCTCTTATCGGGTGTGTTGGTGTGCTGATAATTTTTGTCGGCTCACTCCGTGCTTTGTGGCTGTTCCTTAAAAAGCCGATTGTAAAAAATATTCTTTTGGCTGATATCAGGATAGAACTTGGACACTACCTTGCACTTGGTCTTGAATTTTTAATTGCAAAAGATGTGATAGAAACTCTTGCAGAGCCAACATGGGAACACCTCGGAAAACTTGCCATCATCATTGCACTCAGATCTGCTTTGACCATGTTTTTGGCGCATGAGGTGAAAGAGGTGAGGGAGGAGCTTGAGGAGGAGGGGTTGATTAGGAAGTTGAGGATGGGGGGTTTGGGGAGGAAGAAGTAGGCACTATCACGGCGTAGCGGGATCGCCAATTCGATCTCTGCATTTTTTGTGATAGGCTTCGTGGATCCATCCCCGCGAAGCCGGATGGTGCCGACGGAGAGACTCGAACTCTCACAGGGTTGCCCCTACACGCTCCTGAAGCGTGCGCGTCTACCAATTCCGCCACGTCGGCACTAATGATCTGGCTGTAGTTTATCAAAAAACTAGTGCATCTGAGCAAATTTCAGGTGGCAAAGTCTTAATATGGTATGGCCTCACTTTTATGCTTATACCATATTAAGAAATGCTAGACTCCCACCATAATGATGCCCAACATTCCTAGCTTCACTAGGCTTGCAGATACGTGTGTACACTACAAGAGTGACGAAGATGAGGTATTTGGTGCAGAAGACATTGAGCAGGAAAGATTGAAGGAGTTTCCGGCAATATTGGTTGCTATTAGTGATAGATTAAAGGCAATCGCAAGTAATGCTCGTTTTGAGGGATGGATAGCATTGTATAAGCCACATGATATAGGCCCGGTCTTATCTAGGGAGGTGGCAGCGCCTTTTCGTGATCAGTGCGATGAGCTTATTGGTGATGCATTGCGGTATGCTGAGGAGGAGCTTGAAATGCAATTGTGCTGGAAAGAAGCGAGCGGTCAAAAACTAGCATACGATATTACACAACCAGAACAATGGAAGAAGTTGCTTGTTGGCGCTGCATTACAGTCACTGCTTTCGTATCAAAGGCATTTCGTTGTGGAAGTGATTCCAAAGTGGGAGATTGATGGACGTTTATGCGGATTAACTGATGAGCAGGCATTGCAATACGGCTGGTATATTGAGGATGCTATGAGAGATGTAGGAGGCGGGTTTCTTTTGGGTGATAATCCAGATGATTCTGGGGGTTATGATCTTGGAATTGATGAGCAATTTCTGTGATTTACATCTTCATGGTATGGTAATGGCATGCATAAGCCTCGTATCGCCATCATCTCCTTTCCCGGCACAAACGGAGATACGGAGAACCTGAGGACTTTCTGGCGATGTGGATTTGATGCGTTTGTTTTTAGGTGGAATGATGATCACGAAAAACTCAAAGATGTTGATGGGTACTTTATCGGTGCAGGATTTAGTTACGAAGATCGTGGGCGCGCGGGAATGGTTGCAGCGCGCGATCCGTTGTTTTTATTTTTGCATGAGGAAGCGGATAAGGGGAAAATTATAGTGGGGAGCTGCAATGGATGTCAGGTACTTGTGGAAAGCGGATTGATACCGCTTTCCGAAGGATTGGAAATGTGCATGGCGCGCAATGCTATCAAAAGTGATGGTGGATGGAACGCGCCGGGATTTTTGAACGAGTGGGTGTGGATCACTCCCTCATGTGCACGTGAGAGATGTGCAACGTCCGATTGGTCTGGTGCAATGCATATTCCAATGGCGCATGGGGAGGGTAGATTTGTCACGAAAGATACGGATTTGATCAAAGAGCTTGAGAAAAATGACCAGATTGCTTTCAGATATTGTGATGAGGATGGAAAAGTTTCTGAGGATCCGGAAGTGACATTGAATGGGTCAACTGCAGCGATTGCCGGCATCTGCAATCCTGCTGGCAATGTTGTTGCACTAATGCCGCATCCGGAGAGGACGCCAAACGGCGATCCATACTTTTTGTCGATGAAAAAATGGATAGATGCTTCGTCTTCGTCCGCTGCGGCGGACTCCGCTCAGCATGACACGGCCAGCCCGGGGTCGAAGGGCGATACGGCGATCTTGCAACGACAAAAAAGACCCCTCGAAATCTTCATCGACACAATTATTGTGAATAACGAAGAGCGCACGGTGGAGCAGGCAGCAAGAAAGACTGTTTCCGGTTTAAAGATGAAGCAGTTCAGGTACCTCTCGCCCACAGAAAAATCAGCTGAGAATATTTTGAGCACCATCTCCATGTTTAATCCAAATAAAGAAATGGCATTCGTCCAGAGAGAAGGGGAGTGGTATAAATGGGATCCTGATTCAAAGGGTTTGAGCAAAAGTGTGAACCCCCTCAAATCAAAAACTCTGATCAGGCGAGATGAGCCGGATGTTGGTGCGGCGGCGCTTGGTGCGGGGAGTGAAACGGGAGTCTGTTATTCGTGTGACGGCCTCTCCGATCAAATCGATCCAAAGCTAAAAGAAATTTTTGCGAATCCGCATGTGAGTTCGCTGGAGGTTATGCATTCTGAGATCGCATGAGCTCCATTGCTTTATCATGATCCAGTGGTACAACCTGCGGATTTGGCCAACTGATAGGATGAGTTTTGTCGTCCATGGGATACAAACCGTGGCCGATCTCTGATGAGGCTCTGCCCAGCTTATCCATCATATCCATTATTTCATCTGGGCTGTTACGCAGATACCATTCCCACCACATAGCACCGTTGTATTGAACAATTGTTGCAAGCTTTTTGAAGTCCTCTGGTTTCTCTTTCGCAATGACACACGCCATCTGCGCAAGGGCTGCGAACGTGCTCCTCATGCCATGCAGATGATTTTCCACCTCGTCATGATCCACGGTTTTTTCGAGACCTTTTACTCTTCTCCAGTATTCGACCAAGAGACGCTCGTCTGTTGAGAGTGCTTCTGAGGCTTCATCATCCTGTAAATCGGGGCGTTCGGCTTGTAAGTCAGTTGGAAACATAGTGAATTGATCATAGAATTGCATTGCCCATAGATGCAAGTTTTTCATGTCACTTTTTATAACTAATGCAAAATGTCCAAATCCGCCTCATCGCCCACAACATCCGTTCCCTCTGGAATGTCGGCTCGCTATTTCGTACTTGCGACGGAATGGGCGTGGAGAAGTTATATCTGACCGGATACACAGGCAGGCCGCCGAGAAAGGAGATCACAAAGACCGCACTTGGGGCAGAAGAGTTTGTAGAGTGGGAACATGTTGATGAGCCAATGCACGTTGTTGAGGATTTGAAGAAGGAAGGATGGAACATCGTTAGCCTTGAACAAACCGAAAAAAGTATCACGTTGAGTGAATATGAAGTTAAGTATCCGCTGTGCCTCATCATCGGTAATGAGGTTTCCGGTGTGCGTGATGATTTGCTAGAGGCGAGTGATGCGGTTGTGGAGATTCCGATGTTTGGGAAGAAGGAGTCGTTGAATGTGGCGGTAGCGGCGGGGGTGGCGTTGTATGGGTTACGTGCCGTTGGTTGACTTACTATGCGGTCGCAGAAAATTTACAAGTATCAATTTTCAATTTACAAACAATTTTCAAGGTTCAATTTTCAATTGATCAAACATCTTCTGTTTGAACCTTGAAAATTGATAATTGTTTGAAAATTGATCCCTGAAAATTGAAAATTTTCTCCGAAAAAGCATTGTGCTATGATTTCACGCTGCTAAACTTCTTTCGTTATGTCCGATCAACCCACGCCGCAAGACGGCACACAACCTCAGAATCCACAAGGTGGCACTCCGCCTGCCGGTCAGACGGGGGATGATAAAAAGGCTCCGCCACCACCAAAACCTGGTGATCCTGTACCTCAGGGAGGGCTAGATCCCACTCAGGTTTTTGCAGCTCCACCTGCACCGCCACCGCCACCTCCGGCAGCTGGCGCACAACCAGCCGGTCAGGCTGGTCAGGGCGGGCAGGCCCCACCGCCACCTCCGCCGGATTCAGGAAAAGCACCTCCTCCTGTCGGTACAAAGGCTACGACTGATGAGGAGAAGAAGGCTCTCAAAGATCAGGGTTATGATGATGAGGATATCCGCGTTCTCGGAGTGGTTGGCGATTATCGTTTTGCATCAGTTTCATCCGCTCTTACAACGGATCACATAAAAGTTCCGGAGCACCCGGAAACAAAGTTCGAAGTGCAGGATTTCCTCAAGCTTCTTGCGGGATCAATTTCACTCATGCGTGATGAGAAGTGGAGAATCATTCAGGCAATTCCAAAGCTAAGCCAGTTCCAGATTGATGAACTCTTCAAAATTCTTAACGAGGAAAAGAAAAAGTTCTCCGAGCTTTCACCTAAGCATCTGCTTCAATTGCAGAAGCTTGAGCAGAAGCATTCGGAAGAGTGGAAAGACCTGCAATCCATGATGGTTCAGCAGGGCGTTAAGCAGGAGGATGAGGCGCAGGCGGATGAGATTAGGAAGCAATTAGGGCTTTGATTTCGTCAAAGCTTGATGAGTCCATCAACCTCATCCTCATCTCCCTCGCCCCATCAAACCCTCTCACATACTGAGCCAGATGCTTTCGCATCTCAATAATTCCATATTCCCCACCTTTTTGAGCAACAGATAATTCAAGATGTTTGAGTATCACGGGGATCTTTTCTTCAAAAGTCATTTGATGAACTTCAGTTTTCTTCCCTAACTTGAAAGCCTCAGCAACATCACGCATGAGCCACGGATTACCCATTGCAGCTCTTCCAATCATCACACCGTCAAGATTTCCAAGCTTTTGAGTCGCATCATCAACACTTTTGATGTCACCGTTGCCGATCACGGGAATTTTCAGGTTATCTTTGAGTTTGTAGATGGGTTCCCAGTTTGATGCTCCTTTGAATTTTTCTTTGTAAGTTCTCCCGTGAACTGCAATGCAAGCTGCACCCGCCTCTTCCAATTTTTGGCAAAAGGGGATAAGTGAATCAGAGTTTTCCCAGCCAAGTCTCGTTTTGACACTCACAGGGATCTTAACTGTCTGCGATACTGCACTGACGATTTCTGCTGCAAGTTCCGGTTCACGGATCAAAGCTGAGCCGTGCGCAGAAGCAACGATCTTTGTTGCGGGGCAGCCCATGTTGATATCAATCCCATCTGCACCCATCTTCTCAATCGCTTTGCACGCTTTCTTGATGCGTTTTAAATCTCTGCCAAATATCTGGACGATGAGTGGTTTTTCTATCTTCGGATCGAATATCAGCATCCTCTCTGTCTTCTTGGATCCAAAGTGAATTGCATCTGTGCTAATAAACTCGGAGTAGAGGATTGTCTCCGGCGCAAGCTCCTTAACAATCTGCCGGAAGGCGCTCTCCGTTACGCCTGCCATGGGTGCAAGGGCAAGGAGCGGCCGGGGGATGGAGTGCCAGGAAAACATGGGCTGCAAGCATAGCACGTCATACTTTTTATGGTATAATGTATCGAAATGCAGGAATTTCTATCACTCTTCACGGATACCGCCTTTGCGCAGGCGCCGATGTCCTTTATTCCAAGCTCCGGAAGCATTGGCCAGGGATGCAATTTTGTAACAGGAGAAATTCATTTCCATTGCGTACCAATCTACATCGGATATCTCATAAAGTTCTTCCTTGGAATGGCGGGAGGATTCTTCCTGTTTGGTTTGCTTTTGGCAGGATACAAGTACATGTTCGGATCAATCACAACTGCAGGACTTGAATCCGGAAAGAAGGAGATCATCGCACGATTAGTAGGTTTTGCAATAATCGTTTTCTCTTACCTTCTTGTGGATACAATCATTGAAGTATTAACATAAGGGCATGCCAAGCAAAAAATCCACTCCGGCTTTCCAGACTATTAAGATTTTTGGTAAACATGCGCAGCGTCTGATAAAAACTGCGCGCTCACGGGTTAAGCAGGTAAAGAGTAAGCATGAAAGGAAAATGAAGAAGGCAGATGTTCCACCGGCAATGAATGAAGTTGTGATGCATCTTTCTATCAGCAGCGTTGTGAAAGCAACATTTGCGATTTTGGGGATAGCGCTGCTCGCGCTCTTTCTGTATCAGATCAAGAGCACATTACTGATACTCTTCCTCTCCATTTTCCTTGCTGTTGTAATAGATCCCGGAGTTGCGTTTCTTGAGAAATGTAGGATTCCAAGAGGATTTTGCATTTTGCTCGTGTACGTAATAGTTCTGACGTTGATTCTGTTCCTGCTTATATCCCTTATTCCGATCCTCGCAGAGCAGATACAGCAAATGTCGATTACTTTGGGCAAACAAATTGATAAGTTCCTTGCAGATCCAACATTGAGGGTTCCATTCCTGAGTGAGAACATAAATGCATATCTCACAACGCTTATTCAAGAGTTTCTTGCTGATGTTTACACAGGCGGAGTACTCCAGAGTCTGCAACAGTTTGGAAAAGATCTTTCCAGTGCTGCACAGGGTTCGATCATCTTTATTGTTGATGTTGCGGGTGGAGTTGTGCGGTTCGTCGTTAACTTTGTTTTTGTTCTGGTTCTCTGCTTCTTCTTCCAACTGGAAAAGGAGCGAATCTTAAGGTGGTTCAGGCCATTCCTTCCGTACAGATTAAGGCGTTATGCGGAGGATAAAGCCGAGGCGATTCACGATAAACTTTCTCAGTGGATACGCGGACAAATAATGCTTTCGCTTTCAATCGGAATACTTGTGTTTATCGCGCTGAAAATTCTTGGTATGGAATATGCGCTCACTCTGGCAGTGCTCGCGTTCTTCACCGAGTTTATTCCCGTGATTGGTCCGATTATCGCAGCAGTTCCTGCAATCTTTATCGAACTAACTCAGGATGGATTCCTTCCTGCAATAGTTGTTGGTGTGGTCTATTACGGCATCCAGTGGTGCGAGAATAACCTGCTTGTTCCGCTCATCATGCAGCGCGCAGTGGGGCTTTCACCCATTGCAATAATGACTGCGATGCTAATCGGCGTTAGCTTTCCTGCAACAATTCACCCGATACTCGGAGTGCTGCTTGCAGTTCCGGTTGCCACAATAATCAGCATCTTTGTGCAGGATTATAGGGACTGGAGAGGGGCGAGTGATTAAAGCTTTCCCTTCATTTCAGTTAGCGCATCTATAAACGCACCAAGGTCTTCCGCATCAAACATGATGGTGGTTTTTCTTCCGCCACGTGACTTTTCGGAGACTTTGAAGAACTTGCCGTTCGCAGATTCTTTAAGGTCGATATAAAAAGTCCTCTGCTTTGCACGGATTGTGATGGAGTGGAGTTCTTTGCCAAACTGGTTGCCGTTGCCTCCGGCTTGTGGAGTAGGGGTAGCAGGTGCAGGTGCAGGTGCAGCATCGTCATCTCCTGATGCACCGCCTGTTAAATCGGCCATTGGGTCGAACATGGTAAATGGGGTAATGAATTAATCGTGTCCCTTCTCAACATCCTCATGCCCCGTTAATAGGCTTAGGTGTTTCGAGACTGGGTTGATGATATCAGGAATATGACTTGAGTCCAGATATATTTCAGCTTTTTTGCGTAGTCTGATCCAATTCTCTTCTCATTGCTCTAATCAATTCTTGCACATCTTCTTTCAGATGTGCTGGAACTTCAGTTTGCTCTAAGAGGCTCATCAATCTTTCTCTACCGAGAATGCGAAGCGTTAAGCAGTCAAAATCTTCTCTGTACCGGTGTCCAAATCGGCTATCAGCAAAGTATTCTCTACAGGTTTGTACAAATTCTCTTCCGTTCATAACAAATTTTTGGAAAGAAATATATTTCCTGCTAGTCATCTGCAGGAGTCGTATTGTGACATTGGCAAACGATCTTGTCAAGTAGCACAATCTCGATAAATTCTATGATAATCGTCCAATGAGGCAATCGAGTTAATCAAGCGGTTTGAAGAGAATCTCAGGTTCTCCTACAGCCTTCCAGTCTTTTTGGTTTCCCCATTCTTTTTTATCACCGATTGAGAATGACTTTTCAGTCATCTGATCCGAATACGGCACACCAAGCTGTTTCGAGATCATCTGAGCAGTCTCTGGAATGAATGGCAGAAGCATCAATGAAATATGCCTCAAATTCTCTGCGATGATGCTCAGAGCCTCCACTTTTTTATCACCCTCAAGCCCCCAAGGCTTTTTGCTATCAATAAACTTGTTGCAATCTGATGTCAGCCGGCATGCGACCATCAAAGCTTCCGAGAGTTCAAAAGCATTCATGTGCTTTTCATAAGTTGCCCATGCATCATCAAGCAGGGCAGGGGATTTGGGGACGCTGATAACTTCGTCATCTTTTTTAAGCAGAACGATCACGCGATTCAAAAGATTACCGATATCGTTCCGGAGCTTCGCATCATAAAGTTTTTGCATCCTATCCCACGAAAAATCTCCATCACGGCCGACGGGGACTTCGTGTGAGAGGTAGAAGCGGAGGGGATCCACTCCGTATTTTTTAATTACTTCCTCCGGCACTACAACATTGCCGATGGATTTGCTCATCTTGCTGCCCTCACAGGTGATAAATCCATGCACAAGCAAACGACTAGGTGTTTTTACGCCAGCACAATTAAGCATCGCTGGCCAGTTCAAAGCATGAAATCTTGTAATGTCTTTTCCAATAACGTGTGTTACTTCTGCTTTATCCCACCAGCTTTTATCTTCCTTTTTAGTCAGGTATCCGAGTGTTGAGATGTAGTTTGTGAGGTTATCGCACCATACGTACATAACCTGATCGTCATCGCCCGGAACGGGGACGCCCCAGTAGAGGGTGGATTTTGGACGTGAAAAAGAAACATCAGGTAGTCCCTTTTCAACAAAACTAAAGACCTCGTTTCTTCTAAAATCAGGAACAATCTCGTAGCCACCATCTTTTACGCTCTTCGATAGCAACCCCTTAAGATATTTGTCGTGCTCGCTAAGCCTAAAAAACCAATTCTCTTCGGAGACTTCTTCCGGTGCTTTTTTGTGATTAACGCAAAGTCCATCCACAAGATCACGCTTGGTTTTGAATTCTTCGCAACCAACACAATAGAGACCTGTGTAAGACTTTTTTTCGAGCCATCCGGCTTTTTCCAATCGTTTCCACATCTCCAATACGGTTGGATGATGAACATTCTTATCTGATGTGCGAACAAACACGTCATAAGAAATATTCAATCGGTCAAAAAGATCACTGTACAAGACGGCATTGCGATCAACTAATTCCTGTGGCGTTACTCCTTCTTTTTCCGCCGTTCGCTGTATCTTTACTCCATACTCATCTGTTCCAATCTGAAAGCGAACCTCATCTCCTCGCAGCCTGAACCATCTGGAAACCACGTCCGCAAGAATCTTCTCCATAGCATGGCCCATGTGTGGTGCAGCATTCGGATAATCAATCGCCGTTGTTACGTATTGATGTGGCATGGGGAGAAAATACCTGTTCAGGCTTTTTATGGCAATGTGATGGCAAACTACTTTTTCTCCACCCCCCTTGTCCTCGCCGCAGGCGTAACAACCGTTTTTAATCCTGTATGTTCTACTACCTCTTCCACCATTTCCTCCTCACCTCGTGGTCCCTGTGCTTTTACAATGATCGCCTCCGGAGTCACTTCCAGTATTTCACTTGTGGGTAGGGCAGGGCCTTTTATAAAGAAAAACTTCCGCGGGAATATCCATTCAATATCAAAAGTATCCGTTCTGAATTGAAAGTTAAGGCATCTCCCAATCCTTTCACCCTGTTCCGTGATGATCGGTTGAGTGAAGAGTGTTCTTGGATCCTCAAGGGTTTGTTCAAGTCGGATGAAGTCTGAGGCCTCTGCCATAACATCCGGCTCACGAACATGAACGCGGTTGCCCCACGAAACGATGTCTTCCGTCAGCAGTGCATGCAAATCGCGTGCGCCGAGTCGTTTGATGAGAAGTGCAATAACTTTCCCGCGATCAGCATCCACCAGAAGATCATATACAAATCCATGCACCTGATGATCCAGGTTGTCTATTACCTCGGTGCCGATGGCGTTGGAGCGCAGAAGATGCATGGGGATACTGTATAATAGAAAGGTATCGGGGCGTAGCTCAGCCTGCCCGGCGAAACGGGATCGGAGCTTGCGCATTAAAAAGATTGATAAGCGATGCAGTGCAATAATACCGCGAAGACGGGTTGGCTAGAGTGCCTGCGTTATTGATGTATAATAATAGTACGGGGCGTAGCTCAGTTGGCTAGAGTGCCTGCTTTGGGAGCAGGAGGTCGCTGGTTCGAGTCCAGTCGCCCCGACCAGATTGCACAGTACGGGCGCGCAA
>CAZWES010000029.1:0-10680 GCA_964632395.1 uncultured Candidatus Peribacteria bacterium | reverse complement strand
TAGGGACTCAGAGGGAGTCCCGTCCGGAGTCCAGTATGTATCTGAACTTATTCAATGCTGCCTGCAGAACATGTGCTTGTGAGTCCTGAGTTTCTTCAGGAGCTGCCTCTGCGACGATGTCACCTTGTGATTCAAACAAGTGATCTTTGCCGAATAATGTTAGCAATGCGTTAAGTTCATGGCTTAATCCGATAAAAAGGATCGAGCGCTCTCTGCAGTTTTCAATTTTAGTAATCAGTTCCAATATTGCTACTAACACCTCTGCTCTAACTATCCATACTTTTTTCGCGTCAATAATTATTGTGCGGGGGTTTTTTGACTCTAATTCTCTTAATTCTTCCAAGGTTTTTTCGTATGCTTCTTCATCCAGCAGCATCCCACTTGGCCCGTCCAAAGTGACCATCGCTGTGCAATTTTCCTCATCCGGAAGCCAATTATAAGTGGTATATTCCTGAGCTTTTGGTGGCATAATTTTGAAGAAGCCTACTCTTGACGGATATGGTGTCAAGTATGTTCAACACAGTTTTCAAAACACAGTTCTTGTGGTAGAATACACAGATGATCATGAAATCCATTTTCCGACCGCTTCTTGCCTCATTATTCCTAATTGGAGTGATGGCCGTGGGCTATACGCAGGTCTCCGGGGATGCGCCTCTGCTTGCATCAGTTTTTGACGGCGAGGGTCTGCTCGGGGGGCTTGATGAGGCACGAGAAGAAATTGAAGAGGAGGATACAGGTATCAGGTCCGAGGAAGACATCATCAGCGCAATTGCAGACATCATCAACTTTGTACTGCTCTTTGCCGGAATATTCGCAGTTGTTGCGTTTGTTGTTTCCGGCTTTATGTTCATTCTTGGTTTTGGGTCGGATGCAAGTATCCAGCGTGCCCGCAAGATTATGATCTGGGCGGCGGTGGGGCTTGTTGTGATCATTTTTGCTTTTGTGCTCGTAGAATTTATTGTTGATCTGGCTACTGCGAGTGGGAGTACGTAATTTGCACGCGTGTCGTCCTTCGACCGTGCTCAGGACGACACTCTACAACTCGTCAATAATCTAATAAACACAAAATGCGATTCACACTCATAATCCTCGGCATTGCATTCGCGTTCGGGCTCACGATGGGACTGACGACTGAGCAGGCGGTTGCGCCGGGAGTTTCGGCAGGACTTATTGAGGATGGGCTTGGCCAGCTGGGCGATTTGGTGGAAACCCCGCAAACCGGCGATTTTCGTGAGGTACTCGTAAGAGTAATCAATTTTGCCCTTTCGTTTCTTGCGCTCATCGCGGTTTTGACGATCATAGTTGCAGGATTTTTCTTGATCCTTGGAATGGGATCGGAAACAAGTTCGCAACGTGCACGCAAGATAATCATCTACACGATAATCGGCCTGCTCGTAATATTCTTCGTTAGGGTGATAGTTGGATTCTTCATAATTGAACTCCCCGCATTATTTTCCTGAGTGACTTTTGAATGCGATTTTCATCATCATATGTACGGCACTTATCACGAGTTTTGCAGGCATTGCGCATGCGGAGGAAGCTGAGCTGAACGTCACAAACGGAGAGCCCTTTACATTTGGAGTGGAAACAGAGCTTGAGGAGTCTTCCTATTCATGGACTCTAACAAGGGATGATCAAATCATTTCCGCTCAGGCCGGAAGATTTTTTATGTACACAATGCCCGATGCATCACCTACTGATCTTTCGGTAACCATCACCGGTGCAAATGGAAGAGAGGAGATGCATTCATTCAAAGTAACTCCACAGCCTGCGATTGAGATTTCACCATCAGATCAATCTTTCGTTCGCGCGGTCTTAAGAACTGAGCCGCCTGCATCTTCCGATCAGGTTGTCACACTTCCACTCTATGGCGGCTCGATGCTTTTGTATATGGATGAATCAACAGGAAAAATTCGCGAATACCACGTAGACACAAATACCGATTCAGATTCAGATGGAGATGGTGATAGTGGGAATGATGCTGATAACAGATCACATCCTTCTTTTTATGCTGGGGAAAGTTTCCCAGTGAGCATCGTGCCTGCACCGGGTGAGGTGGAGCGCGAGATTCAGCTCACAGTTTTTGGAATGCAGGGCGAAGTAAGTAGAACAAATATCAAAGTTGCATTCAGCCCGGAAGTTCCGCTTGTGCCCAATCTCATCACATTCCCGATAACAAGTTCCCAAATGGGGCTCATCACCATCCCCGCAAAAGGTGGAGTTATAAGTTTTGATGCAAGTGGGTCCACGGGTGGTGCTCAAAGATATTCACTGGATCTTAATCTTGATGTGGACAGTGATGGCGATGGAGTTGCGGATAATGATCAGGATGTTGCCGGATCTCAGTTTGAACGAAGCGGGAAAGAGATTGCAATGTTCATGAGGTCAGTCGGTGGAAAACGTGAAAGGAAAATCGTCTTGACTGTTCAAAGAGGTGACGGGCAAACCTCAAGTGTTTCACGAATGATTCGTTTTACAGGCGCAATGCCGGATGAAGGATCATCAACTGAAAGAAGCGGCCTAAGAATTATTTCTGATGCAGATGTGATCAGAGTGGGTGAGAAATTCACGTTAACGATTGAAGATGTGCCTGAGTCCGCTACGTCATTCGAATGGGATTTGCAGAGCGACGGGAATGTTGATTCAGAAACAAACGAACCTTCGCTTCTGCTCGAACCTGATGCCCCCGGTGTACTTCCTGTTCGCGTGACTATTTATGATCAACTAAGGTCAAAAATTTCAACGGTGTCCTCAAAATTCACAGTACGATCAGAGTCTTATGACGAAGATTCAGATGATGACATGTTGGATACGTCACTTGGGGAAAAAGAATTGAAGATAGATGTTACGACCGAAGGGCTCAGTGTTTCGCTCAAGCCTGTAGCGGGAGAGGGGATAGATATACATTCATTTTCCCCAACGTGGAAGTTTGGTGATGGAGAGAAAAGTTATTTGCTTACGCCTTCACATCAATATTCAGAATCAGGAACTTACGAGGTCAGCTTGAGCCTTTTTGATATGGCATCGGAGCGCGAAATTGTATCAGCCAAAACGGAAGTCAGTGTGGAAGGAGTTCAGGTTGTTCCATCAGATGATGGTGAGGGTGGGGCTCTTTCTTCAATTCTTAGTTCGATTGCCTCAATTTTTAAGATATTCATCTTCGTTCTTCTATTTCTGATAGTTGTTGGAGGAATATTTGCAGGTATCGCGTTTGTTTTTGCAAAGCAGAGGGGTGTGAAAATTCAGGAATTGTTCAGGGGTAAGAAAGAAGAGGAGAGGAGGAGCCCCCTTCGCCAAGGCTACGGAGGCCAGGGGGGATTAGAGGAGGAGAAGATAGAAGAAGGAGAAGAAGAAAGTGTTGCAGAGATAATTGAAGCAGCATCCGTTCCATCAGAACCGGAAAAACCCGCGGAGCCTCCTCCGGTCAAGTTGGAAGCAGAGCCAGAGGTTGAGGTCAAAGAAGAACAGAAAGAAGAAGATCCATTAGCAGACATCGTTCAGCCGCCTGCGGCAGAGGTGAAATCTTCAGTTGAAGAAAAAAAGGAAGAGGTTGCAACACCCGACGTCGTAGAGACGCCTCCTTCGACAAGCTCAGGACAAGCTGGGGCGTCTCCGACAGAGGAAATTGCAACCGAAGCCCCAAAAACAGAAGAGCCTCCCCAGCCTCCAAAGCCACAAACCCAGGAATCATTGCCACCATGGCTTCAGGCTACACAGGGTCAGCCAGAAGCAGCTCCGCAAGCTCCTCCAAAAAAGGAGGAGACTCCTGTGTCTGCACCCGAACCACCTCAAACTCCCGCACCACCACCGCCACCACCCGAGCCACCAAGACAAGCTGAGCAGCCTGTAGCTCCGACTGAGAAAAAAACTCCGGAGCCAACACCTTCAGTGTCACCAAATGAAGGAGCCCAGGTTCCAAATTGGCTTGAGCAGGGAATGGAAAAAGCAGCGGAGGAAGGTCAAACTCAAAAAACTCCTCCGCCTGCGGAGATTTCCGGAACCACTCCATCTGATACTGCAGCTGGTGTGACACCTACTCCTCCGCCTCAGCCATCTCCGGATCAAAAATCAGACGATAAAAAAAAGGATGATGAGACTATTGCGATTGTGGAGGCGGAGTTGCCCGAATCAGAAAACCAGACTCAGGGCAATGAGAAAAAAGATAAGAATTAGCTTTATTAGAAGGTTGACCAGGAGTGACTATAGCCATATCTACTTCTTCGTTCTGCTTCCTGCCTCTCTCTTGCGGCACGCCCTCTCTCAAGTTCCATCTCTCGACGCTGTTGCTTTGCAATTTGCATCTTGTTTTGTTCATCTTCCTTCATAATTGCGATGGGAAGTCTTCTGCGTCTGGCTTCTGCAATAACACGTCGGATTCGTGTTTTAATACTTCTTTGAGTTCTTCTGCCATTCCTTTCTCTATGTTGTTTAAGACGTATTGCTTCTTCAGCCAGTTGAGTATCTGATGTGTGCTCTATTGAGAATTGAGCCTTTGCTTCGGATCCTTTCATGTTTTGGTTGGTGAAAGAAGTAAGGGGCGAATGGTATTACTCGGGCAACTTGGCTGTCAAGCTATCTACATCCAATTTTGTGTTGCATCCTCGCAGCAATTCCATACGTCATAAAATACCGATCGAGTGATTCACCTGTTGATTTGTACTCGTTTTCTCCATACAAAAAATCGCATACTACTTCTTTTGCTCTACAGAGTTCTTTTAGGTGAGGTTTATTTTTCGGACCTTCAGTGTTTGTTATTAATTTTATCATGTCGTTTGCGATCCCGCTTCGGCGGGCACAGGATCTTCGGGCTCGCCCGTCGCCCCTTCGGGGCTCGGGCTCGTCTCGAATTCACCTGTGGGGCGAGCGATGGGAATTGAACCCACGACCTGCTGGACCACAACCAGCCGCTCTAACCAACTGAGCTACGCTCGCCATAGAAATAAGTGACCGTGGCCTAAAGGAACAAATTGACTTGCCTAGCCCTACCGAAGTCCCACGAAGCACAAAGGGCGAAGTGGGACGAAGGTGGGAGCTACGCTTGCCGTTAGTATGATTATATCACTGTTTGTGAGACTAAGAATTTGCTGTAGTACACTGTTTGCATGCCAGCCATCTACATCGCCGCCGACGAGCTCAAGAAAACCTTAAAAGGCTACACTCCTGCCGATTCCTGAAAAATTCCACAATTAATCTGTGGTAGAATTGCGATTACAATTATGAAATTCACCAAACTCCCACCACCAAAGACCGCTGCTGGCAGAAAAGTGTTAAAGGAATATGCAGAAGCCGTAAAACGCGGCGAAAAAACCCTTGCAGAGTGCAGGAAGAACAAGGAAAAGAAAGCATCATGCAGCGAATCCGAAAACCTCTGAAAATAATTTACTGTGCTTATTCAGTTCCGACGCCTCAACTTTTCCAAGTTCTCCCAGGATAACATCTTTGCTTAGGGTTGCTATCTTGTCGAACCGGACGGCAGAGCGAATTTTAAGTCCTGTTGTATTGCTTGCGTCAAGGATGAGTTTGTGGAGATAGGAATTGTTTGCTTTTGATGTGATAAAGCAGACAATTACATCATCTCCGGGATGATCGGAGCGCGATACTATAAGCGCCGGCTGCACCTTTGAGGAGGAAAGATCTGTGAACGGGAAAGGCACGAGCACGATGGATCCGAATTCATACATAGCGTTTCTTCAGGTCATGTTCCGAATAGAGATCAGGCTCTTCTTTAAGGAATCGGAAGCTTTTAGACAATGCATTGATTTCCGTCGTGGTTATCTCATCTTTCGTTAGGTCGCAGGCGACGATAAATACGTCAGCTCTACCATGTTTGCCAAGAGCGATTATCTTCCTTTGATATTTCACAATATTAACCAGCTCTCCCAGTTTTTTGCGTGCGTCGGTGATAGAGAAGATGTCCATGGCAGAAGTGTTACAGATATTACAATTATACACATTTGTAACTCTATTTTCAATAGTTCATGTCCAAAAGGCAAAAGATGCGGATTTTTGCTATAATACTCTGATTTGAACATAAATTTCCTCACACTCATCGGCTTTAAAGGAGTGCTCTTCGCATCGCTACTCCTGCCCATTGTAGCTCTCTCCATATTCAAAAGGGGATGGCGTAGGCATGTCCTCTTCCCATACATCGCAGGATCGGTTTCCTCATGGATAATTTTGGGCTTTATCGATGCGATGAAGATGGAGGAAATTGGAGGAAATGCATTCCTGATCGCACTTGCAGTTCTTGTAATCATTTTCATTTGGAAATTTTTGTTTGGACCGTGGGATTCCAAAGCAAAAGCTGCGGTGCTTGGCATCTTCATCGGTTGGATTGGAGTGGATATGCTGGCAGGCCAAACTGTGCAAGAGCAGCTTGCAACAGTGTTAGTTGTGATAATCGCTGCGATTCCGGCTTCAATCTGGTGTGTACTATTCCTCAAACAACACATGAGGAGACTATCTATAGTACTACTCACATTCTTTGCGGGGATGTTGAGCACCGCACCCATTCTTTTTTATGACGCGATTGTCCGTGGCGGATATGAGCTGCACTTCTTCCTGTTTCGCATCACACCGGAGAACTTTATGCGTTCCTCGCGAACGTTTGCGCAGATGCTTACAGGGGAATCCGGAATAGTCTCGGCAAGCGTCACAATCACAATAGTCAGCTTTGCTTTAGTTGGAGTAATAGAAGAATGGAGCAAGAACTGGGTGGTGCGCAAAAGCGATCCATCATATTTCTCATCTGTTAATGACGTCATCCAACTTTCCATTATCGCTGCTATTGGATTCGCATTTGCAGAGAATATTGTTAATCCAAATTACTTCATGGGATTTATAAAAAGCTATCTTGCAGGCGGCGATCCACGATGGGGAGCATTTCTTGCAAGCGTGTTTGGGCGCTCCATCATAACCAACATGGTCCACATCACATGTTCGGGAGTACTAGGATATTTCTATGGTCTTGCGTTCTTTGCAAAGCCTGCACTGGAAGAGGATAGAGCACGCGGTAAGAGGCATCGCCTGGTTCTTCTGATTCACAGAATGACTGGACTCTCTCGCATTAAAATTTACAGAAACGTTTCAATGATAATAGGATTGGTCACTGCAATGGCGATGCACAGCCTGTTCGATATTCTGGTCAGCATTCCAGAAACTCTCCCCGGCCATCCGCAAACAATTGGTAATCTCTTTTACTTTTCCGGAGCTTTGAGCGGCTTGCCAATTGTCCTGATTCCGGCCGCAATTTACGTATTTGGCGGGTTTTTCCTGCTTATGTACCTATTCCACAAGAAAGGAGACATAAAGCAGCATGGCTTCCGTTTTCGCCAGGAGGTGTTTGTAAACCCGGCTGCGGCGTGCCCATGAGCGCGAGGATATGTTGTTCAATCTCATCTGCTCCAATGACGTACCGTGCATATTCTTCGTCTGTTTCTTGAAGAATAAAGGTTCCCCCGACACCAAATCGCTCTGTTGGAATGACAAGAAACCGATCAATCGGACGAAAACGCTGTGGTACAACAACGATGCACGGATACGACGAGCCCCGTGCTAGTCACCCTTAACGACTCGCGAGCCAAAGTAGCGAAGCACCACGTGCAAGCTGGCGAGGCAATCGGCCAATTTTTCCTCAATCACCATTACAATTTTTTTGCAGGGGAGGATGGATGAACATTACATAAACCACAAGTGGCCAACTTTTTTCTGCCCATCCATGAAACTACCATTGTCTGATGAATGGTGTACAGGAGCCGAATTCAGAGAGAAATAACGTGGATTTAGTGGCTTTTGGAAGAGGGATTGGTATAAGCTAGGCACATGAAAAGATTCACACTTATTGCAGGATGTTTCCTGCTTTTTGTTTTTGCGCCCAGTGCTTTTGCGGCTCAGGGGAGGACTCTTGTGGAGTTTGATACTGAGAGCGTGTTAATTGCACAAGCAATCACACGGAGAGACAGCCTGCGAGTTAGCCGTGCGGAATTTTTACGTCAGACAGTTGATGTATTCTACGGCGAGCTTCCACAGACTTACTCTGCGCCATACGAGAATATTCCAGCCGAAGCCAGGAATGCCATCGGGGTTGCGCGCAGAGTGGGGGCAATTACAAGTTGGGGCAGGGAGGCAAAATGGAACACTGCTGTAACGCGCGGCGAAGCACTCACAGTAATTTTTGCGCTTGCACAAATCGAATCGAATGTGGGAATGGAAACCAGATTCTCCGACATTCGGAGCAAGGCACAGGCACAAGCTGTAAAGCAGGCCCTTAATTGGCGATTGATTGAACCTCTAACACCTAGAACGTTCGGTTGGAGCAGAGTGATTACAGCGGATGAGTTCAGGGTTCTTTTGGAGCATCTGAGAGTAAGGATTAATCTTCCACTCACTATCCCGGAGGCAGAAGTGCGTACCCAGCCGGATCGTTCAAGATTTACAGTTCCGCGTCAGACTCGTACAAGGATAGGAAGAACAACCCGCGGAAGCAGAGCCCCGCGCAAAGTTACGGTGAAAATTGAGTTAGGAAAGGTGGATCGTGGATCCAGCATGCGGGTGAATGAGCGCGAACTTCCGCAGAGCAAGCTGCTTGAAACCGTATGGGGACTTATAAAAGGCAAGTTCCTGTATCAGGACAGGATTGACGAAGAGGAAATTTCATATTCGCTTGCAGAAAAACTTTTAGAAGAACTCGAAGATCCGTACACAACCTTTTTGAGGCCTAAAACAAACCGTCGGTTCCAGGAGCAAATTGAGGGAAGCGATCGCTCATTCTCCGGCATTGGCGCACACGTTCGTGCGCATGCGGATGGGGGAGTGGAGGTGGTAACCCCGCTTCCGGGTTCACCTGCAATGCGAGCCGGAGTTCGCTCGGGTGATCGTATCATCGAAGTCGATGGAGTCTCGGTGGTAGAAATGGGCCTGAATGAGGCAGTGGATATGATCCGGGGTCCAAAGGGCGAGCCAGTGCGTCTTACAATCGAGCGCGAAGGAGCGGGTGGTAATATGGTCATAACAGTCACACGCAACGAGATAATCGTCAGAGACTTGTTCGTTACGGAGCAGGATGGAGTCTCCATCATCCGCCTAACAAACTTCAGCCGTGGTGCAATGAATGAGTTCAACGAGACTGTGAAAAATGTAACGGCATCAACTCCGATGGGAATAGTTCTTGATTTGAGAAACAACCCAGGGGGATTGCTTGATGCTGCAATCCTGGTCGCGTCACATTTCCTGGAGGAGGGCGATCTGATTGTAAAAGTCGAGCGCCGTGATTCTGCACAGGAACATCGTGCGGTTGGTGGTAAGCGTTCAATTCCATCCACTCTTCCAGTTGTAGTTCTTGTGAATAAAGGATCTGCGAGTGCTTCGGAGATCGTAGCTGGTGCACTAAAAGATCACGGACGCGCCGAAGTAATAGGTCAAACGACATTCGGAAAAGGTACGGTGCAGGAAGCAATGGAATTCGCAGCCCGCCCGGGGCAAACGCCGCCTGCCGCAAAACTCACAGTCGCACGCTGGCTTACTCCGGATGGGCACGAAATAGAAGGCAAGGGAGTTTCACCGACTATAGAAGTTCCGGATTCACAAACAGGCGGACGCGATGAGGCGCTGCTCCGTGCTATTGGTGTGATTAAGGCGAGGGCGAGGTAACACTGTTTATAATTTTTGTATGACAAGTTTTGATCAAGATAAGTACGACAAGGCACGAGAAGCAGCACATAACTACTTCCAGAAGAACAAGAAGGTGCAGTCACCTGCTCTTGGCACGGTATATCTGAATTCTGATGGCTTCATGCACCTTATCTATCATGACAGATTATTCAAGAAGAAACGTAGCAGTGAAAATCAAGTTAAACGCTTTCATCTTCTCCAATACGCCCGATCTATTATTGAGAAAATGGGATACTACCAAGAATACTTAGAACAGCATCAAACTGTGATGATGAAGATGAAAAAACACCGTGTTCTGGAGAGCAAACTTGTGAAGTATTGGGGTTTTGTTGCCGTCGTCAATGATCGCAAAAAGTTGTTCTCAGACAAATTGGCGATGGTCATATTCATTTCTGGTCAATCATTCCATATTGGAAGGTGCGTTACTACAAAGGCATAAAATATTCTGATCTATCTACTGGCGACCTGGAGACAGACTAAATACGAGCAGAGTGAACTTGCCGACCTGCTCGGACAAAGCGGCTGGTCTGGGGCTACCGCCCACAAGCTCACTACGACATTATAGGAGGGTTGTACAACTATTTTCAAGTAGAATAGCTACATGCTCATTCTTGCCTCCCAAAGCCCTCAGCGCCGTGAAATCCTGGAAAAGCTCGGCATCTCGTTCGAGGTAATTCCAAGCGACTTTGATGAATCCCAAGTCACCGAGCAAGACCCCATCAGTCGTGCAAAGCTTCTTGCAACGGCAAAGGCGAAAGAGGTTGCAGAAAAATATCCAAATCGTTGGGTGATTGGTGTGGATACGCTAGTTGTCTCCGAGGATGGAGAGTTGCTGGAAAAACCTGTTGATGTAGATGATGTGAGGAGGATGCTCAGGTTGCACTCGGGGAAAACTTCCGCGGTGCATTCGGCGATTTGTTTGATGAGGTGTGTCATCCTGAGCGGCCTGCCCGGCGAAGCCAGAGCGAAGTCGGGAGCGCGAGCATCCGATAAGGATGCGGAGCGCGAAGT
>CAZWES010000028.1:0-13369 GCA_964632395.1 uncultured Candidatus Peribacteria bacterium | reverse complement strand
AGCCCCGGAGTGGAGCGAAGCGGAACGCAGGGGCGTAGCACAGGGTTTTTCACTGGCTCAGGTTCAACCAGAAGATCGTGCATTGCGAGAGTCCTTAGTTGGCGTAGTTGATCCTGAAAGGGATCCGGAAGTGTATAAAAGGCTATTGGAAGCGTTAGGTTGATTATTTGGTTGCAGTCACATCTGGGGCTCTGTATACTAGGGTTGTCATCGTTGAGATGACTTAGTCTGCAGAGTCAGGTTTGATCCTGACGCTGTGGTTTTTTTAATACCCCTTATCATGCGTGCATCATTCATGGCCGCCGCGTAAAGGCGCTTCGCGCCCACGCGGCAAGCCATTCACTCAAATTTTCTACCCCAAATTACTATGAGAGCTTCATTTATGGCCGCCATCAATCAAATCTGTGCAGACAAAAACGTCTCGCCGGATCAGGTATTGGAAGCTGTTAAACAGGCAATCGGTACTGCTTATAAAAAGGATTACGGAAACCGTGATCAGGAAGTTCGCGTTGTGCTCCGCGAGGATCAGGACATGCCTTCAATCCTTCTCGTCAAGGAGATCGTTGAAGAAGTTGAGGACGATAATATCGAAATCGCACTGAATGAGGCTTCCAAGCTAAAGCCTGATGCGAAAGTAGGTGATGAGATTGAGATTGATGTTACTCCCGCGGGTTACGGCCGCATTGCTGCGCAATCTGCAAAACAGGTAATTCTCCAGAAGATTCATGAAGCGGAGAAGCAGGCGGTATACCAAATGTTCAAAGATCGAGAAGACGAGCTTTTGACTGCAACGGTCACAAAAGTGGAGCCAAACTGGGTCACGCTTGAAATTGAGGGTAATGCAGTTTCGCTCCCGTGGAGAGAGCAGATTCCAAGCGAGCACTACTACACTGGCAAAAGAATCCGTGTGTATCTGGAGAAAGTTGAGTTGACCAGCAAGGGGCCAAGCCTTCGGATTTCACGAACTCACCCAAATCTCGTAAGAAAACTTTTGGAGCTTGAAATTCCGGAGATAAGAAATGGAGATGTGGAGATAAAAGCGATCGCACGCGATCCCGGGTTCAGGAGCAAGGTTGCAGTTAAAAGCGCAGACCCGAGAATCGATCCGATTGGAGCTTGCGTCGGTCAGAAAGGTGTGAGGATCAGATCGGTGATGGAGGAATTGAACGGTGAGCGCGTGGATATGATTGAGTGGAGCGATGACCCGATCAAACTAATCTCAACCGCTTTGCAACCCGCTGCAATTTCTGCAGTTGTGATTGTGAATGCGGAGGAATATGCGGATGAGGAAGAACGAATGGTTAAAAAGCGTGCAGCAGTTTTCGTTGAGGAAGCCCAGCGGCCACTTGCGATTGGAAAGAAAGGGCAGAACATCCACCTGGCAACAAAGCTCTCCGGCTTTGAGCTTGATATGTACAACTACGAGGAGCTGCCCAAGTTCCAGGCAAAGCTTGCGGAGCTTAAGGGTGAGGCACCGAAGGTCACGGTGTTTGTGGAGGGTAGCGCGGACGTGTCCGATCCATCCGACGACGTAGAGACGCCCGATTCCGATAGCACTGATACTTCGATGGCAGAGCGGGAGTCTGAGGAAAAAACAGAGAGGGCGTCTCAGTCGGAGGAAGAGAAGAAAGAATAAAACCGCGAAGGTAACCGAACCTTCGCTACGTTTTATCCTTCCCTCCCATACCACGGCCTTAATTGCTGCTCTCTGTACGAAAGTTTCGCAAGAAATCCCGGCAGCATCTCCTCAAGCGGCACAAGTTCATCTTCCGGAATTGGTGTGCATTGCGTCAACAACTCCTGATGCTCCGGTATCAACTCACCGACATACGAGCCTTTTAGGTTAACCGCATCTTCCAATCCGAAAATTCCAGTCGGCGTAACCGTGCCATCGGCACCAAAGCCTTTTACGAAGATTTGGGTTCTGCGGGTTGAGTGGAGCCAAAGGAAACCAGCGTCACCCTGAGGAGCCCCGCCGTGTCCGCCCCTCGATACAATTTTGCTTCGCTGCGGCTCCGCAAAATCACTCGGGGTGACACGGCGGGGTGTCTCGAAGGGTGACACGCCACGCACTCTTGATTTCCACAGATCACTCAAATGAATCCCAGCTGATGGCAACCCAAGTGCATACGCCATCGTGTTCACAGCAGTCACGCCAATTCGGAGGCTTGTAAATCCTCCGGGTCCGATTGCACAGGCGAGATGCGTGAGATCTTTATAGGTCAAATTCACGTCTTTCATAGCTTCCTCAAGTTTTGGGATTAGCTCACCCTCGCCTTTCTCGGGGAGATTTTTGGTTACAAGAGTCTTTTTCCTGTCACACAGAGCGAGGAGATGATTTTTGGAGGCGGTATCGAGGAAAAGAGTGGGCATTGTTGCTACGATGTTACATGTGCAATTCGATCTCTCCATAATTATTCCAACTTTTCAGCGGCCACAAATTCTTAGAAAATGCCTCGATTGCATTACCGCACAAACGTGTAGGGATTTAGAAGTAATTGTTGTCTCCGATGGGCCGGACGAAAAAACGGCGGAGATGATGGTGAGTTTGGAGTGGCCTTTCGAGTTGCAGTATTTTGCCGTTCCGAAAAGTCAGCAGGGGGTGTGCAGGAATCGTGGGTTTGATAAAGCGAGGGGAGAGTATGTGATGTTTATTGGGGATGATATTTTTTTGGCGCCGGATGCGTGTGAGCGACACCTTAAGGCTCATTCAGGTCAGAAAATTCCAAGCACCACCTCGCTCCGCCGTAGCGGTATCGCCAACTTATCACAAGCATTCTTATATCACGTTGGCGATCCGGCTACGCGCCTGCGCGCCGAAGCCGCTACGGCGGCGCAGGCGCGAAGGCGAGAATTCCAAAAGAATTCCAAATCTCAAATTCCAAATGTGGGATCAGGGTTTTTAGTGCTTGGACACACGATCTGGCATCCCTCTCTCAAAATCACGCCACTCATGAAATGGATGGAAAAAAGTGGAGTCCAATTCGGTTATCCAAAAATAGAGAAATATCGCCACAACTTTTTGCCTGAGGAGATTCAGCATTTTTACACGTATACATCCCATATCAGCCTTCCCTCCAAAATATTCCACAGACATCGCTTCCGTGAGGATGTCACATTGTACGGTTGGGAGGATGTTGAGTGGGGAAATCGCTTGGCAGAGTCTGGCATTTCTCTTTTTTATGAGCCCGCCGCCAAGGCCTACCATCATCACGAATTTACGGATGAGGAGGTTTGGGAGAGATCAAGACTGCTTGGGGAGTCGGCAGTGAAAATGGAAAAGCTGGTTCTGGGGATGAAAATTATTCCAAGAGGATTCAAAAAACTGACATATCAGATTTTCTCATTCCTGCCGACGTATCGGGGAAGGCATTGTAAGAATTTCCTAAACGGGATGAAAGTTTCTAGTGACTAGTAACTAAAAACTTCTATGCCACCCCAGCCATCTCTTTCAATTTCTCTTTAACATCCTGATCCCTCGGATCCAGCTTATTTATCCTTCTGTAAGCCTCTTCCGCCTGTTCGCTATCCCCAAGTTGCATGTGGCACTGGGCGAGGAGGTGCAGTAGTGCAATATCACGTGGAGAGGATTTTGAGGCTTTTTCCAGAAGTGGGGCCGCCTCTTCAAATCTTTTTGCTGCAACGCATGCGCGGCCGAGGTCGTAACTTCTTTCCGGGTTTTTTGGATCAAGATTAAGCGCCTTTTGATATGCCTTGCATGATTCCACATATTTTTTCTGCTTGTAACACGCAAGGCCTAGGTTAGCGTAGAGTGCAGGTTCTTCGTGATCCTGTAAAAGCTCGCGATATAGAGCTTCCGCCTTTGGCTCGCGAGAGCTCGTTAGATAAACTTTTGCAAGTTGCAGCTTAACCTCTTTGGCATGCGGTTGAATTGTCAAAGCCTGGATGAGTGCACGCTCGGCTGCGCGGGCATCAAGTTTTGCGAGAGCCTTTTCCGCTTGTCTTATCAAAGTTCTAACTTGTTGCAATTCGATTGCGCGAGTGCGAGGACATCTTTTATCGCGCTCAAGCGGTGTATCCGGCAAGAGCTTCGCATTGCGGTTTTCTGCGGCAGAAAATCCCCAGCGAACAGAGCGTGCAATGCGGCGTACGTTTCGGCTGCGCAGGATTCCCCTAAGGAGGATTATTGCAACAATTCCTACAGCCGAAGTTATCATTACAACCAAATAAATCATGATGTTGATGATGAAGAGAGTGCAGCGTGAGTTGCTACAAGATCACGGTTAACGTTCGATTGGAGAGTATGCAGGAGAGAAAGAATTTGGTGAAGGGCGGTGCTTGCTTTCTCGACATCTTCCTTCTTATCACTCCTTAACTTTTCCTGTAAATGTAGGAACAAATGTCGGAAGAAAAGCATGGGCGGTTCATCTCCCTCCAGTGCTTCTTTCATCCTTTTCATGCGCTCAAGTGTAGATGCGCGTTCCAAAAAATGGTGTGCATCAATTCTAACTTGTCGCTCAAGGCGCAGGCGATCATCTTCCTGGAGGCAGCGGATTACAATCCCCGGAGCACCCTGTGCGATTCCGAGCACCATTGCTGCATCATCTTTAGAGAGATTTTCCACGAGAGGTTGCAATTCTTTTTGTGGAACGGGGGAGAACTGCATAACACGCATTCTGGAAACTACTGTTGCAGGTACAGAACTTACTGATTGCGCAGTCAGGCAAAAAATTACATGCCCAGGCGGCTCTTCCAGGATCTTTAACAGCGCGTTAGCGGCGGTAATGTGCAGGCGTTCAACCGATCTGATTAAGCAAACTGTGTGATCACCTTGTGGAGTTTCGTAAAGGCGCTCCTGCAGTGCGCGGATATCATCAATTCCGATTGTATCCGTCTTAACTTTGGATTTTGCCCGATGCCCCTGCGGAGCAGTAGAACTTTTTGCGATGATGTTCCAGTCTGTACAAATCCCCTCGATCCACAAACGATCAAGTATCAAAACATCCGGATGAGTGTTTTTTTCAAGCAGTGTATTTATCTGCTCCATTTCCTCCTCATTTTTTCCGTTGGTTAGAATTTCTTTTGTGAACCACTGCGCGATCGTAAATTTCCCAAGATGTTTTTTGCCTGTAAAAAGGTAAGCGTGTGCAAGTGATCCACTTTCAATATCGTTGAGGAGTTGATCCTTTTGAGTAGCGTGTCCGATGATAGAAGAGGGAAGATTCATTTACGGTATGGCAACAATCCCATAAATCTAGCTCTCTCCACTGCTTTCTTAAGCATCTTCTGGTGTCGCAAAGAAACTCCGGTGTAGTAACGCTTTTTAATATTCCCGAAGTAGTCCGTAAAATTCTTCAGAGTTGGATAGTCTTTCCAGTCAATATATGTCAGCCTGGCTTTTGTGAACGGGCATGGGCGGCGGCCGGGGGGGGTTTGGGAGCCGGTTTGGGGTTTTATTACTTGCACTGGCGTGAGTGGATAGTGGATAGAGGAAAGTGGATAGTGCGCAGGTGTTAGAGATTCAGATCTTCGTCGGAGACGAGTTCGGAAATCTTTTCTTCCAGTTCTGCTTCTTCGATTGCTTCGGGTTTTTTCTCTTCAACTGGAGCTTTGACTGCTGCGGGTTTTTTGGTGGCGCGTTGTACGATCTTTCGTTTCATCTCTTCCTCTTTTTCCTTTGCTTGTTCTTCCTTTTCCTGAACCTTGGATTCCTTCCATTCCGTGTAATGTGCGGTCCAGTCTACAACTTCATATGGAACAGGAAGCTTGATGATTAAGTGCCGAAGAATGCTGCGTTCAAACTGGAGCGATGAATCAAGTTCGTGCAGAGCTTTAGGGTCCCCTTCTACGTAATAGATAGTGTACTGACCGTGTGAATTTCCTTTTATGTTGTATGCAAGACCAATCTTCTTCCACTCATCCGTGTGCAGGATTTTTACATCCTTCTCCTTAAAAAGGTCATCCACTCCTTTTAGAGCCTCCTTTTTCTCTTTATCTGTCAAATCTGCAGGCAAGAGAATAGAAATCTCGTACAGGCGTAATTCGTCGGTGGAGGGCTTTAAAGTGGGGGGCATGGGATTCTTGGGCTAAGCGCTCAAAATGAGCGGAATCGCGAGGGAAGTTTGGATGATCTTGAAAGATAATGCAACGAAAAAGTCTGGCTAATGTAATATGTTCCAGAATGCCTAATTCCCCATTCTCATCTCGGGATGTGTATAGCGAGCGTCGTGCTCCGTGCAGAGGAGACGCGCCTAAGTGGAAGCGGTGGAAAATGCCAACGCGCTTGGTTGGCATTTTTAGACTTTTGACGGCGCGTCTGTACGGGCTTTTGGGTTGGGTCAGATCTTCAAGGTCACCCGGGGAGCTTGTAGGCAAGCTTTTTCGTATAGCCCTTTTCCTCTGCGCAGCCCTCTTCATCTGGCTCATCCTCTACTTCGCCTTCATCCTAATCACCTTGCCAGATGTAGATGAGGTTGGAGCGCTTTTTGCTGCGGAATCTACAATCATCACGGATAGAAATGAAATTGAGCTTTACAGAATCCATGGGGATGAAGACCGCACGCTTGTTCCGCTCAGTCACATCAAAGATTATGTTGAGCAGGCAACGATTGCGATTGAGGATGAGCGGTTTTATGAGCGTGGGTGTTTTGATCCGCGTGCGTTTGGCCGTGCTGTGTGGCGCAATGTTTTCAGTGTACTTGGAGGTTCGTGGGGGCAGGGTGGTTCCACGATCACGCAACAGTTTGCAAAGAATGCACTCATTGGATCGCGCAAGAAGCGCATTACACGCAAGGTCAAAGAATATGTTTTGAGTTGTCAGCTTGAAGGCAGATATTCAAAGGATGAAGTTCTGGAGCTTTATTTGAATCGCATACCATACGGACACAACGCGCATGGCGTGGAGCAGGCCTCTAAAATATATTTTGCAAAATCATCTTCGGGTTTGACTCTCGCAGAGTCATCCATTCTTGCTGCGCTACCTCAACTCCCCTCATATCTTTCACCGTATGGGAAACATGTCAGAACGACTTTGTCAGCAAAAGGTGAGGAGAGATTTGATCAGGGCAAGATAAAGTCAATTAATGATATTAAGGATGATGATTTTTGGATTGGGCTTGTTGGTGAAACGTTTGGATCAGGCTCAAATATTGTCTACATCGGTGGCCGCACGGATCAGGTTCTAAAAAATATGCAGGATCAGGGCTTCATCACATCCGAAGAAAGAGAGAATGCACTCGAGGAACTGCAAACAATTTCATTTGAACGCGCACGTGAAAATATCCGCGCACCGCACTTTGTAATGTGGATTCGCGAAAATATAGAAGAGCAATTTGGTGATCAGTTTGATGAGGGGTTTTTGGAGAGTGGGGGATTAAAAGTCACAACTTCTCTCGATTGGGCTCTCCAGCAGATTGCAGAGGGCGTCATCAACGAAATTGGGCAGACGAATATCGATTTGTACGGAGCGCACAATGCAGCTCTTCTTGCTGTTGATCCTGCAACTGGTCAAATCCTCGCATATGTCGGCAATCGCGATTACTGGGATGAGGCAACCGATGGAAATGTGGATATTGTTCAGGCGCCCAGGCAACCCGGATCCTCCTTCAAACCATTTTCATATGCAGCAGCTTTCCTAAATGAATATTCGCCTGCAACAGTTCTTTACGATGTGCCAACGAAAATCGGTGATGATGAGCCGGAGAACTTTGATAGCAGATTCATGGGACCGTTGACGATCAGGAAGGCGCTCGGGGCATCGCGAAACATTCCTGCAGCCAAGTCATTCTTCCTTGCGGGCGGGGAGAATGCGATTGTGGAGCTTGCGGCTTCCATGGGTGTTCCAACAGTTCGGGATCGCAGGGATGAATTGACTGAGGCGCGCGGTGAGCCGTATGAATACGGCTGGCCGCTTTCCTTGGGTGCTGCAGAAGTTCCGCTGTTTGAGATGGTTCAGGGATATTCTACTTTTGCGAGATCCGGGAAAGCGATTGATCCCGTCTCCATTCTTAAAATAGAAGATCGTGATGGCAACATTCTCTACTCAGCGCAGGAAGAACCAGAAGAAGAGGATGTGCTGGATCCGCGTGCTGCAGCGATGATTACATCAATTTTGAGTGACGAGTCCGCACGTCCTGCAGGCTACTGGCGCGATCAGCTCACAATTCCAGGCTTCAGGACTGCCGGGAAGACCGGAACGAGCAACAAGTGCCTTGAGCGTGCTTCGACAGGCTCAGCACAGGCTTTCAAGGGGGCATGCATTGATTCAAAGCCAGATAACACGTGGACGATCGGATACACAGCAAATCTTGTTGCAGGTGCATGGGCAGGGAATGCCTCTGGCGGGGCTCTCTACGTAAAAGCTGCAGGACTTGATACTGCAAGTCCCATCTGGCGCAGATTTATGATATCTGCACACAGGCAGATGGAAGCTGGAAGTGCAGAATTCAAACTTCCGGAAGATTTGGAAAGCGCTCAAATTTCAGAATTATCCGGAAAGCTCGCATCGTCCTGCACACCCGAAAATCTGCGCAGTGCGGATATTTTCTTCAAAGGAGAAGCACCAAAAGAATTTGATGATGCATGTAGGCAGATTGAAGTCGACAAGCTCACGGGATTGCTCGCATCAGACGAGTGTCCAATTGAAGCGCGTGAAGCGGGGAGTTTTTTCTCTCCACGCAGCGCTCTTCCGGATCGCTGGCCTTTGTGGGAGCAGGGCGTCCAAAGTTGGGCGCAAGATCTGAGCAGAAGCCCTGTGCATTCACGTCGCAAGCTTCCTGATCTGATGGAGCCTATAAATATGGAAGAAGAAAAAGAATCAATTTTCTGGAAAGTAATTGGGGTGAATGAGGAGGATGGGGAGCCGATTAGAAAGTTCCGTGGGACTGGTGCATTCCTTCCGTTGCCCCTTCCGCTTGCGCCATCCGAAGAGTGCAAACTGGATATGACTCCGGGTCGTCTGGTCAAACCGACTTTGAAGATTCTTTCTCCATCACATGGCGGAACTGCAACTTCTCCATCATTCCGTCCACAAATCGAATTCACTGTTGGAAACGCTGTGCGTTCAGTCAAATATGAACTTGATGGGAGAGTTGTTGCGAATGCACTATCAGGTTCAGCGCTTGAGCCATTGATAAGACTGCCACGCCGGTTCGAGACCGAAGGTATTCACAATCTTAAAGTCACTTTGATAGATTCGTACTTCAATCAGGTCAGCAAATCAGTACGATTCACATTTCAAGAAGATGCGGGGATTCCTCAGGTAAGAATTCTTGCGCCTCCGGATGGTGCAACTCTCAAACTGGGTCAAGAAGTGACGATAATCGCAGAGGTGCGCGATCCTGGAGGATATGTTGATCGGGCCCAATTTTTCCTAGGCGATCAACTTTTGACGACGCGAAGATCTGCACCATTCCAGGTCACATTTAAATTGGATGCAGATTTGGGCGAAACTGTCATACGAGTCGTGGGAGTGGATGCAGCGAAGAATGAGGGGGAGGATGAGGTTCAGGTGATTGTGAGTGAATGAGGCGACCAAGAATGTTAATATATCGTCATGCTCCGCACCCACACCGCTGGTGAATTACGGATAGATCACAAAGGATCCGAAGTCATATTATGTGGCTGGGTCCACAGGCGACGCGATCACGGTGGCCTAATCTTTTTAGATATCCGCGATCGTTACGGTTTTACACAGGTAGTTTTTGATCCGGATAACAAGGAAGCTTTTTCTCAGGCTGAGAAGGTAAGGCCGGAATGGGTGCTAAAAGTGGAAGGAAAAGTTCGCCCGCGCGCAGAAGGTATGGCTCGTGATGATAATCCGACCGGTGCAATCGAAGTGCTTGCATCAAAAGTTGAAGTTTTGAACGAGGCACAGACTCCGCCGTTTGAAATTGATCAGGAAAAAGATGTTGGGGAAGATTTGCGTTTGCAATACAGGTATCTGGATCTTCGCCGTAAGCGAATGCAGAAAAATGTCGTCATGCGGCACAAGCTGCTGCAGGCAGTCCGCAGATTTTTTTATGACCGGGATTTTGTGGAGATAGAAACTCCGATTTTAATAAAAGGTACGCCGGAAGGTGCGCGTGAATATCTTGTCCCCTCACGTCTTTATCACGGCCAGTTCTATGTTTTGCCGCAAAGCCCCCAGCAACTTAAACAATTGAGTATGATTGCGGGGTTTGATCGTTACATGCAGCTTGCGCGCTGCTTTCGTGATGAAGATCAGCGCGGAGATCGTCAGCCTGAGTTCACACAAGTTGACCTGGAAATGTCATTTGCATCGGCTGATGATGTTCTTCAGATAACCGAAGAATCATTGATATCACTCACAAAGGAGCTGCGGCCCGATGTCACAATAAAAGAAACACCGTTCCCGCGAATGACGTACGAAGAGGCGATGAATACGTATGGCAGTGATAAGCCGGATCTGCGTTACGATCAGCTCAAATTCACGGATGTCACAGAGCTTTGTGATGGATGCGGATTCAAAGTCTTTGCGTATGCTGTCAAAGATGGGGGAGTGGTCAAGGCAATGAAAGTTTCTGGTGGTGCGGAAATGAGCCGAAAAGAAATTGATGAACTCGAAGAAGTTGCGAAAATTTATGGTGCGAAAGGTTTGGCATGGATAAAAGTGGGGGATTCACTTGATGGAGTTCCTGTCAGCAAGCTTGGCGATGATCTTGCGAAGAAAATTGTGGAAGCTGTGGGCGGCGAAAAGGGTGACATCATCCTGTTTGCTGCCGATGAGTTTAGAACGGCATGCGAAAGTCTCGGTGCAGTTCGAATCGAAATCGCAAAACGCCAGAAGCTCATAGATCCAAAAGTTTTCTCTTACGCATGGATCACGGATTTTCCGATGTTTGAGAAAGAAAAAGAGACCGGTGAAATTGCAGCAATGCACCATCCATTCACTCGTCCGAAAGATGAATATCTGGAAAATCTGGAAAAAGATCCACTTTCTGTAAAGGCAGATGCGTACGACATCGCATTAAATGGATTTGAGATTGCTGGCGGCTCTGTTCGTATCCATGAGCGGGATCTGCAAAAGCGTGTTTTTGATATTTTGAAAATAACTGATGAGGAAGCTGAGCGCCGCTTTGGCCACATGCTACGCGCATTTTCCTACGGTGCACCGCCGCATGCCGGCATTGCTTGGGGGTTTGATAGGGTTGCAATGATCTTCTGCGATGAGCCGAACATCCGCGAGGTCATCGCATATCCAAAGGACCAGAAGGCTAAAGATCTGATGCTTGGGGCACCGACCTCGGTACTTGGGAAGCAGCTTAAGGAATTGGGGGTTAAGGTGGTTGAATGATGTGGTTGCTATGAAATTTCTGAACTTATGGAGCGGATAGAACCGTTTTGCGAGTTTTATATGTGAAAAATGCACAAAAGTAACCAAAATTCACCTATAAAATGAGCCTTGTTATAAGTTATGCTGGCAAATAAGCTCTGTGACAACAATGCCCAGGTGGCGGAATTGGTAGACGCGCTAGCCTTAGGAGCTAGTAGGAGCAATCCTGTGAGAGTTCGAGTCTCTCCCTGGGTACCATTCAGACTCTATACTTCCGAAATAACATCAAATCCACTAGGGCTTCCTGTTAGACCTAATCCTGTTATTTTTTTAGCATGATTATTTCTTTTTAAGATGTGTGCTGCTTCGTTCATGGTTGCCCCGGAGCCGATTGCATCATCTATGAGCAGAATATGCCGGGAGGAGACTTCTTCTTTTGGCGCATGCAGAGTGGTTTGTGCGTTAATAATACGGTCTTCCAGTTTGGTGAGAGTCTTTTGTGGCACGACGATCTTTGTCCGGATTTTTTCTAGAGTCGTTACCGGGAGCGGCAGTGCCAGGTTTTTCTTAAGTTCGTTCATAAACTGCACGGTACGTTTGACTGTTGGAGGTATAAAGCAGACTGCGTCAAAATCATTCTTCCGGATCAGATTATGAATCGGTTCCCGAATAAGGTCTGCAATCATGCACATCAATTTTGCATCCTGGTTTTGTTTGCTATAAAGCATCAGCGTTCCAAGTTTTGTTTTTCCAAAGCGGTCGATCTGATAAAAATCCAGATAATACAGCTCATCAAGGTACACCGTTTTGAACGTAGATTTCATCTTTCGCATTCCGTCAATGAGATGCTCCTTTCTGCAGTGGTTGTACTTCTCGCGAATAGTCTTATATTCACCGAGTGTTTTCTCAGGAGGTAACGAACGCTGGTGGCACCAGTAGACAAATGCCTCAGTGCCCGTGAGCGGCATGCCATCTGGTGTGATGAGATAGAAATTCTGTTCCAAGTATTTAGAGTCAGCTTCGGATGGTGCCCACTTCTCTTTTGGCTTACCTTCTTCTTGCTTGCTCAGCGCATATCGCACTTTTGGAGGGCCCCCCAGCTTTCTGATGCTGCCATCTTTCTGCAATTTTAAGAGCTGGCGGTGCACTGCCTGTGGCGAAATGCCAAGTACATCACACAATCCCCTTGGGGAAGCGCTACCGTTTTTCCTGATGATTGCCAAAATGCGGTTAGCTGTATCCGTTTTCATGGTTTATAGTTTACAGTAAACTATAAACTATAGCAAGCCGGAAAATTAACCTTTTGGAATATCAAACTGCTTTTCCGCATCCCAATGCCTTGTAACAACCAATAAGTCATCAAATGCAACGGATTCGAGTTTCCCGGTGCCCTGAAGGAACCGTAGATACATTCCCATCCACTTAGCACGAACTACATCCAATCGACCGCTTTTGGTTACCCCCAATTCTTCCAGCGCAAGACGTTCCTCTTTAGCATCTTTTTTACCACCAAGGAGCACCCGGAGCATACGCTTCCAACCTTCAGCTTCTTCGCTTCTCATATATTCGTTATCAGTTATATCTATTTTTCCCACTCTAAGCATAAGCTGCCTGTTAAAGTCATGAGATTCTTCCAAAAGATCAACATCCAATTCTTCGTTAATTTTCTTAGATTTTGCAAAATCTATCGCCACCGAAAGCGGTCTTTCGGATAGCGGGTATGTAGTACCATCCGGGTCTTTCCACTGAACGTGTGGCGTGTGGTGATCAAAATATGCAATGAGTGAGCCTCCATCCATTTCTGCTTCCAGCTTGTTATCATTCGTAACTCTTATTTTATCCTGCGAAAGCAATGTTGTTGCCACATCCGACATGCCGTTTTTAACGAGCGAGGCAATGATTTGTTTACCCTCTTCTGGAAGATTGGAAGCCCTATCCAAAATAAGTCCTTTTGTAATATCCAAAACGTCTTTTGCCACCTCTTTTGTAACAGGTTCTTTCCTCTCGTACGTACCGATGTAGCTCCCGTAATCTCTTACTTTAGATGCCAAGCCGGATTCTTTATTAATCACCAGAAAACCCCCGGCTATGCCGGGGTGACCCCTCTAGGTTCTA
>CAZWES010000027.1:0-13416 GCA_964632395.1 uncultured Candidatus Peribacteria bacterium | reverse complement strand
TCCCAGACTACCTAATTACAGCCCTGTAAAAGAACTGCATCCTTTATATGACGTACCCTCAAATACCCCTCAACAGCAAGAGTCACAGTAAAAAGCAACGTCGGCAACATCATCGCGCGGGAGAAGTTATCGCGGCGGACGAGACCCTTAACTTCATCGGTAAAGAGATAAACCGCAATGAGCATCCCGAATGTAATCAGAGCAAATAGGAGTGAAGGGTGATCGAGTAGAAATCTGATGATATTTTTTCGCTCCATCCACATTACTAAAACAAAAACAATCACAATCGCCCACCATTGCATTCCGAATGTCCCAAGTGCAAAGAGCTGCTCAAGAATGTGCTCAATCGCTTCCGGATGAAACCCGAAACTTTTTCCATGCGGCGAAAGCCTCATCCCATTCAAAATGACATAAAGAGGCCACGGAGTTGTGATGAGAATGGCAGGAAGAACTCCAAAGATCGTTGACTTCTTCCATTCTTTTTTACGAACCACATCAATACCAAGAATGATTAGCCACGGGATTAAACCGAAATAGAGTCCTTCAAACTTTGCCCACGCAGCTGCAGCTATCATGATTGCAGAAAGAATCAAAAACGTTTGACTCCTGTCACTCAACGCACGATCGAGTAGAAGTGCCGATAGAAGTACATAAGCCGTCACATGAATATCCCCCATACTCTGACGGAAGTGGATTGTGACGAGCGGAATTCCAAGCAGTAACGTCACTGTGATGAGTGCACAAAGCCTGTCACTCCTCATTTTTATTAGGATGAAGACGCTCGCATATGCACTCAGTGAAAGCAGGAATGTGCCGCTGTTCACAAGCTGATCACTCCACCCGGGAATAACCGCATGCACCATCTGCAGCGAATGAAAAAGAATCGGGTATTGCGGTTGTATTACTCCTTCAATCAGGAAAAATCCTGCCGCAAGCGATTCCTTCGCACGCAAACCCCAGTGCGCAAAGCTATCCCAATAAAACATGGGGAATGTTGTTACTGTAATTATTGTTGTGAGGAGGATGGTGGTGAGGATTAGAATGGTGACCGCGCCGACGATATTTTCCATGGGCCGCAGCCGTAGGCATTCCATGGGCCGCAGCCACGGAGGGCTGCTCTGCGTGTGTAAATAATTCCAAAACGCAGAGCGCCCCTCCGCGGGCGCGGCCTTGTGAAACGGTAACGGGCGCGATCTGGAAAAACAGTTCTGCAACAACATCAACACAACAAGCAACAAAACATGTCCCCCAACCACAGAAATAACCCCAAAACTTATCCCCATCAAATGAAGCACAAAGAAAAGTAATGCATTCAAAAGAGCACCAATCGGATATCCCAAAGTCCAAGAGAGCGCATCACGACGTCTGAGGCCGCAGATGATTGCAAGCGCTCGGCCCTCAAGGATCAGGATGGCAGAAACGCCGATGAATGAAATCAAGTAAATCATGTTGGATTATTTGTGACAAGGATCAATGCTTTACCATCCGGAAATAGTTCTATTACAGAACCTTTCAGTTTCAAATTTTCACAGGTGAATGATGTGACAGCTTCGTTCCATACATTTGTAACAACAGCATATTCTGGAATCGGCCCTGTTAGCTTCATTGGCTCCTCCACAATTATTGGATGCACTAAATGCCTGAGGGGCGTCGCGAGCATATTTGTGCAGAGCAGGAACGAGTTGTTTTCTTGATCCTCCTCAAGCACTTCCTGAGTCTTAGAAGCTATGGCATACACATCTCCCATATGCCCCAGTTGATGATCGCTCCACCATGAATTCCCAAGCCGCATGGTGTATCCGGTTAGATCAACCAGAAATCGTGCCTGGTAAATAAAAATGAAGCTCAGACAAAGAATAATGACACTTCTGAAGCGCTTTTCCGGTTTCCCAAAATAAATCACTGCGAATACGAGAATGGAAAGTAAAACTCCAAGAATCAAAGCAACCGATGTTCCACGGAATCTGTACCCTGCAAGTTCACTCATCACATAATAGGAAAATCCTTCCGGAACGAACGGATGACGAAGTGAGGCAAAAACTCCAACAATTGATGATAAGTTTTCCTCTGTTCCCAAACGCAAAACCGAAGGCGGCGCACTACTCAATCCATAGTATTTGATAAGCGCACCTTTTGTGTCACTCCCCCAGGCCGGCGATTTGTAAATCGGAAGAAGAACATCACCATTTTCTGAAGCAGGCAAAACACCGTAAAGCACATCAGGTGCTCCGCCGGGGTACGGCACAATTTCCACAGGCACCGGATTTACTGATTGATATTGAATGCGCAAGTGAGATCCGTTCCCGATGCGATCCGCAAGAATCGGACCAAAAAACATTTGATCTGCATGTGTTGGTTGCAGAATTCTCGTGAAATCTATCAACGTTTCTTCGTTTGAACGTGGGTGGTGCACTTCAATTTCTACTGGCTCATTTGCATACGCACTCACATTCACAAGAATTCCAATGAATACTGATGCCGATATGAAAACTAAACGTCTCATACAGTCACCCAGCGTATACGCTTATCATTCCTCCACCAAGTCATCTGCCGCTTTGCATATTGACGTGTTTTTGCTGCAATCTTCTTTTTAAGCTCTTCCTGCATCGCTTCTATATCTGCATCTGAACCTGCTGATTCAAACTCACTTAAGTACTGTATGATCTCACGATACCCATGGCTTTTCATGCCGGGATCATCTGCTGTGTATCCGCGTGCAAGCAAATCACGAATCTCCTCAATCCATCCATCCGCAAACATCTTTTCAAGTCGCTCGCTGATTCGGCGCTTTAGATTGCCGCCGCTGTGTTCTACGCCGAAGATTAGAGAGTCGCAGGTGTCATGGTGAGCGGAGTCGAACCATGACACCTGTGTCATCCCTCGACTCCGCTCGGGATGACACCGCGGCCTCAACTCCCCCTTCGCAGATATAGCCTTCGATTTCGGTTGCTTTAAAATCTCATAAATCTCCACCGCGCGAACAATTCGCGGCTTATTGTTTTGATGAATGTTTGCAGCTGCATCCGGATCAATCTTCACCAAACGTTTGTAAAGTGACTTGCCTCCATCCTTGTCATATTCATCCATCAGCCTTTGATGAAGTTCAGCATTCGGGACAGGCCCCAGCGAAAGTTCATCTGTGACTGAACTCACATACAACATTGATCCGCCAACAAGCAGGGGTACTTTTCCACGTGAGATGATGTCATCTGCAACTTTCGTCGCCTCGGATTGGAACCACCCGACTGTCACCTCCTCCTTTGGATCAAAAACATCAATCAGGTGGTGCGGCACACTATCCATTTTTTCCTCCGCTATCTTCGCCGTGCCAATATCCAAATACTTGTAGAACTGACGTGAATCTGCATTGATGACTTCTCCACCCACATGCTTTGCCACTTCGATTGAAAGTGAGGTTTTTCCACTGGCCGTTGGGCCTAGGATTACGATTAAGGGCTTGGAGGTGTCGCCGAGGAAGACGTCGATTGTTCGTGCAATGTCGGTGTTCATATAGGATTATATTGTTATAGGATTATATTGTTCGCCCGTCCGACCATCGGGCGGGCAGAGCGAGTTAAATAGCGTTTGCTTGTCCTGCCAACCCCAATGCCCGCAAAGCGCTAAAGGATCGCTCTGTCGAACAATATAGCAATATAATCCTATAACAATTTAACAATTAAACCACGCTGAGAAAGATGATATAATCACCATATGCAACCAACACAATCAATCTACACCGGACCCAAGTTCACCCCTGCCTCCAACTTCGTAATTCCTTACGTCGTAGAAAAATCACAGAGCGGAGAGCGGACTTACGATATTTACTCGCGTCTTTTGGAGGAACGAATAATTTTCCTTGGTACTGCCATTAATGATGAAGTTTCTAACTCCATCATCGCACAGCTTTTGTTCCTGGAAAAACAGGATCCCAAGAAAGACATTTTGATGTACGTGAATTCGCCCGGCGGACAGGTGACCTCCACCCTGGCAATGTACGACACAATGCAATATGTGAAGCCGGCTATTTCGACCGTTTGCCTCGGTATGGCCGCAAGTGGAGGAGCGATCATTCTCCTTGGTGGCGCAAAAGGAAAGCGACTGGCACTTCCTCACTCAGAGATTATGATTCACCAGCCTCTTGGTGGAACGGAAGGTCAGGCAACGGATATCGCCATCCACGCCAAGCACATCCTTGCAACCAAGGACACGTTGAACGGCCTGATCGCAAAGCACTCCAATCATCCGATTGATCAGGTAAAAGAAGATACAGAGCGCGATAAGTTTATGAGTGCAAAGGAAGCGCTTAAGTATGGTTTGATTGATAAGATCATTGAATGATGTGCTAGCATGTGGGCATGAACAAAAGCCTAATCCTGACCACAGCCATCCTCACCTTTGCCATAACCTCCCACGCCCTCGCCGCCGTGCATCCCTTTTGGGGACCAGCGCGCCAAGGAACTGCAACTCCAATACTCAGAGGATCCACCCGCACTCTTCAACATCCAGTCTGGGGATCAGCCGGACAGTCCACAGACCAGGCTCAAAACCAAAACATTCCAAATGCAATCGGGCACCCATATTACGATAAGCAGGCAACCGCAGAATATGCAGATAGAGAACTTGCAAGAAAAGACCGCGTTTGTGAAAGAGTTAAGAAAAGATTCGGAGCGGATAGATCAGTGTTTGAAAGAGTGAACAGGCGGCTACAAGAACGGTTCGGGTACAGGTGTGTCCCATCCGTGATAACAGAAGAAAATATTGAAGAAGCAGAACTAAGAATCGCACTTTCCCCTTTCCATCCAGTTGGAGATACAATCGTAAAAGGTGCATCCCAAATACCTGTTTTGAGCACCGTGTTTTCTGCCTCCTGCGCACAGGATGTAACAGTGGAGGATGTTCACATTACAAACTTCGGCCCGGGGCTTGTCTCGGATATTCCTTACCTTTGGATAAGCATTGATGGCGGAAGAGCATCGCGACTGCGCGCTCTTGGGCGCAACAAAGACGTGCAGCTCAGGTTCAAGCGCCCCCTTTTTATTCCACGATGCGAATCCGTAACTGTTGATTTCTTCGCTTCTATTAGCTACACAGCGCTTGCAAGCGCTCGCCACACATTCTCCATAGATTCTGCTGACCACATATTTACCGATGCTACCGTAACCGGCGAGTTCCCGATTGTCGGCAAGCGATTTTCCATATCTTCCGCGAAAACAGGAAAGATCTCTGTGAATTATTTGGATATTGATGAAGAGCCAAAACTTATGGGAATGGATGATGAGGTGATTGGAAGGTTCAGAGTGCAACTTGATAACACGGAAGATCAAACGATTCATGCAGTAACACTTGAGCAGAGGGGAACGGCATTTGATGGTGACTTTATCGGCATATATCTTCGTTCAACTCATGGCCACGCACGCATGACAGAGCGCGCATCGTTCATAAGCAATGATCTGCTCACATTGTTTTTTGACCCTCCGCAGCCGATCGAAAAGGGTGGGAGTATAGATCTGGATGTTGTTGCTAACATCGTGGCAAATACGGGTAGTACAATTCAAATGGGATTAAGCGGCCCACCCGATCTTTACGCCGTTGGCCAGAGATACGGATACGGCAAAAACGGGCAGCTATACGGCTCGCATGTGGAGATTGAGGGAGAGCCGAAAAGGCTGCAAATACGCTAGCGATTGAAGATTCAGCTATTGATACCCGCATATACATTCTGTACCATCGGCCTCCTGTGATCAAAAATCTCTCATTAATGCTGAAATTCAACGAATCCCAGTTGCGAAAACTGGCTGACGTAAGCTCTGATATGGTCCAAGTTTCCGTTGCTGGCATTGTTTTGCCATATGTTTTGGACACATTTAACGTATTTCTGGCACTATTTGGATTGATCTCCGCAGCATTCTTTCTTACACTAAGCTTGTCTATTTCCAGAGTACTATCATGAGTGACATTGTAAACAACCTGACGCTTTTCTACCTCGTACTTGGCCTCTTTGCTGTCGCGTTTGCGATACTGTACTTTGCAAATGTAAATAGACGAGATGGCAAAAAACAATAGCTTAAATCATCTCCCTCATCTTTTCATTTGAGGGAAGCTTCTCCTTGGGGCACTCCCTCTTTTTCCATGCTTCGCGGAGTGATTCCAAATACCCACTCTCACTCTTTAAACGATTGATGTAATCTTTGGCCATCTCTTCAAATCTACTATGACGTAAGTTGTGGGCAATCGTGTAAACCGCAGAAACAAAAATATCTTCTCCGCCGCAGACTTCTGTTCTTAGTTCATCCTGCAGAGCATCAGCAATACTTTCTGCATCAAGCCCCGCCATTAATTTGAGATCATTTGCTGGGCCGGACGGGAAGTAGCGATTGACTCCAATCCTCCTCAAAGAACACGAAAGTTGGAAATCGGCGATCACGTCTGCAACTTGGTGTGCAAGACCGCTTTCTGAAGAATGATCTTCGCAAACAATCAGGTGATGAGTTTCGAGCGCTGCCTGGATGATGGCAGAGGCATCAAAAGGTCTAACTGATGCGATATTTAGAACTCGTATCCTGACATTTTCTTCCGCTTCCACAATCTTTGCAGCTTCAATTGCATCATGGACTACTGCACCAACTGCGATAACGGTTGCGGCATCTTCCATATCACCCGATCCGTTGACGATGGTTGCACGGCGATCAAAAACGTAATCCTGACCGTAGATCGGCTGGCCTTTATCATCAAGCAATTGCGGATGTGAACTCCTCGGTGAAAACACATAAACGCTTTTGTGCCCTTCCGCAATCAACTCCATTGCAGCTTCCGCCATTGCTCCTGCTTGATTACTATCCGCTGGCATCCAAATCTCAGTATTATCAAACGGTACATCCAGGTAATGGCGCTCTTGATGGGTTTCTCCATCTTCCCCCACACTGATACCGGAGTGAGTGCAATCATTGATAACCCCACAACGCGTGTGTCCGCAGTTGATATCAATCAGTCTCGCATTCGCACGGGCTTCATTCGTTCCAAAAGCTGCAAAAGTATATGTGACGGGGAGAAGACCAGCCTGACGTAAGCCCGCTGCCATCATCACCATATTCGCCTCTGCAACTCCGACATTGATGACTCGATCCGGGAATTCCTTTTCAACTTTTGTAAACCCACCCGACCCCGCAAGGTCCGCATGCAGAACTATGATGCGAGGGTCCACCTTCATCAAGTTAAGAATATGAGTCGCACCAAAATCTTTACGAGCGGCACCTTTTTCTGTTGTGATAACTCGACCGTACCCCACTGTGTCACCCTGAGCGGAGCCATGCACCGGAGCCGAAGGCGACTGGTGCATGGCGGAGTCGAAGGGTAATTCAGGCGGGATATCAGTCATAACATTCTGCTTTGACTCATACCTTTCCTTCTCACCCTTTCGATGTGACTCATATGTTTTTACTGCCTCATCCAAAACTGGAATTGACTTGAGCGCTTCTTCTGCCTCTTCATCATTGAGCGGTGCACCATGATAATTTTTCTCCCCCGTATCACTCCCCTTCTCCATTAAGGGAATTCCGTGCCCCATGGTCGTGTAGTAGCAGATGAAAATTGGACGACCTTTCCCGACAAATTCATTCGCTTTAAGGATTGCTGTTTTGACTTGAGCAGGATCATTCCCGTTCTGTACTTCAATCACCTGCCATCCACTTGAAGCTGCAATGGATGAAAAATCAGCAGCAACGACTTCGGTCGGTAAACCTGAAAGCTGCACATCGTTGAAGTCCCCATGAACAATCAAATTATCAACCTGAAGATGGCTCGCAAGTCGAAAAGCCTCCATCACCTGCCCCTCCTGCGCATCACCATCTCCCAATATGACATCGACCATTCCCGGTTTTTTCTGATACTTAAGTCCAAATGCAACCCCAAGCGCATTGCTCACACCTTTGCCAAGCGGACCTGCTCCAAACGGTATATCACCAATTCCAGCCTCAAGGTGCCCAGGTAGTCCCGATGGGATACGGAAAGTCTCAACTAATTTCTCAGGCGAAGATAATCTCTCATCACCTCCATCTCTCCCGAATAAATATTGAAGCGTGTAACCGAGGATGGAAAGATGTCCTGGGCTCATGCGAAGCGGTTGATCGACCGAAGGATCACGTAGCTTCATAACCCAATATGCCAGAGTAAATGCAGAAAGCGGCCCGCCAGGATGGCCGGATTTATGCGCCCGTGGCATTTCGATTGCCATGTGGCGGAGGATTGTGTGGGCTGCTTCGTAGGCTTCTTTTTCTTCTGATATGAGATCTGAGGCGTCATTTGGACCTATCCAGATTGAATCGGCTTTTGTGGAGGAATTTAGGATTCGTTGGCAGGACATTGGTGCTTCATCAGTTTTTTTGCCGATTAATGATGATGGATCGGGGCGTGGCATCGGAAGGTAGGGTATTGGGTGAAACGATGAGGGGCAAGGGGTTGGTCGAATGAAATCGTTTTACCAAGACGCATCCTAGCTTGTTCCATGCCCACAGCCAGTTTGTTAATCCATGAACCGCAGCCAGTTTCCGTTTCCATGAACCGCAGCCACGGAGGGCTGCTCTGCGTGTGTAAATAATTCCAAAACGCAGAGCGCTCCTCCGCGGGCGCGGCCCGGGGAAAAGGCAACTGGGTGCGTCTGGGAAAAGAGCATCCGGGTGCGTATGTGGAAAAGGCATCCGTTGGCACCACCTAAGAAAAACTGATCCTCTTAATCCCATCCCCCCATTCCCCACTATCCAACCTATGCCTCACCTCCTCAATCGCCTCACTTCCAAGCTCCGCAACATCCCAATTACCCGAAGCCGATGACCACGGAAAATCCTCCGGCTTTTTAACAAGACACGCTTCCACAGGATTATCGTGTATGTACTTTAAAACCTTCCTACCATCCTTCGGCAAAGTCATATGAAACCTTGGTTGCCAGATTTTTGGAATACCAATATCAAACGTGAGCCCTGACTTGTACGAATTCATAATCTGTGAAATTTTCGCAGGCGCAAGGACATACAACAAAAAATGGCAATGATCCGGCATAATCACAAATCCATAAATCAAAAATGGATATAACTTCTGAATGCGATACAGGCATTCAATTGCCTCACGTGCATGTGCATCTTTGCGAAAAATCGGATCAGCGTAGTAGGTATTGGTTGTTATGTGCATCAGCCTCTCGTTTTGTACACGGCGACGCTGGGTCATAGGAAGTGGAGAATAACACAAAATTTCAAATACTAACGTATGATTCCCCGCCCCAATCCTTTATCATACTCACGTCATGAAACTCTTCCTCGACACCGCCAATACCGACCAAGTTGCAGAAATCGCCTCGTGGGGAATTTTGGACGGAGTAACCACAAACCCCTCACTCGTCGCAAAAGAAGGCAAAGATTTTAAGGAAACCGTTTTAAAAATGTGCGAACTTGTTCCCTGCGTTTCCGCCCAAGTGACCGCTAATGATGTAGAAAGCATGATCAAGCAGGGTGAGGAGTATGCAAGCTGGCACAAGCACGTGGTTGTGAAAGTTCCAATGATCGTGGATGGACTAAAAGCAATCAAGCACTTGAGTTCTAAGAAAATTAAGACGAACTGCACACTCGTTTTTTCTGTAAACCAAGCCGTTCTTGCCGCCAAAGCCGGCGCCACGATGATCAGTCCGTTTATCGGGAGGCTGGATGATGCGGGGCAGGTTGGAATGGATCTAATCAGGGATATTATGGAAGCATGGAGCCACTATGACTTTGAGACGGAAGTGTTGGTTGCATCTACAAGAAACCCGGAACACATCACAGAAGCTGCAAAAACCGGAGCGCACATTTGCACTATTCCGTATGCAGTTTTTTCAAAACTAGTGAAGCACCCCTTAACTGATTCAGGGCTTAAGAAGTTTTTGGAGGACTGGGAAAAGGTTAAATGAAACAAAAAATCGGAGGGAGCGGGCAAATTGCCCTAGCGAACTCCCTCCTTTGTCCCCTTGCAGTATAACGCCCGATTAGCACGAGTCCCCGCGCGGAACTTCCCATGCGTGACGTTTTTTCACAACTGCAAACGGGACCGTCTCATCTTCACTCAAATCAGATATATATCGCAACAAAAATGTCCAGTTTTTCCTATGCGTACGAGATGCATCCAGATTGCCCACCTTAAAATTTGACAGCCGGTGACAAGGGAGTAGCATTTGCATCCTTATCTCTTTCCCAACTCAAAAATGGCAGACTTGGAAACCGCAATTGATGTCGAAGAAGAAGTGAAAGAAGTGACAGCAAATTGTCTTGGAATCGATTCTAGTGTAATTAAATCTGAGTCTCGCATTGGATGCGATCTCGGTGGAAGTTCGCTCGATGCAGCAGGTTTATGCCTTGCATTGAGCAGTAATTTTGATGTCACTGTTTCTGTTGGAGATTTTAAAGACAAATGCGAAGCTACTCAGGAGCAGATAATTGCTGCTGTGCGTTCAAAGCTTGAAGATAAACGATTGAATCGGAAATAATGTGACTATGCTATGCTTCAGGCATGAGCAAGCTACAGCTCGGACTAATCGGCCTCGGCACCATGGGAGCCAATCTCGCCCGTAACGCTGCGCGTAGTGGTGCAGAAGTTGCTGTGTTCAACCGGACTCCGGAGAAAACTGACGAATTCATGAGCCAATACTCATCTGAGGGTGATTTCACCGCATGCAAAACGCTTGAGGAATTAGTCGGCGCACTTGAACCTCCACGCCCAATCCTCATCATGGTAAAAGCCGGAGAGCCTGTGGATGCTGTCATTGAGTCGCTTACTCCCCTACTTTCTAGGGATGACATTTTGATAGACGGAGGAAACAGCCACTTTCCGGATACGGAGCGGCGAGTGAAGGAGATCGAGGAAAAAGGTTTGCGATTCATCGGCATGGGTGTTTCCGGTGGCGAAGAGGGTGCGCTGAACGGTCCAAGCATGATGCCAGGAGGTGATGAGTCTGCATTCAATGAACTCAAAGAACTGCTTGAGAAGATGGCTGCGGATGATGGTGATGGTGGGAAGTGTGTTTCCTTCATCGGATCCGGAGGCGCAGGACACTTCGTCAAAATGGTCCACAACGGAATCGAGTACGCAATCATGCAGCTAATCGCAGAGAGTTATGATGTTTTGAAATCTGAAGCCGGTAAATCAAATGCAGAACTTTCTGAGATTTTTGCGTCGTGGAATGAAGGTGAAGATTTGAATTCATTCCTAATGGAGATAACTGCAAAGATATTTGCAAAAAAGGATGGTGACTCACACTTAATTGACCTCATCAAAGATGCTGCAGGGCAAAAAGGAACTGGTAAATGGACGACGCAGGCAGCACTCGAGCTTGGTTCACCAACCCCGACGATCAACGCGGCGGTGGATGCAAGGATACTTTCTGGAGACTTATATTTACGAAAAAGAGGAGGAGAAGTTCTCCCGGAAAGTATTGAGCAGCCTTACACAAAACCAGAAAAGCTGACCTCGCGAGTGAGGATTGCACTTGAGCTTTCCATCATCTGCTCATACCAACAAGGCCTTATGCTCACGGAAAAAGCAAGCAAAGAATTTGGATGGAACTTAAACATGAGTGAGATTGCACGAATATGGCGTGGAGGATGCATTATCAGGTCCACATATCTTGAAAAACTCCAGAAAACTTATAAAGAGAAAAAGGTAAGCCCGGAGGAGATTGCAAGACTTGGTGGAGAAAGGCAACTCGACTGGCGCCGCGTCATCGCAATCGCACAAGGTCGCGGAATTCCGGTTCCTGCAATGTCATCAGCACTCGCCTACTTTGATGCAATCAGAAAAGAGAAGCTGCCACAGAACTTGATCCAGGCTCAGCGTGATTTTTTTGGAGCACATACCTTTGAACGGACTGATAAAGAGGGAAATTTCCACGCAGATTGGTCATAAAATCGCAGTGGTTGACATCGAATTCAAGGTGTAGAATGTCTGACAATGAGAATCCTTGCACTCGAGACGGATATTGAGAAAATAAAGAAGCGCTTTCTGTGCGAAGGTGAAAGCGAAGTCTTAACGACGCACTACCACGGAGCATCTTTCCTCTTTGCAAGCATCCGCGAATTCTTCTTCACGATGTTTCTATTTGGAATAGGTGTTGCAGCGTGGTTCATGAATGCTCCAATGGGATACACGGTTGCCATGCTTTTTGTTGTATGGTTCGTATTCGTGTTCGTGTCACTAATAAAAGCATATATTGACTGGTGTTTTGATTTTATTTTTGTGACGAGCGAAAAGGTAATTCTTGTTGATCAGACATCCATCATCCGCCACAAAATAAAGCCAATCAATCTGGAAAACATCGGCGGCGTTACTGCACAAACACAGTTTGGAGACATTTTCCGATTCGGCATCGTGGAGATTCATTTGAAGGAAGGTGAAGGCGGAGAAACAATCGCCCTTCGCTTTGTTCCGGATGCGCGCGAAGTTGCGGCAAAAATCTCGGAGGTTGTGACGCATTATCAGAGGATGCATTATCCGACACGCCCAGAAGCTAAAACACACGTTACTCCAGTGGCAGTATGAGAAGAGAATTGATCGGAGTCGGCATCTTCACAGCCCTGTATCTTGTGATAGCTGCCATCCCGGCACTCATTACGCAGAACTGGGAATTTGTTTATTACATTTTAGTTGTAGTTCTGCTCGCGGGAGCCGCACTCACAGTTCACGTACGCGTGACCCTTCCCACTCCACTGCTCTGGGCACTTAGCTTCTGGGGTCTCTTGCACATGCTCGGCGGCTTGTTGCCCATACCTTCCGGTTTTCCAGTCGCAGGAGATAAAGCAGTACTCTATAGCCTCTGGATAATTCCGGAGTACCTAAAAACCGATCAGCTGATACACGCATACGGGTTTGGCATTGCAACTTGGCTTTGTTACAGATGTTTGGAGTTGATGATCCCGCAGGAAAGCAGAAAAATCGGCATCTTCATCTTAAGTGCGCTTGCAGGAATGGGGCTTGGTGCAGTTAATGAAGTAGTGGAATTCATTGCAGTTCTTCTGATTCCGGAGACGAATGTGGGAGGATATATGAATACAGGATGGGATTTGGTGGCAAATGGGGTGGGAACGACTATCGCTGCAATATTGTTGTACAAACACAGCAAGCAGAAAACAAAAGCTTTTCGGTGTAAAATATAAGGTGGAGGGATGGCCGAGTGGTCGATGGCGACGGTCTTGAAAACCGTTAGACCTGCAAGGGTCTCGTGGGTTCGAATCCCACTCCCTCCGCCATCCGGCTACGCGGGATTAGAGCTGCGGAGTGCGAGGTAGCAAAATTCAGAGATCATTTTGGCGATCCCGCTACGCCGGGATGGCATCCGGTCTATAATATGAGGCGTAGTGGACAATTTTCTGGGCTGAAAATTGCTCACTCGCCTCGTAGGAACTC
>CAZWES010000026.1:0-13611 GCA_964632395.1 uncultured Candidatus Peribacteria bacterium | reverse complement strand
GCCCCGGAGTGGAGCGAAGCGGAACGCAGGGGCGTAGCACAGGGTTTTTCACTGCGGTGATGGCGCTGCATCTGCACTCATGTTTGTGTGTAATCGGAAAGATGTTTTTCGGCTTCGGAAACCTCAGATTCATGCTCCTGTTCTTCCTGATCTTTCCTTTCCACTTTATGCACAATTTTTTCTGCATTTGTTACGAATTCGGAATAATCCTCCACAAAGCTGGATGTCTTCTCCACAACCTCGTTAAGCATCTGGCATTTTTCTTCCAACTCTTCCAGGAATGAAACTCGCTGATTATCATCCAATTTCTTCGCAATCTTGAGCGCACGTTTTAGATCACCTTTGGAGAACAAGTTCAGATTTTTTGCCGTTTTCTTGAATGTGCGATAATCCATTTTTAGCGTCTTGCAATTTGCGGAGTCTCCACAAGCTCTCCCCACACCACAAACCTCTCTCTTGTAGTCCCAACCGGGTAGCAGGTGAATAGAATCAGCTCCTTCTTAGATGGTTTTTGCAAAAGAATCTGCGTGTAAGTTGCCGGAACAATCTGCGTCTTTCTGACTTCATATGTGTGTGAATCACCTGCGGAGTCTTTAATGGTTATGAAGTCCCCCACTCTCGCATTAGGAAGATTTGCAAAAATATCTTCGTAAGGACTTCCTACCGATTCCATTGTGGGCGGGCTGCTATGCCCTGCAATTATTACGCTGCCATTTGCTCCAGGAGAAGTTGAATGCGGATAAGCTGCAATTCCATTCAAAAGAAGATACTGCATTTCATCCTCCAACCTTCTCCAGTTCCTGCTGTTCCAACTCTCAGACTTCGGTTTTCCGATAGGCGCATTAAGCCCGAGCCGTGGATAAAGGAGTGACGCAACACTCATCGAAACATTCCACTTTGTTGACCCTTTGAATGCAAAGACACCATTCTGCATCGGGTACGTTGTTCCAACATCGGAGACAACTCGACCTTGCCGCTTGAGCCTTGCCTCACGAGCTTTCATCCTACTAAGCCGCCTCTGCATCAGCCGTGATTGTCTTGCATTGTTTCGCGTTACTTCTGATTCGTATGCACCCGATTCGCGGACCATCTTCCTACCCACAATGCCACTCATTCCACCAAGCACTCCACCGATTACAACAATCGCGAGAAGGAGCCCTATGGCATGGTGCGTTGAGTGGTGTTTGTGTAGCATATTCATATCATTATAACATAATACTCATGATAATTCTAGGAATTGAAACATCGTGTGATGAAACTTCCGTGGCTTTAGTTGAGGACGGAAAACGTGTTCTTTCAGGCGTTACTGCAAGCTCAGTTCAGGAGCAGGCGAAATACGGAGGTGTTTTTCCGGAAGTGGCTGCGAGGAGGCAACTGGAATTCATCATGGAAGTCATTAAACAGGCGGTTGGTGAAGAGAAATTTGACGCCATCGCCGTCACCCGTGGTCCAGGTCTTTTGACTTCACTACTCGTCGGAACAACTGCTGCACGCACGCTTGCATCAATTTGGAAGAAGTCATTGATTGGAGTTCATCACACACTCGGGCATCTTTCTTCACCATGGATTGAGTGTCAGCCTGAGCGTCATCCTGAGCGGAGCCAAAACGAAGCGAAGCGGAGTTTTGGCGGAGTCGAAGGGCGAAGGCTGACACGTCTCGAGAATGATATCCGATTCCCTATCCTCGCTCTGAGTGTGAGCGGAGGACACTCCGAAATCTGGCTGCGCGAAAGCCATACAAAAGGAAAGTTGATTGGAAGAACGCGTGATGACGCAGCCGGTGAAGCGTTTGATAAAGGTGCAGCGCTCCTCGGCCTCCCCTACCCCGGCGGCCCTGCAATATCAAAATCGGCTGAGGGCGGAAATCCACATTACATAGAATTTCCTCGTCCACTTGCGGGCGAAAAAACATTCGGTTTCAGTTTTTCCGGTTTAAAAACCTCACTCAAATACGCAATTCGCGATCGTGGTGGAATTGATGCGCTTTCCGAAGCTGAGAAAAAGGATGTTGCTGCAAGTTTTCAGGAAACCGTGTGCCGGCATCTCGTAGATCAAATTTGCAGAGCACTTGAGGTGCACGATGTCCGTGAGTTACATGTTGTTGGTGGTGTTGCAGCAAATGGCAGATTGAGGTCGATGCTCAAAGAACGCTGTGGTGATATCAAGATCAGAATTCCTCCACTCAAATACTGCACGGATAACGCAGCGATGATTGCAGCGGCGGGATATTTTATGATTCAGGAGCTTGGAGAGGGGGCGCATGAGGGATTCGAGACGGAGGCGTCTGTCAGTCTTGGTGTATGATGATCTTATCTTATGGAAGATATAACTCCAGATGAGACTTTTCCGATGTTGCGGGGGTACGTTGAAAATGCAGCATCTCATCTTGAGTTTGATGAATTGAAGGATGAAGGAGGCGAACATGACGCCGACACCAACGAACTCTTGGAAAGTCTACGACAATCTGGGGTGGAACTGTTAAACATTTTAGAAAGTGATCTGGACATCTCAGAGCAGATTAAATGTTGCAAAAAGATTATGGACGACATAATAAAAGCAAAGATAGAGCTGGACTTGGAAAATCCAGCAGGAGATAAAAACCATGAAATAAGTACAGGAATAGATAATGCGTGCGCCTACCTGTGCAGAATAACCAGGGTTATCATCGCACATTAGAAAGCCGAAAACACCGGCAACAGCGCTCCTCCCACAATGGCAAGAGCTCCAAGTATTGCAATGGTGCGGACGAGACGTTTCTTTTTCATGGCTCTACTGTAATACCAATTGTCTCTTCATCAAAGCCCCCCTCCCCATCCGAAACCTCCAAAAGAACTGTGTATGACCCGGGTTCCTCGAACACGTGATCCTGAATCGGTTCCGTTTGCTCGCTTGTTGCGCCATCCCCAAATGACCAGAGGTAACTTTTTACATCACCTGTAGAACAGGAGGCGTCGAATCGCACTCCCATTGGCGCTTTGCCCAAAGTTCTGCTCGGAATGATGCATGCCCTCAAAGTTGGTGAGCGCACGACAATTGTTTTTCTTGCATCAAACGACCGGCCATCCTCCGTTAACGCACGCACCGTGACTGTGAATGTTCCCTCCTTTTCATATCTGTGCGTTGTCTTTGCGCCGAGGAGCTTGGGCTTCTCCTGCCTTTCCTCACTATCTCCAAAGGTCCACGAAAATCCTGTTATGCGCCCATCCGGTATGAAAGAGTCGGATGCATCAAATGTGACATTCAGCGGAACTATTCCCGTGGATGGGATTGCAGAGAAGGAAACATGCGAGCGCGGAGGCCTGACCGTTACCTCGATCGGAGTCTTTTGCGTTCTACCAAGATCATCTTGTGCAATCAGGACGACCTGATAAGTTCCGGGGTCTTCGTAGAGTGCGTGGTATTCCTCATCAGTTGAATAGATCTCGCTTGCGTTTTCCTGCTCCCAACTGAATGTGATCAGAGGAGTTTTGGAAGTTGCGGAAAAGCGGATTTCAAGCGGTGCTACACCTTCAGCTTTGCCGCTGGAAGGTTTTGGTGTTCCGCTTATTATGATATTTCTGAGCTCGAGTGGTTCCAGTGCATCCACAGTCACAGATGTTGTTGCAACCCTTCCTCGGCTATCCGTCACACTCAGAATAACTCTATATTCTGCGTCTTCCTCAAAAATATAACTGATGCGCTCTCCTTCCTTCTCTTCACCTTTGTCTTCCTTGTGTTCATCTTCCGCTTCCACAATTCTCCAGTTGATGGATTCCACATCCACTCCTTCTTCTATGTTTGATGTAAAGACAAGACCAAGTGGAACGGAACCCTGCAAATCTCCTCCGGATTCGATCGAAACATCAAAAGGCTGCTCAAGTTCTTTCAAAATGGTCACCGAGCGCGTGAAGGTTTCCTGTAAACCGCCTTCGTACTGGATAACCGCCTGAATATTAAACGTTCCCACCTGCGAAAAATTATGCATCGCGGTTACCTCCTGTGATTCCAGATCATTTTCCCCGTCCCCATTAAAATCCCACACGATTGATGCGATGGCTTTTGAGCTATCCGCAACGTTTGATAAATCAAACACAACGGTTTGTCCTGCAACTGGAGTTTTGGGATCCATTGCGAACATAACCTTAGGAATGCTAAGCCTCTTCCATGTATCACGAACTGAACCGTTGCTCAGGAGCATCAAAACATGAATGTTGTAATTACCTTTCCTTTCATAAACAGTTGTGACGGTGTGCTCCTGAGTCTCCGCATCCCACTGCCCATCACCATTAAAGTCCCACTTGTATTTCTTTGGTGCAATGCCCTGATTGCCAAGTATGTGTCGCAGCTGATCTGTGCCAAATGTCACTGTGACAGGCGCGGTCAGATTCCTGATGTTCTCCGGCTCCAGAATATCCACAGGCAACGAAACCTTCTGGTTAATCTGCATAAATACCATCAGAGCGAGCCCCAAAATGACGACTACCGCGATACCCGGCCTGATCATCACTCGCGGCAACTCATTCGGATCCATGCCACTCCGGAGCATCCTAAGTGCAAGGAGAGCAAGAGCAGCTACAGAGAGCACGCTAACAAGCCCATAAAACAGATTTCCGAAAACCTTCAACCCCTGCTTTGCGCCTTCCGGATCCGGCAATACTGCAAGCAGATAAAATGCAAAGAAAAGGTAGAAGAGGAAAAAAGCTCCAGCTCCACCGAGCACCATCAAAAGAATTTTCTTGCGATCAGGCTGAGTCTTCTGATCAGATTGCACGGGTTCAGGTTGAGGCTGAGGCGATGCGGGAGCACCACCTTCTGAACTTGGAGGCGTTACACCATCAAGCGGTACGCTCTTTGGAGGATCCATGCCGTCTGGCATGGGGGTTATGGTACAGGGAGGGGTGGGAGTGCGTCAAAGTGGGACTAGTACGATTATGTATCAGTTAACAACTCAAATTCCTCTCTTGTTAATCTCTTAATAGGATTATTCCCACTAGCTTCGTCATCAACAAGAGGAAACATGCCAAGCATATTGCCCTGCAGCACATGACTGAGATACTTACCTTCATCAAGAATCTTGCTTTCCCCAAACAATTTTCTAAGCAAATGTATAGGATTCCAGCTGACTCTGGCCACCCTCGCGGAGCTTATTTTTGCTTCAAACTCCTCATTGCGCTGCCTCCATTCTTCTATGGCTGCTGACTGCTCCGCGGTACCAGGTTGTTCTGACATGTGGGCATTATAAATTTATTCGGTTGTGAGGCAACTGGTTTGTCGTGCGAAAGATGGATCGTATAAGTCGTTGTTTCGTAGAACTGCACCCAGTTGGTTTTCCCCAGAATCGCGCCTACGGAGAGGCGCTCTGCGTTTTGGAATTATTTCCACACGCAGAGCAGCCCTCCGTGGCTGCGGCCCCATGAAACACCCACAGTTGCGGCCAATCGCATCAATCACATCGTCGTACCGGATGCCTCAGTTTTAAACACTTCAGCAAAAGCCTGATCGATGTCATCTCTGGTTACGTGAAATACTTCTTCGTCGTCTGGCGTTCTGTCATCGGAGATTCTCGCTGCTCTTTTTCCCACTGCGGCACGCAGCTCACAGATATGTCCTTCGAGATGACGCAATGTTGCAACCGGACAAATCTCACGTTTTCCTCTTAAAGATGATACATGTCCTGATTCAGCGGGGGTACTCATATTGGCCAAAATATAGTCGGATTGACCTTGTCTTGCAATCAGAAAAGCTCTGAAGTTTAAGCCGTCACCCTCACAACCTCCTCCATTTTGGTAATCCCCGTTTTAACAATCTCCTCCCCTCTCTCACGCATAGTTTTAAACCCATGCTTCTTTGCGTATGCCTCAAGCTCTTTTTGTTCTGCGCTTGCAAGGATTAAGTCACGCATTCCTTTATCAATAGTCAAAAGTTCCGCAAGTGAAAAACGGCCTTTGTAGCCAGAGTTTAGACACGTCTCACACCCACTCTTCTCGAGCGAGGCAGCACTCGTCTCTCGACTCGTTCGCCCTCCGCTTCGCTTCGGACTCTCTCGCTCGAGAAGAGTGCTGCCGAGTCGAGAGACTTTTCCACCACACTTCTCACAAGTTTTTCTGACCAATCTCTGAGCTAAGATTCCCCTCAAAGCAGGAGCGAGCAGATACGGTTCAACTCCCATAGAGACAAGGCGCGGGATGCTTTCGATTGAGGAGTTTGTGTGGAGCGTCGCAAAAACCATGTGTCCGGTGAGTGCGGCATCAGCTGCTGTTTTTGCGGTTTCCTCGTCACGAATCTCACCGACCAGGATCACATCCGGGTCTTGCCTGAGGATTGCACGCAATCCCTTTGCAAACGTGTAACCGTGCTTGTGGTCGATTTGACTTTGTACAATTCCATCAAGCTGATACTCAATCGGATCCTCAAGCGTGATGATGTTGCGACCAGTTCCAATCAGCGTTGAAAGCAGCGCGTAAAGAGTTGTTGTTTTTCCGGAACCTGTGGGGCCAGTCACAAGCATTATTCCGTTCGGTGATTCTACGATTTCTGAAAGATCTTTTTTGATGTCATCCTGAAATCCAAGTTTTTCGAGTGGAACGATTCCGCGCTTTGGATCAAGTAATCGCAGTGTGAAGACTTCTCCGAATTTGGAAGGCAGAGAAGAGACACGAACTTTAACTTCGTAATCACCGGAAGGAAAAGCATATTCCCCATCTTGTGGAACATTAGTCACGTTCAAACTCATCTTGGATGTGAATTTTATTCTGCGCACAACATCCGTGTACTCAGCATGAGTCATCGTCATTACAATCCGCATAATTCCATCCTGTCGCCAACCTAACTTGACTTCGGCCTTTTCCGGAAAAAAGTGCAGGTCAGAGATGCCCTCAGCTACCGCAAGCGCGTGGAGTTCTTTAAGGAAGGCTTCGCCGTCCTTGCCTTGGAGTTTTTTTTGTATGTCTTCCAACCCTTATATTCTAGCATATTTCGTGACTTATTGCCATTTCATGTAATTGAGGAATGAGGCTGAAAAATTCCAAGCACCAAATTTCAAAAGAATCTCAAATTCCAAATCTCAAAGAGTCTTTGGAATTTGAGTTTTGAAATTCTTTTGGTACTTGGAATTTGGTGCTTTCTCATCTCATGACGTATTTGTGTACGACTTGATATAAACTTGTCCCTACATGCCTCGCCGCAAACGCCAAAAACTCCTAATGCCACACGCAACGCTCTCGGACGTTGGCAAGCGCCGTGCGTTCCAATTCCGCATCAATTTGTTGCACGGCATTCTCCTCGTATTACTTCTGATAATTGTCGCACGTCTGATTGAGTTGCAGATTATCCGGGGAAGAGGTTATGAGGAACAGGCACATGCACAGCACTTTGGTGGAATTGAGTTGCCGGCAAAGCGTGGAGAGATCTTGAGTAAAAGCAGCAAAACTGATGAGACAAATATCCTTGCAACAAATACAACTCTTGACCTTTTGTACGTTGATCCGTTTGTAACAAAAGATAAGCACCATGTTGCGGAAGTGTTATCTTCCATGCTTTTAACTGAGGAGTTTGATGCGTTTTGCCGGAGCGGTGATCAGAAATGTCCGAGGGAATTCAGAACTTATTATGAGTCTGCATTTGATCCTGTGACGAGGGGTAGCCAGGAAAATGTTGAGAATTCCTCAATTTCTTCGCACCCAGATATCATCCGCCAATTCACAAATGACATTGATCGCAGAGTTAGTGAGGAGTTCGTGAGTTTCGTTCCTCTACTCTACGGCGCTGATAAAATTCAATTGAAGAAAGTTAGCGAGTTCGGAATTCCCGGCATCTATATTCTGGAAAACCAGAAAATGGTTTATGCAAACCCGCAGCACATTCCGGACTTTGAACGTCACAGGATTGCACGAATACTTTCGCCGGTTCTTAAGACTGACGTTTCATCGATCAGAGAGAAACTGAGACGCAGACGTCTTAGATACGTTCCAATCATGCGGAAACTTCCACCGGATATGAGTAAAGCAATCAAAAAGAAAAAAGAGGAATCGGCAAGAGTAGCAGCTGAGGAACGTTCAATATTTATCAATGAGGGGCAGAAGGAGGCCGCGGATGCTGTTCAGGATCTTCTGCGCGGAATTGCATTGATACCCGAGCACTGGCGTTTTTATCCCGATGGAACCGTTGCGGCACAGGTTATCGGATTTGTTCGTGAGCCTCCCCCGGGATTATCCTTGACGATGAAGCAACAACCTCAGAATGGAATAGAACGCGTCTTCGACCATGAGCTCAGGGGTCAACATGGAGAAATAAGTACTGTAATTGATCCGTTCGGCGGACAAATCTTCTCCGAGGATCAAACCATTACACAGGCACGCGATGGGCGAAGTGTAGTTTTGACTATTGATCGCTTTCTGCAGAAAAAGGTTGAGACCGTTTTGCAGCGTGCAATTGAGGAGCTTGAGGCAGATAGCGGTCAGGTGATCATCATGGACCCACACACAGGTCGCATCACTGTGATGGCGAATGCTCCCCTTTTTGATAGCAACAACTACAGTATCGTTTACGAAAAGAAGCCATTCGATATTGCGCCGAGTGAAGAACCGAGCATTGTTGTTGAGATCTACCATCCGCAGACCAATGATCTTGTCATTCGTGGGTATCTGAACGATCTGACTCCGGAGGGAAGAGCAAGGCTTGGCAGAGAACTTCAGCAGGAATTAAGCGCACTTGAAAAATATTTCGTACTGGACGATCTTAAGCGCTATTACTTTTACCTTGGTGAAAATAACCGGATAGAGCTCTTCCCCGCCTGCCCAGAAGGCGTTAGTCCTGCCAAATCCAAACCACATCTTGCAGATGAGGGTAATGAAGTTGATGAGGGGGAAGGTGCAGTGATCACAGGTTGCACATGGCTTGCGTATAAAAACCGAATTGGTGTTGGTGCATACGTTAACCGTGCGCTGCAGGAAATTTATGAGCCGGGTTCAGTCTTCAAACCTGTAACAATGTCCATTGCAATTGATCAGGGGGAACTTACTCCGGATGATATGTATTTTGACGAGGGCTCTGTCGAGATTGATGAATACGTGATCGAGAATGCTGAAGGCAGAGTTTTTGATGAAGTAACTATGACAGATTGCCTGAGTTACTCGGTCAATACATGTATGACCCACGTCTCCTTTAAACTCGGTAAAAAACTTTTTGCAAACTACATCAAACGGTTTGGATTTGGGAAAATAACAGGAGTGCAACTTGAGGATGAAAAAACAGGAAAAGTTCTCGATTGGCGCCGATGGAGCGATGCGCTGCTGGCAACCGCAGCTTACGGGCAGGGAATTTCCTCAACGCCAATGCAAATGGTAACTGCGTTCGCATCACTCGGGAATGGTGGAAAGCTTGTCAAACCAACAATCATCGAAAGCTGGGTAGATTCCGATGGCACCGAGCATCCGGTCCACCCTCAAGTGCTTGAACAGGTGATAACAGAAGAAGCCGCAGCAACTGTAACTGCAATGCTTGTACGCGGGATGAACGAGGGGTTTGCAAAGCGTGCAAAGGTTGAGGGGTACAGGATGGCCGGAAAGACGGGCACGAGTCAGATAGCTCGTCCAGGGGGTGGATACGAAGAAACCGGCTCCGGAACCTCAATAACATCCTTTGCAGGCTACGCACCCGTGGATCACCCTGCATTCGTAATGCTCGTAAAGTTTGACCGGCCGAGGACTGTGGAATATGGATCTATGACTGCAGCGCCGGTTTTTAAGGAGATTGCGGCGATACTTTTTGAGTACTACGGCATACCACCGGATGAAGGGTAAATCATTTCACCGTCACACTCTTCGCCAAATTCCTCGGCATATCAGGGTCTAAACTCCTCTGAATCGAAAGATAATACGCCAAAATCTGCACGGGGATGATGTTGACGATTGCCTGTGCGCTGCCCGCATCCGGAACACGAATCCATTCGTCAAAAGCTTCATTTTTCTCCGGTCCAATCCCAATCGTCTTGGCTCCTCTGGCCTTGAGCTCTATCAAATTACTCAGCGTATCCATTTTAACCTCATCATTCCCAAGCAGTGCAATGCAGGGAGTGTTTTTCTGGATCAGGGCGATCGGGCCATGCTTCAACTCACCGCCCGCAAAACCTTCCGCGTGTATGTAACTTACCTCCTGGATTTTAATTGCAGATTCCAGAGCCATTGGGTAGTTCCAGCTTTTTCCGATCACATACATGTTATCTTCACCATTTATGCGCTCTGAAATTCCCGCAACGTGTTCCATGTATCGCGGGTTTAACATATCGTTGATTTGCTCGGAGGCCTCTAGAAGAACTTTTCGACCTTCGTTCAGTTTTCCATTAAGTGCATATGCGATTAGAAGAAGTACGGCCATCTGGCTCGTTATTGCTTTTGTGGAACAAACTGCGCGCTCGGGGCCTGCGTTTATGAGAAGTGAATAATCACTCATGCGATCAACTGATGAGCCCTGTACATTCACAATACTCAAAACTTTTGAGCCTTTGCGCTTTGCAGCTTCCATCGCTTCCAGAACATCAGCGGTTTCTCCACTTTGACTCACTACTATCAAAAGTGATTCGGGTTTTAAAAAGTGATGGTAAAGCGGAAACTCAGATGCTGGTGCGTAGTTAACATGCTTCTCGCTTATTACAGAGAAGAAATATTCAGCTGCCATGCAGACCTTGCCTGCGCTTCCGCATCCGGAAAGGAAAGTCCCCTGCGCATTTTTGATAGCGTCTGCGATCATCATAATTTGTTCTTCATCCTGATTAATCGCACGCCTGAGCGATTCTTTCTGGTCCATTATTTCCTTCAGCATGAAGTGTTCATAATCTCCTTTCTTTGCCTCTTCCGAACTCCATGTAATTTCCACGTTCCTCTTTTTGATCTCCTTGCCAACATCAAGTGAAGAGAATGAAGTCTTTTTACCATCAGTCACTACCATCTCATTATCATCAAGATAGTTGACAGTTCGCGTGTGCTCCAAAAATGCAGGAGTGTCGGATGCGATGAACGTCTCCCCTTCAGAGACTCCAACAATCAAAGGTGATCCACGGCGTGCGGCAACAAGCTCGTTCGTCCCCGTGTTCATTGCAAGAAATGCAAAGCGCCCCTCAAATTTTCTACAAGCGGATCTGACCGCATCCGCAAAACCTGATGAGGTCTTCAGTTCTTCTTCCAAAATATGACAAATCACCTCCGTATCTGTTTGTGATTTGAACTCGTATCCTTTCCTAATGAGTTCGTCCCTGAGTTCTTGGAAGTTCTCGATAATCCCATTATGAACTACTGCAATCTTCCCATCATTTGAAAGGTGTGGATGTGCATTCTTTTTGGTAACACCTCCATGCGTTGCCCAGCGTGTGTGTGCAATTGCAAGGTTTGAATCGCCCTTAAGTGACTTGGGATCAACGTCACTTATTTTTCCAACATCTTTTTTTGATTCAATTGAGCCATCAATCATGCGTGCAACGCCCCACGAATCGTACCCACGATACTCCAGGTTTTTAATGCCCTGAGTCACGATTGAACCCGCGTCGGAACGTTTTCCGACATAGCCAAAAATACCGCACATGAGGGGAAGTGTAGCTGATTTTGTGGTTATGGCAATGATTTAGGCGCTTAAATTAGGTCCCAAGCACCAAATTCCAAGCACCAAAAGAATTCCAAATCCCAAATCTCAAAGAGCTTTGGAATTTGAGATTTGAGATTCTTTTGGAATTTGGTGCTTGGAATTTTCCTACTGCCCGCCAAATCAAAACCATCCACCCCCTCCCCTCCTCCTCACTCTCACCTTCCCCCCCTCATACTCAATAATCTCCAGCTCCTCCACCCCCGGCATGTCTATGACTTTTACACCCTGAATAAGTGCCTGGCGGTTTGCGTTGATAGCTTTCAGGCGTTCATCAAGCGGATCCAAAACATCTTCATAAGCTTCCGAAAGGTGTTCTTTTACGATCAAATTGGAATCTGCCTCCGCGAGTGCCTGTTGTTTTTGGATGAGTTCATCAGTGAGAATTGATACACGATTCGTGTCGCCTTCACCAATTGCATCATCAATCTCATTTCGGATGTCTCTCACACGACGCTCGTATCGCTTTTTATCATCTTCATGCTCTTCCACATCATCGCGCATTGCACGCAGACGGATGTGACCGTGTTGTGCGTGTGACTCAATTGATTCTATGTAGAGATCAAGCGCATCCTCACGATCAGAAGCACCGTTTAAGAGAGCCTGCACATCCGTGCCAAGAAGTTTTACCAGAGTATTCAAAAGTTCTGTGTGAGCCTCCGTACCTGTCGTCTCAATCGCGCGTTCAAGCGGATCTGGAATTAATGATTCAGATGTTGATGCTCCGCTTACGTGCAATCCTGCAATCATTCCGGCAATTGCCGCAGGCATGGGAGGTTCCTCAGGTTCCACTTGAACCAATTCGGCACTCGTTCTCATTCCGCTTTGGGAGGTACGGGTTGTATCGAGCGCACTATCATCACTGCCACCAAAGCAGGCTGAGAGGAGAAGTGCTGCTACAGGTAATACTTGCTTCTTCATGTGTAAGTATTATATCAGAAGGATTGTCCTGATTTTTTAATCATGGTCATCCTTCAATCCTTCTAATCAAGGTCCGACACCGTACTCTGGGGTCTCAAGTGCATGACTCTTTGTTATCGGCAAAGCAACAAACCACACGCGCCCCGCAATATTTTCCTGACTCACATATGGAGTTGCTTCACCGGAGGAATCCCTGAAGCTTCTCGAATCCAAACTACCCTGCCTGTTATCACCAAGCAGAAAATATTTTCCTTCCGGTATTACGTATCGCTCTTCCGAACGATCCCCGTTTCCCACGGGTGCACGGAAGGTATGGTTTGCGTTTCTTTCATCAAGATACAACTCATTCAGCCTCTGCTCTATTCCTTCCGACATTATGAAAACCTGACCATCACGGATAACAATCTCATCGCCGGGCAAACCGATTATTCGCTTAACGTAGTACTTTCTTCCATCCGAGGGCGGCCGGAAGACAACTACATCACCGCGTACAGGTAGCTTGGATTCCATCCCAAAAGTGCTTCCGAGGAAATATCCAAGCTTGTTGATGATGATGTACTGGTTATCTTCAAGTGTTGGAACCATTGAATTCCCCTCAACTTCAAACGGAGAAACTACAAAAGTTCTGATCACTGCAACAATTGCAACAATAATTATGACGTTCAAAAGTACATCGACGATGTTATAAAGAATGCCCCGGGAGGGCTTCTCTGAGCCGATTTTTTCCTTACGCCAACGCATGGAACTATTATATCACAAGTAGTACAATCTGATCATGCTCGAACGCCTATTTAACAGGCATTTGGAAGATGACGAGGAACTTTATCTCCTTGTCCATAAACACTGGATCTTAAGCATCAAACAGCTTTCGCTCCCGGTTCTTGCTCTAATTGCAACATGGGTAGTGTTTTATTTTGCACCGATACGTATAGTTGCCGTGATCACTCTTGGAGTTGATGCAGCAATCATGATCTGGCTTTTCCGTAATTTTCTTGATTATTATCTTGATGCCCTACTCATCACCGATGGTGCAGTGATTGATGTGGAGTGGCACGGTTGGTTCCACCGCGAATCTACACG
>CAZWES010000025.1:0-14467 GCA_964632395.1 uncultured Candidatus Peribacteria bacterium | reverse complement strand
TCACTTCCTGGTCATTCAGTCTCCTTCAGGCTCATTATTGGATGAGAAAAGACTTTTTTTCGATTTGTCATAAAAAATTGTAAACATAGAGTAATAAGCTTTCAGTACATTCTTAGACTTCCTGATTAGTTATGCGACATGCGTCCTGCATTACGCTCAGCCATTGCCAAAGCGTCATCAATCCAAGGAGTCCATCGGATATCTTTTGCTTCAAGGACTTTTGAACTTTGAGACATGTCATCTGATAATTGCTGCCTGACTTCTTGTGTGAACGGTGCATTCTTATCGTTAATTAAAATGTTTGTTTCAGCAAGTCTCTGGGTGGCCTCCTCATTCAGGTTCGCCGATCCCAAAAAAGTAAACCGACCATCAACATGAATCAGCTTGGCATGAAGCATTCTCGGAAAGAGATAGACTTTCACTTTGTTTCCTGTTTTCTGAATAATCTCACGCGCAACGCTTCTATTAAGTGAATCCTGAATGTTGGCACGCTCAGGAATAATGATCGTTACATCAACATTTCTGTTGGCAACTTCAACAATCGCATCTGTGATGTCCTCATCTCCGAAATATGCCATTTCGATTATCACTTCTTCTTCTGCATTATTGAGCAACTCTATCACCATTGGTTCGATCTCTTTTTGCTCCACAAGTGAGCTTGGTAAATTGAGGGAAAACTCAATTGATGAGCCTTCATCGAAATCATCATTCCCTGATAATCGTTCTCTAAATTTTTGAACCAGGAGAGGACTTTCTGCCTCCACCATATAGTCATGCCATTCCTTGTGATACTCATCGCCAATATTCATACCTCCGGTAATCAGACGTTCATCGTCGAAGATATAGTATTTTGAGTGGTCGTTGCGTACCGTATTGTGCTCAACAGTAATATTGGGATGTTCCAACAACTTCTGAGTCAACGGATTAACCTTCTGTGTTGTATCAGATGCCTCTCCGTGTTGCATATATGTAGCATCAACAAAGCGGGCCTTCTGTAACAAGACATCCTCTGGCAGAAGTTCCTTATGAAAGAAGCTCTGCTTGTTCTCCTCAGCATGTTCAAAGACTGCTCCAAGTTGATCTTTTACTATCGTCACTCTCACACCGCGATCAGCAGCTGAAAGCACCTCTTTTGCAACCTGATTCCCAATATGATCATCGCGCCATATGAAAATGTTGATGTATATAGATTTTTCAGCAGCTTTTATACTTTCTATAATTTTCTCGAAAGATTCCTCTCCGTCAATCAGTAAATCGACAAAGTCAATGAATTCGGAAGAATCCTTATTGAGTTCGTGAAAAAAGGGGTGCTGAGGAAGCAAGTTTTGCAGGTGATCAAAAACGCTATCCTCGAAAAATGAGCGTACCTCGCCGTCCATTCTCTTTGTATCCTCTGTAATTTCTGTGAGAAGTTTTTTTGCTTCCCCTATCTCTGCTTCAGACAATTCTGATTCTTTTTCCAGGAGCGTAGACACCTTTTCGATCTTGTCGAATACATTTTTCTGTTTTTCCGTAGTAGCCGGTTCGGGTAGCTCTGTTGCTTCAGGCATATTCATCAAATTGGTTTTCTAATTTTTTGAGCTCAGAAGTTCTCTCCTGTACCTCCTTGTACTTATTGCACTTTTGCGCGAACTGCTTGAATGTAGGTTGAGCACGTGTTTCTTTTTGTGCTTCCAAAAGGTAATGGAGTGCTTTTTTAAGGAGTAACATAAATCCTTATATTCTATCAAATTTCTGCTTCCTTTGCAAGTAGAGCAGCCAGAGAGCACGTCGAAATCGTCCGAAAGCGGCGGCGGCCGCAGCGCGCCCCGGAATTACCGGCCGCCGCCGCAACTTTTGCGGAAATCGGTTATGATTTTGTCGCACAAGCACCACCACACTTCGCTCTGCGGATTACTTTCAGCAGAGTGATGTTTGTTGTGGATTTTTCTTCCACAGGGGCAGAGCTTCGCGTGGCAGGCCAAACCATGTTCGATCATAGGCAGATCGCGAAGTGTGCCCCGCGAAGCTCTGCCCTGATTTCACAAACAACAAACACAAATTTCTGTGTGATCTACGGTAACCAGCAGAGCGAAGTGGGGCTACACTACGCGTATACACCACGTATACATTCTTCTCCTCAAAAATGGGCATCATTACATCGGCTCCACGCAAGACCTGAATAAGCGACTCAAGAAACATTTTTCCGGAGACGTACCGACAACCAACCGTGTCAAACCGAAGGATCTCGTATTTTACGCAGCTTTTAAATCCAAGAAGAAGGCATTGGCATTCGAGAAGTATTTGAAGAGTTCGTCGGGGTTTGCGTTTAGAAACAAGCGATTGCTGTAGTACCAGTTCACTCCTCCTTCACCGTATCCATACAATGCTTCTGTATAGTCTTCCAGTCATACGGAAGCTTGTAGGTTTCTATTGCACGCACCAGCGCGGCGTACCAAGTCCAGGAGGTTTGGGGATTGGAGATAAAAGCATTTCCCGATTCCTGGATGGGATTGTAATCATCCAAATCTTTGTGTTTGGGGCTTACCGGAACCGCGCCGTATGCAAGGCAATTTATGAGGTCTTGCCCATCAGGAACAAAAAATAGGCCAATATCTGCTGCAGCGTACATTTTGTGTTGCATATCTTCCGTGTCCTTAAGAATCCTAATCCTGTGGCCGTGATCATTCTCCAGCTTTGTAAATAGCTTGCCGTATTTTTCGGATCCGACCCCGCGCACAACAACCTGGCAATCGAGCGACATGATTCCCTCGATCACCTCTTCAAACACATCTCCGCCAAGCTCATCCGACATTCCCCCGGGAACGCAGAGAACGGGAATTCTTTTTTCCTTTACCCATCCAAGCTCTTCCTGGAACTCAAGCTTGTTATCCATCTTTGCTTCCAGCGTTCGCACGCTGTACTTCTTAAAGATCTTGTTGTCGTAACATGGAGAGAATTCTGGCCGCTTTGATGGTTTGAATGTTGGTTTCAAGATATCTCGTTATTATACCTCATTAGGCGTAATATTGGAATACCATTATCATTACGAAACCATGAAAAAGCTTGTTCTGCTAGATGCTAACCACCTCATGCACCGTGCCTTCTGGGCAATCCAGAGAAATCTCTCAACCTCCTCTGGAGAGCAGACAAATGCTGTTTTTGGCGTTGCGTCTATGCTTTTGACCCTTCTTCAACGTGAAAAACCGGATGCCGTAATTTCCTGTTTTGATGAGGGAAAAGATACTCTGCGTCATCAGGAGCATGAGGAATACAAGGCAGGTAGGCCTGAAACTCCGGATGAGTTCTACACACAGATTCCGCGTGTCCACCAATGTCTGGATTCCTTTTCAATTCCAATATTGTCTGACTCCGACTATGAAGCCGATGACCTGCTCGCCACCATCGCAGTCCGTGCAGTCAAAGAAGGATATGATGTGATAGTTGTTTCCGGCGACAAAGACCTGTTCCAGCTTGTAAATGGCGGAATACAGGTCGCAGTTCCAAATGGAGGATACTCGGATCCGGAATATCTGGATTCTGATGGTGTAAAAAAGAGGCTGGGAGTTGCTCCGGCGCAAGTTCCCGATTACAAAGGTCTCGTCGGTGATCCTTCAGACAATTTGAAGGGGGTTAGGGGCATTGGGCCAAAAACCGCCGTCAAACTTCTGGGAAAGTACAAGACACTGGAAGGGGTCTATGATCATATCAGTGACATAAAAGGCAGTACGAAGACAAAGCTGGAAGAAGATAAAGAGAGTGCTTTTTTTTGCAAGAGAATGGCAACACTTGTTTACGATGTTCCGGTTAATCTCAATTTGGAGGAAACTGAGCAGTGCAAAGCCTCACTTGAGGAGGTCCAAAAATTCTTCGGAGAGCTTGAGTTTTATACGCTCAAGTCGCGTCTAAAAAGGCTGTTGAATGAGGATGCTTTTGCAAAAGAGTTCTTCACAGGTGAGTTTGTTATGGATGTACCTGAGGAAACGTCAAAAAGGGGAGCGGTGACGGAGGAGCAGTTGCCGCTTTTGGATTGAATCAATCTGCTATGCGTGTGATTCAAGCTTATTCAACTTCTACAACATAGTCTTTCTTTATTCCGATTGGCTTTTTTGCTCTGCCTGTTCCTTCTTCATATTCCAATGCTTCATCATGCTTACCAAGAGGAATAACTGCCAGCTTTGTGTCATCTGGCATGGGGTTGATATCAATACTTTCTTGTTCTTCAAGAACGTCTGGCTCGAATTTACGTACTATCTCACGGGCAATTTGGGGGTCCTGTTGTATCTCTTGTATAGCTCTTTCACCCAGCTCACGCGTAAGAAAAATGCTGCCTAAAAAATAATTGCCATATCTATTTGTTACTGTGTCATTGTAATGCTGTTTCTCATTTCCCATTACGAAATATAGAAGTTGATAAGCAGGTACATTGTCTTCTGTCTTTTTGGTAAATCTTGATAAAGGAATCGGTTTTTCAGAATTGTCTGTTACATCCACCAAAGCTACTAAACTGGATATACCATCCTTGGTAGTAAGTCTATTCCAGCATTTTTGGTTTATGCCCCCAGTAAATCCAAACTTCCATTGGAGAGGCTTTATTGCTTGGGGTTGGAATACTGCGTCGTTAAATCCAGCTTGACGAATCCGTTCGTCAGCTAGCGCCTGGAATCCACTATTTCCTCCATTTGGATATCTTTTAGCGTTTCTTTTTGTCCAAACCGTTCTAGATACGCCAGCTTGGCACAAACTTCTTCCTCTTTCGTAAATATCATTAATTAATGATTCTTTATTTTCTACAGCTTCAGCAGGTTCAGAAAGAAGCTGTGTAGTAGATTTGCGAGTTTCCCCCATTTGTTTCACAAGAGCTTCTTTTGTTAGTGCCAGGCATTCATCAACTTCATCAGGTTTTACTATGCCTTCTTGAATGAGTTGTTCTGCCAACCTTTTTGCAATTTTATCTTTTTTGGTCATCTGGGTATTATACCACGAACGGTCAGCTATTGCTCCCCTGATGGGGAGCCAAAGAGGGGAGCTGTGACGGAGGAGCAGTTGCCGTTGCTGGATTGAGGAGGCCATCCTCTTAATTATTCTGCTGCATGTTGTGCAATTTCTTCAGCTTTTCTACGGAGTTTTTCTATAGCTTCTTCAACATTTTCTACATGCATCTCACCTTCCGCATCAATTGCGTCATATAGTGCTCTTCGCTGCTCACCAGTTTTGATCTTGGAAAAAGCTTTTGAAAAAGCTTTATTAACATCATCAACAGAACTCATTTTCTGAGGCATTGGCTTCGTGAGTGCGTTGTACAATAATGCGCGGTCTGCTCCGGTAACGAAACGACGACAACACCCCCAGAATTGTCTTTGAATTTCGTAATCACTCTTTCTGACTGTTTCTGACATGGTTGCTATATAGGAACAAATTTAGGTGGTAGATGATGTAGTTTGTAACTCAGTTTGTCAATTACCTGATCAAAAATTGTATTCTCCCAATTTCACATCCCAAATCACATTTAAACTCCGTCAAACATTTTCAAAAAATCATCTCAAAACATCATTTGAAGCGCAAAATTCATCCGTCAAAAATTTATTAGGTGAAGATCGCACTCTTTTCTTGCTCAAAAACAGCATCACCTGATCAGTTGAATTCTATACCCTTGATCATTGCGAGTGTTCGATTGGTTTTTTGGAAAATATCATATATTTTTGACTTTGTGTGATAGTCAAAACTTAGCTTAGGTAAGCCAAAAAATCAGAGTAGTTTATTTGCTCAAAAAGTAAGGGTTGAACAAACTTTATCTTCATGCCTCTATTTGCCTGGAGAGGTTCACTCGCATAGACTAATCCCCCGAACATCTCCTTCCCTCTCCACCCATGCCACAGGAACGTGTACTTGCCAGCCTTGATGTCGGAAGCTTTAAGATTCGTACTGTTGTTGCGGTAGTTGAGGGTGAGAAGCAGGTACCTAATATAATAGGTGTGGGAATGTCGCCTTCGCTCGGTATGCGCAAGGGACAGGTTATTGATGTGGAGGAGACGATTCATAACATCATCAGCTCAATAGAGGATGCGGAGAGAATGTCCGGTGTTCCGATCAATCATGTATTTGTCGGGATGAGCGGAACTCACATTGAGTCCTTCTCGAGCCGCGGAGTAATTGCGATTTCCGGTCCGGAGATTACGGTTGATGACATCGCACGGGTGCTTGAAGCCGCGCAGGCTGTAAGCATTCCTGCGAACCGCCGCATTCTTCACTTACAACCAAAGTCATACACGGTTGATGAGCAGAGAAACATCAAAAATCCTGTTGGAATGAGCGGGATTCGCCTGGAAGTGGATGCGCACATCATCACAGGTCAAGTGCAACACGTTAAGAATGTAGAGAAGTGCGTGGATCAGGCGGGTGTGGATATAGATGCCGTTATTCCTTCTACAATCGCAGTCTCCGATGCTGTGCTCACGAAGCGCCAAAAGGAGCTGGGAGTTGTGATAATTGATATTGGAGCAGGCAGCACGAGCGTTGCAGTGTTCGAGGAGGGGACTATCCTCCACTCATTTTCACTTCCCGTCGGCGGCGAGACGATCACGAATGATGTTGCAATTGGCTTGCGGACTTCAATCGACACAGCGGAGCGCATCAAAATTGAATATGGATCACTTTTGCCTGATGAAATAAACGAGCGTGAGATGATTGATCTTTCATCAGTCAGCAAAATTGATACTCAGACCGTCAGTAAAAAATATCTTGCAGAAATAATGCAGGCGAGGTCTTTTGAAGTTTTCTCATTAGTCAAAGAGTCACTCAAACAAATCGGACGCGACGGGATGCTTCCTGCTGGCGCAGTTCTAACAGGTGGCGCAGTAAAAGCACCCGGCACACTCGATCTTGCACGTGAAGTTTTGGGTCTCCCTGTCCAGATGGGATTCCCGGTCGAGATCGGCGGCGTAATCGAAAAAGTTGATGATCCTGCGTATGCCACTTCTATCGGTACTCTCATTTGGGGTGCACGTGATGGCGGTCGTGCGTACGGCGGTGCAGGTCTTCTGGGTGTCCGCCGTGCTTATGGTTCAATTAAATCCTGGGTTAAAAATCTTCTTCCTTAATCTGCCCTTTTCCCATTTCTATCATGTCAGATACTCTACGCAGTCTCTTCTCCGGCACCAAGTCGAGCGGTGCGGCTTCGGCCAAGTCATCGTCTACTTCCTCAGCAAAATCTTCTTCCACAGGTGGTGGAACTACAGGTGATGGAACTACAACAGATTCCTCCCATCAGGAGGTTCTGCCGGATATTATTCCGAGCGCCTCTATCCGTGTGGTCGGATTGGGTGGTGGTGGAAGCAACGCCGTTAAGCGTATGGTGGAGATGAAAACTCAGGGTGTTGAATTCATCGCGTTGAACACGGATGCGCAGGCTCTTTACCACAATCCTGCTGGCACCAAGCTCAACATCGGCCGCGGAACAACGCGCGGTCTCGGCGCCGGGTCAAATCCGGATATTGGTAAGAAATCCGCGGAAGAGAGTTCTGATGACATTCGGAGTGCGCTGGAAGGTGCGGATATGGTCTTTTTGACCGCTGGTCTTGGTGGAGGAACAGGGAGCGGAGGAATTGCGCCGATTGCGGAAATGGCGCGCTCGATGGGTATTCTGACTGTGGCGGTTGTGACAAAGCCGTTCAGTTTTGAGGGATTGAAGAGGAAGAAGCAGTCGGAGGACGCGCTCGAGAGTTTGCGTGGAAAAGTGGATACGTTGATTGTTATCCCGAATGACAAAATTCTTTCGCTGATTGATAAGACAACTCCTCTAACTGAGGCTTTCAAAGTTGTAGATGAAGTTCTGCATCAGGGAATTTCTGGAATTGCAAATCTGATCACAATCCACGGTCTTGTTAACGTGGACTTCGCAGATGTTCGCACAATTGTTCAGGATGCAGGTACTGCTCTTATGGGAATCGGATTTGGTTCAGGGGATAGCAGAGCTGCAGAAGCCGCGCGCGCTGCAATTGATTCACCGCTGCTTGATCTTTCTATCAGCGGTGCGAAGGGCATCCTCTTCAACATCTGCGGTGGATCTGATCTTGCAATGTTTGAAGTTGATGAGGCGGCACGCATCATCACGGAAGCTGCAGATCCGGAATCTAATATCATCTTTGGTGCAGTCATCGACGAGCAGTACGGCGGTGAAGTTAAGTGTACTGTGATTGCAACAGGGTTCGAAGATGCAACGCAGACTCCAACGGTCTCCGCGGGGCCTTCTGTGTTCAAGAAAGCTCCGTCATCTGGAAAAGCTCCGGCTGCACCACCTGCACCCGGCAAGCCGTTAACTTCTTCTGAGGATAAAGCAGGAGAAGAGGTTTTGCAGGAGCATGCGCTTGAGATTTCTGAGGAAGAGTTGGAAGTTCCGGCGTTTATGAGGAAGAAAATTTCTTCCAAATAATTGTTGCCCTTGCTTTATCGGAGAAAATTTAATGGATTTTGTTATAATCCTATAGCAATATTGACCACCATCATGAAAAAGCTATCTCTGATTCTTTTCCTCGCATTGGTTGCATGTGGCAAGCCCAGCTCTGATGATGCCATTAGTGATATCGGCCCAACAACTGCAACAGGCACCATCACGGCCACAGGAGCTTCACTCTACCGCCGCGGAACACACCTGCTTTTGATGGAAGGGCGTCCGAGATTCTTTTTGGAGAGCAAATCAGTAAGTTTGAGCGAGTATCAGGATGCTCGGGTTATTGTGCATGGAGAACTTTCTTTAAACACGCACAAAAAGTATCTGCCGGTCATCAACGTTTCATCCGTTGAGCGGGTTTTCGGAGCGGAGGCCGCATCTCTTCAGGAGTACAACGTTAAGTCGCTAGCTTTGTCACTTGAGGCACCGAGTGTGTGGAAGAGTGCAATGAGAGATGGGAGATTGGTCTTTACAATCCCATCGGAAGATCAACCTTTTATAGCTGTTGAGTTGCTGGATTTCATCGAAGTTCCGGAAGGCATTCCGGTCAGGATTGATGGTCAAAATGGAGTTCGGGTTGTAGAGGAGGAAAGTGGTGTTCACAGAGTTTATGTGCGGCGTGGAGGATCGCTGATATCTTTATTCACTTTTGGCCCCAAAGGTGATGCATCCGCAGGTGAGCGCGATGCTTTTTACACTGTGTTGCAGAGCGTTATGTTCGATGAAGTAAGTGATGAGGATGTGGAAGACGATGTTCCTTCCGGATCAGGCCAGCCATGCGGTGGTTCTGCGGGTGTTATTTGTCCGGAGGGGGAGTATTGCAAGATTATGGAGATTGAGACGGGAATTGGAGTGTGTAGAGGGTTACAATAAGGTTGACACCAAAATGGTGTCAATGTAGAATGTAGATGTTATGCCAAAAACCAGCTCTTCACCATTTTCACTAAGCTCATTTATCGTTTCCATGCGGGAGTTCGCTCGCAACTCTGCTGTGCGCAGGAGGGCTTTAAAGGAGCAGCGTCCAGTCATTGTTGAGCAGTCACGAGATCGTGGGTTTTTCGTGCTGTTACCACCTGCGCTCTATGACGCATTGTTCAACCTTTATCGCAATTTGCGTGACAGTAATGATCTTAGACAGGCCATGGAGGAAGATACAGAATGGACAGATTGGGAAGATGTTAAACGTGAGCTTGCTGCGTAACTTTTCTGCAAGATGGCACGATTAGTACTTTCCCGACTGGCGAGAAAAAATCTCATGTCTATCAAGGGCAAGAAATTAGCCAAACAACTTGAAGAAGCTCTAGATGATATTGCTGTCTCTCCCGTTCGTGGAAGTAATGTGACAAGTCTTTTTAAGGTGCCAAATGGATACCGCAAGAGAGTGGGTCGTTACCGCATTCTTTATACTTTTCATTCTGGTGAAAACCTCGTGCGAATATGGATAATTGATATTGAAAAAGATACCCGGAAAGATTACACGAGATGGATGGAGTACATTCTGAGACAGCTGTAGTCAGAGTACCTTCCTCGGATGCCCCCCATCACCCTTCCGTTCCAAAATCGCCACAGGCAGTTCCTCATGCCATGCGATCAAAGGCTCCTCATTTACTTGAACATCAATAATCTTCCCATGCTGCACATCTTTCCACTGCTCCTCATCAAGATCTACACGCGGGAATACATTCATAATTTCTTTTAACGGGATAACCTGTCCCCATGCAACACCTTCCAATTTGTGAGCATCATCAAGTTTCCACCTTCCGACACGCGTCCTTCTCAAATTTTCCAAATATCCCCCACATCTAAGTAGCTGACCAAGATCATGTGCAATGGATCTGATGTAGGTGCCGCTACTGCATGCAATCCTCAACTTCACATTTGGATAGCCATATGAGATGAGTTGCATGTTATTGATCTCCACTTCACGTTCGGGTACCTCCACATCTGCATTTGGATTCTTTCTGATAATTTCATATGCACGCTTTCCATGGACATGTACTGCAGAGTGCGCCGGAGGCCTTTGGGTGATTTTTCCGGTCAGACTCGTTTTGAGTACGTCGAGCAATTGCTTCTCGTTCGGTGGTGACCATCCGGGTTTTTCCGGTACATCCTCAATCACGCCTTCCCGGTCATACGTGGAACTCACTTTTCCGAGTGTTATGGCAGCTTCATATTCCTTATCTGCTCCTTCAAAAAATTCGATCACCTTCAAAGCTTTTTTCCCGATAAACAAAACAAGAAGTCCCGTTGCCGCAGGATCCAAAGTCCCAAGATGTCCGATCTTTGGTTCATGCAAAGCGTTTCGTACTTCCTGCACAATGTCATGTGAGGTTTTGCTTTTAGGCTTATCTATAAGGAGAACTCCGTGTCGCATTTCGTATAGATGATATAGTTAAATTGCTAAATTGCTAAATTGTTCGCAGAGCGATCCGTGCGCGCTTCGCGAGCAATTTAACAATTTGACAATTTAGCAATTTAACAACCATATCATTACCATGTACCATGTCCCACTGATGGATCTTACTCTTACCTGGGACCTCTTTATTTCCTTCTTCTTCGCGGTTGTTACCGCGTATAGCTTCATCATCGGTAAGCACCAGACCTTGAAGATTCTGGTTGCTGTCTACATTGCGATTCTTGCGACACAGGGACTTGGAAATATCTTCATGCGGCTTACCGGGGAGGCGGAACCGGTCTACAGGATTTTCCGCGTGCTTGGAGTTTCTTTGAATGTGAGCACTATGTCCGTTGCAAAACTAGTTGCATTCATGATTGTGATAGTTGCAGTTGCGCTTAAAGGTGGTTTCAACGTGGAGTATGGAAAGTCGCACTCATCATTAATAGCGCTACTCGGAACTGGTCTGTTTGGATTTGCTACGGCAGGCTTGATAATCATCTCACTTTTGACCTTTGTAGCCGGGGCGCCGCTTTTGGATAAAACACTCGGGGCACAGGAAATTTTGAAGCCCTTGATGGATAGTAGTCGCTTGGTTCAGGTGATGGTGCTTAATCAGGACCTGTGGTTCTCGTTGCCGGCGCTGCTTTTGGTCGGTTTTGGACTCGTGAAAGAAGAAGGAGGGGAATAGACCTATCCTCTGTGGCTCTGCATCAATTATTACGTTTTATGGGTTTACCTGAACTCCCTATAAGATTCATCTTCAATCTTTTCTAGGGGTTTTAGGATTGTATCCCTAACTTCTTTTATCTCAGCTTTCTCCCAATCGTATTTCATTGCTTCATGAGTTTTATATATTCCTTCTTCCAGTGGTAAATAATAATAATCGGCGTCTTGTTCCCTCCACATCCACTTACCATTAATCGGATCGTAACTGAGCATAACATCATCTGTAGTACCTTTCACATTAGTAAAGAAATGCCACCTTCCCTCTTTTGTTGGTTCGCCATGCAACTTATCGATAATATATTTCTTCCCTTCTTCAAAGTTGCTTTTAATGCGCGCATTTTCTTTTTCAATTTTTTCCCGGGCAGTTTTTTCCTCTTCAAGCTCTTCCCTTGTTGCTGCTAAATCCTGCCTTAATCTTTCCAAATCCTCATCTGATTCGCCCCGAGCTTCTGTCTCAGCTTCCAGATTATTCTGAAGTGTAGTAACGGTATCACTAAGGTTTTTGATTGTATCGGAAAACGTCATTTCAATTTCTCTTTTCATTTCAATAAGCGCATTTTGCCTTTCCGCATCCATTTCTTCTAATGCTGTGATTTTTTTCTTCAGATCTACTATTTCTTTTGCATTTGCTTTATTTGCCTCATCTAATTTGTCACTCATCTCTTTTTTCGCTGCTGCAATTTTATTATCCGCATGTTCTTTAGCCTCTCTCTTTACAGTATCAATGGCGCTATTCATCGTCTTCAAGCTTTCTCTTTGTTCTGCCAGTTGTCTGTTCAAATCATCAAGATTATTTGTGAGAGTTTCTACTGCTTCTTCTCTTGCACTCTTTTCATCATCAATCCTTGTTCCAAGTGCTTTATCTCCTTCTTCTCTTGCCTTATTTTCATCATCAATCCTTGTTCCAAGTGCCGCATCTCCCTTTTCTCTTTCCAATTTTTCTTGTTTAATCTCTCCTTTAATTTCATCCATCTCCCGTTCATTCTCTTTTTTGTGCCTTAACAAATCTACCCGATCAAAAAAGTGCTTCCGTGCAGTTTCATAGACTTGCAACAATTCACTGTAGTACAAGTTACGGTTCGTTTTATCTAAACCGTGACTGACCAATTCCTTTTTCCTGGCATTAAAGTTTTTACTGAATTCTTTATAAATTCGGCCCAAATCACCATCATCATCTAAGCTGACCAGATCTTTCATTTTCTTTATATATTTATTAAGTTGCTTTATGTATCTCTCAGTGTTTATTTTTCTTACATACTCATTTATTAAGGGCACAAAATCCCTGCGGCCTTTTTTAATAGGAACGTACTCATATCTGCATCCACAACGAGTTCTTACCATTCTGCGCGCATAGCGAACCTGAGAAAGATTTTGTCTCATAGCATCGTATTGTGTCTTAAACTCTACGTAAACCTCTTTCAACCTTTTTCTGAGCTCAGGATCATTCTCAGAATTAATAGCTCCTACCATCTCTTCCATTTTCTTTCTCATTGCAGTCATTTCTTCATCCTTCTGCTTTTCCGGATCTTCCCCTTCCTCTGGGTCTTCAAGTACCAGCTTGTCGATTTTCTCTACAGCGAATGAGAGCATTCTTTGTTCTGCTGGAGTAAACGGGGAATTGAATAGTTTGTTTGTTTCCATTATGTTTTTGGGTATTGGATATTGTTTGAATTTAGATAATGTTTTCTGCATTTTCACTGCCTCTATCCTTCTCTTCGGCACAATCCCTTTTAACGGCTTTCATTTTGCGATCGCAGGCAGAAACAAGTCCTTTAATTTCCTCAATAGCATCCTTCTCCTTTTTGTCGTACTCGCCGGTAGCAAGGTCTACCACACGCAGCTTGTCGTAAAGAAGGGCGCGCTTTGTATCGTCGAGTTCGTCGGCTACTGACTCGGCTTGCGATATAACCTCGCGAGGAACGTGTTTCAAGCTGCTTATGGCAGTGAGGTATTCTTGTTTGTTCATATTGGTTTTTGGGAATGTTGCCTGTTTATTATACCAGAATATTGTGAATTCAAGAAGCTTGCACAATACATATCAAAAGTGATACACGCCTTACACGATTTTGTAGTTTAGGAGCTATTCTCTGCATATTTTAGTACTTGCATTCTTTCTCAAAATCTGTAAACTAAAAGGTAAGTTTTTTCTCCCTTTTGGTTCATGAATTCTCTGGAAAAACTCTACAGGACCGGCAAAACGGTTTTCTCTCTGCAGGATTTGCGCGTGCTTTGGAGGGAGTCGCGCGCCGGGGCTTTGCGTGCGAAAGCAAAATACTATGTGCGCACTGGACGTTTATTGCCTCTTAAGCGGGGTGTCTATGCATTCGCGAGAGAATATGATCACTTCGAACTTGCACAGACTATGATCACTCCTTCATATATTTCTCTCGAATCTGCACTGAGATATCACGGGCTTCTGTTTCAGTTCAACACGACCGTGGCTTGTATTGCCGGATATACGCGTTCGTTGCATGTTGATGGGAGGGTCTATGAGTATCATAAAGTGCGGAGCGATATTCTGAGCTCGCCGCTTGGCATAGAAAAAAAGAAGCACTACATGATTGCTTCGCCTGAACGTGCGTTTTGTGATTCCGTGTATCTTGGCTACTCTCCAGGCACGGAGGAATCGTACAAGTGGAATGTTGGTCTGTTGCAAAAACTTGTTGCACTTTACAATGTCCCACGGGTTTTCGGCGCTGTTTCCCGCCTTCTCTCATGAAATCAGTTGATTCTCACAGGCCTGCACTGATGCGCCTTCTTTCAGATATTTTTAAGCATCCCATTCTTTCTTCTCAGCTTGGATTTAAGGGGGGAACATGCCTGTATTTTTTACATAATCTTCCGAGATTCTCCATAGATTTAGATTACACCTTTACCCTGCGCTTAGCCCAGGAGCGCTACGGAGCGTTAGCGGA
>CAZWES010000024.1:226-19216 GCA_964632395.1 uncultured Candidatus Peribacteria bacterium | reverse complement strand
CCCACCCTTTCCCGTATCAACTCCCCCGTCCCAATATCTTTTCGGAATCTAACCGCCCCCTCAACCTTTTCACAAATCCCCAAAGCAACCTTTTGCGCTTCTTCAATCGTATCTCCAATACCAACAATCCCCGCAGTTCTGGAGCCACCAAGTCGCAAAGTCCCGTCATCATCTTCTGAAATATCCCCAAAGTAGATCCTTGCATTCTCCGGAATCTCGGATGGGAATGTGACGACCTCGCCTTTGCGGTCTTTTGAAGTTGGATAGCAATCCGGAGTTATGTAGAGGCAAACCGTTGCCTTATTCTCAAACTGAACAAGATTTTTATTCAAGTCACCGGAGATCACTGCCTGGCAAATACTCACGAAATCTGAGCTCAAAAGCGGCAATACGTTCAAAGCCTCCGGATCTCCGAAGCGCGCGTTGTACTCAATCAGCTTAACTCCCCTCTTCGTCACAATGAATCCCCCGTACAAAATTCCTTTAAATGGCTCTCCGCACGACTCACTCAACGCTTTCGCGGTCAATTCATTAAACTCATGTGCCTGATCGATATCACCCTGAGTTAAAAACGGAAGAGAGTGATTGCTATCCGAGTACGTTCCCATTCCGCCCGTGTTCGGGCCCGTATCACCCTCAAATGCACGCTTGTGATCCTGAACTGCGGGCATACTCACAACGGTTTCACCGGAGGCAAATGACATAAGACTGAACTCGCATCCTACCAACTTCTCCTCGATTACGACCTGATCTGATTTTGAAAGACACTCCTGCGCAAACTCCACACCCTCATCAACTGACTCTAGATGTTCACCACTCACTTTCACTCCCTTCCCACCTGCGAGTCCGTCAAACTTCACTACATATTCACCACCAAGATCATCTTCAATATATTTTCGGAATCCGGGTTCCGGGTTCCGGGTTCCGGGTTCCGGATTCCGGAAAACCTTGAACTTCGGATTCGCATCAATCCCCTTCTCTGCAAGAAGAGCTCGAGTGAAGCCTTTACTAGATTCGATCCTTGCAAGCGATTGCTTAGGTGCCATACTTTTTATGCCAATCTCATCAAGCGCATCAACTAGCCCCGCACCAATCGGATCATCCGGAGCCACCACTGCAAAATCCGGTTTCACCTTCTTCGCAATATCCAAAATCGGATCAAATTCCATCAGTGAATTGACGACATACTGCTCATCAGCAATTTTCTTTATTCCGGGGTTTCGCGAAGGGCAAACGTGTATGAGCTCGGGGTTCTGCGGGGAACGTTTTAAGGCCTCGGCGATAGCATGGCCTCTTGCTGAAACTGTGATTAGTAAGATGCGCATGTACAAAGGTTAGCAAAATTCCAAATCCCAAGCACCAAATTCCCAGCCTTCGCGCCGGCTTCGGCCGGCAGGCAAAAGAATCTCAAATTCCAAACTTCAAAGACTTTGTATTTTGAGATTTGGAATTCTTTTGGAGCTTGGAATTTGGTGCTTGGAGCTTCTAATCTTCAGATTAGTGTCATCATCCTATACTGATCCGAAATATCCTCATCCTCATCGCCAATACTAAATTCATCCCTTATCACCGTCCGTTGTTTTTCCCATTTCCTAAGGAGTTCCGACGTGACTTCCGGAGTCGGGTATTTGCCGGTGAAACATCCCTCGCTGAATTTCCTTATCTTCTGATTTCCCGTTCTTACAGCCCTGTGCAAATCCTCGATTTTTCCATAAAAGAGCTCATCCGCTCCAATGTGCTTTCTGACCTCCTCAATTGAGTGATTTGCTGCGATCAATTCAGAATAGGTCGGCAGATCAATCCCGTATGGATCGGGTGCAATGATGGGTGGCGCAGCAGCTGCAAAGTACACTTTTTTGGCTCCAGCCTCACGCGCTATCTCGATAATCTTTTTACTGGTGTTCCCACGGACGATTGAGTCATCGACCAAGAGAACATTGTTGCCCTTAAACTCAAGTTCGATCGGACGAAGTTTGAATTTTACGTTTCTTTTTCGTACTCGCTGCCCTGGCATGATAAATGTGCGACCGATGTAGCGGTTCTTCACAAACGCTTCGCGGTATCTCACTTTGAGTTTATCCGCTAAACCGGAAGCTACAGGGCGTCCTGTGGATGGAATTGGAATTACGGAATCAACCTGAATGCCAGACTTCTTAACCTGTCTTGCAAGATACTCCCCCATCCTCACGCGCGCTTTGAATACGTTGACTCCATCAATCGTAGAATCCGGAGCTGCAAGGTAAACCCACTCGAAGATGCAGGGATTCAAATGGCCTTTCCTTACCTGCATACTATGTAGCTTTTTCTTATTATCTATAAATATGACTTCCCCGGGTTCGATGTCTCTAACAAACTCATAATCAAGAGCTTTAAACACCGTGCTCTCCGAAGCGATCATGTATTCCTCTTTCATCCCGTATTTTCTTTTACCAAGCTGGAGAGGGCGTATGCCGTGCGGATCGCGGAATGCAACAACCCCGTGACCTCCTATCATCGCGACCGCGGAGTAAGCACCTTTGCATTTGCTGAATACTGTTTTGAGCGCACGAAAGATGTGATCCGGCGTAAGCTTTTTCGGTCGCTGATTCTTCAGCGCTACGGAAAATACATTCAGTAGAATTTCCGAATCGGAATGCGTAGTCAGGTGACGGTAGTATTTCTCCTTCAACTCTTTTGCAAGATCCGCAGCATTTGTGAGATTTCCATTGTGTGCAAGCGCTATCCCAAAAGGCGTGTTTACAAAGAATGGCTGCGCTTCAAATTCGCTCGAGCACCCTGCAGTTGGATATCTTACGTGCCCGATCCCCATTGACCCCTTTAGCCTTGCGAGAGACTTGGCATGAAAAACATCCCGAACCATTCCGTTGCTCTTTTTTAGATGGAACTGGTTGTCGTAAGTCATTATCCCCGCCGCATCCTGTCCCCTGTGCTGTAATACAATCAACCCTTCGTACAAGTCCTGGATCATATCTTCGTAGCCGGAGACTGCTATGATCCCGCACATGGCTTAGGGGTGCATGGGAAGGAGCCAAAAAGCACCCTTGAGCATTTGCTTGCTAAGGGCCGAAAACTGCATAAAGTTTTTTCCCACGCAAGGATTCTACGGATTTAGAACCAGAATGCAAGAAATCTATTGCCTTTCTTTTGCCCTCACACAATTCCTTATCAAACTCGCAACGGTCATGGGGCCAACGCCACCCGGAACAGGCGTGATTGCTGAGGCCTTCTCTTTGACCGCTTCAAAATCCACATCACCGACCAAGCCCTCATCAGTCCGTGACATTCCTACATCAATTACGACTGCCCCCACTTTGACCATGTCTGCAGTCACCATCTTTGGCTTGCCAACAGCAGCTATCAGGATATCCGCCATCTTAGTGTACTTTGTGATGTCATCCGTGCGACTGTGGCAAACAGTGACTGTTGCACTCCTGTTCAAAAGCATCACTGCCATAGGCTTCCCTACGATGTTACTTCGCCCAAGAACCACTGCATTCTTCCCAGCAACATCAATCTTGTAGTGCTCAAGTAACGCGATGATTCCCGCCGGCGTTGCAGGTGGCAGGTGCTCAAATTCTTTTGAGAGAAACATCTTCCCCAAATTATATGCACCAAATCCATCCACATCCTTTTTGGGATCAATCGCACGGATTACTTGCGGGACATGCTTCTGCAGATCCCCGGGTAACGGAAGTTGCACAATAAATCCCGTGACATCTTGATCTGAATTCAACTCTTCGATGACCTGCATGAGCTCCTCAAAAGTCGTCCCCTCCGGAAGATGTTTGTGCTCGCTCCTCATACCGACTTTCTCACAACTCTTTTCTTTTTGACGAATGTAGCTTGCACTTGCAGGATCTTCACCAACTTGGACTATCACGAGCTTTGGATCGAGCTCTTTGATCTTTGGCTTGAGTGACTCAAGGAGAGCCTGTGAGGCTTCGCGGCCGTCGAGGAGGGTGGTGGGCATATGCATAGATTGTAACACGTTACAAGCTCTGCAACTTTTTGGCACGTAGAGGACTAAAGTCCTCATGCGTTTAAAATCGGTGGGTAGTCACTCAATCAGACTCCTTACGAAAGTCACTGACAATACGATACACATCCTCCTCAGACTTAATACCAAGCTTCTTTGCACTTTCTTCACCCAATCTCCTTATCTTTTTCCAATCGTTTTCATCAGAGACTGCCTCCCACACCTTACCCTTAACCACCTCCTTCTCCCCACTCGTATCAACTACTCTAACCTCCGGATGCTCCGCAGCAAATCGTTCGTACCCCTCATAAACCTTTCGCTGGAACGCCTCCTTTTCAAACTCATCATTCTCTTCACGATCACCAAGCCGTTCTGCACAAACCTCAAATGGCGGCAACAAAATGAATGTGATATCCGGTCTCGGAAATCCCTCGTTCCAGCGCCTGAGTGAAACTGGTGAGACTCCGGCCGCTTCTCCGTAAACCAGAGTTGAGGGAGCATAGCGATCTGTGATGACAACCTTGCCCTCATCAAGTGCAGGCTGAATTAAGCGCTCAACATGCTCCGCTCTGTCATCACTGAAGGTTTTTTGAATGTCTTCCGGGCTCATCTCAACCTCCCCCCTCACAGCCTTTCTGACCTTCTCGCCATGCATACCATGAGTCGGCTCACTCGTGAGCACAACTTCCTTACCCTCACTCTGCAACCTTTCCACCAACCACTCACTGTGGCGCGTAGTACCACTTCCATCGGGGCCTTCGAATACTATAAAGAATCCTGGCATGGTTTGGGAAAGTATAATGTAGAAGTGACAAAAAGAGGATAGAGTAAAGTGGATAGAGGATAGTGACCATTGTCCACTATCCTCTATCCACTATCCTCTTTTTCGCTTCAGGATATCCCTATTATCGACCGTATAACCGAACTAATTCCCTATACGCTTCTTGCAAAATCACCTTGGAGACCAGATACATAGGAAGAATAAAAATCGTCCCAAAAATCCCAAACAATTTCGTCCCCGCAAGAACCAAGATGATACTCACGAGTGGATCTATTTTGACCTTTCCTGAAATCATAAAAGGCTGCAGATAGAAAACATCTATCGTTTGTGCAACGAAGACAGTCAAAAGTACATAAAGTGCAGCAAAGCTTTCATCAACAAGTAAGGTGATGATGAACGGTGGAATTGCACCGAGGATGGGGCCGAAGTACGGAACAGCATTCAAAAATCCAGCAAGCAGCCCCAAAAGTAACCACCCTTTTACTCCCGCGATGAAAAAACCGAGGCAACAGAGCGCACCAATGACCGTGCTCTGGATAACGCGTGCTGTGAAGTAATCATGAAGCTTGCCGCCGACTCCTTTGGCAGCACGATGGAAACTCTTTCTAAAGCGCTCTGGAACCGCACCAAAAAGCCTCTTTGCAATTACTTTTCGTCTCCAGAAGTAGAGATAAAAGAGCAGTGGAATTATCAGCAACCCATTTATTACGAATGCGAAAGTCTGCGAGAGAACTGATCCTGCAAGCGAAGAGATCGCAACCGAAACCCACTCAATAATTCCAACACTAATCGTATCGTTCCTGAAGAATGTGGGCAGGTGCGGATACACTTCACGCGCATAAATGGAAGAAACTGTGTGCTCATCCACACTGATTTTTTGTAGCTCATCCGCTATCTGGCCGAATGAATTGCGTAGTAAAAATCCGATGACAAAGAGCCAGAAGATGAGAAGCAGTATCCCATAGCACCACCTTTTCCAGAGAGAAAGCTTATACCTTTCTGCACTTTTCCTGAAATCAGAAGTTAGCTTCTCTGTTATAAGTATCAGCACAAAACCGATTATGAATGCGTAGAAAATGTGCTGGAAGTAATAGCAAAGCGTAAACCCGCATGCGAGCAGGATTGCAAGGATTACGAGCACGCGCCAGATTTTTGGATGGGAGGAGAGTGGCATCAGTCAAAAGTGTAACCAAATCCCAGTCTGTATATTGTAACAATAACGTAGACAGTCATCATGCCAATAAGGGCCTCTGCTGCAAGGGCATAAAAATTAAGCGGCGCTGATCCGTCTATCAGTCCAAAAACTCTGTATGAAACTATGTTCAGCACATGACCAACGAGAATCGTGCCTGCAACAAATGGAGTCGGCATTTTCCCACGCAGGCACCCTGCAGAAAACCCCATAACTCCGTGTGGAACAATTGCTGCAAACTCGAAAGCGGAACCAGCCGGGGAAAGCGCATTTGCAAGGGTTCCAAATATTCCAACCAGAAGGCCAACTCTTGCGCCAAACAAAATCCCGGCTACCACGGGCACCACCATGTAAACGGCAATTACTGCTCCCGGGATAAAGGGATTTGGCTGTATAGACCGCGCATTCCCGATCAAAACATAAATGATTACGGGGATGAGGATTTGGAAGAGGGTGCGAGTACGCGAAGATGTCATTATAAGTACTGTACCGCGCAGCGACGCAACGCGCCATGCCCCTAATCTTCACATCCAATCAGATTTCCTATATTTCTTCGAACGGCATGGAAAATACTTATGAACAACTTAATAAAATCAATAATTTCCGCATACCTCTCCTCATCAGGCAGATTTGACACAGCAATAATCCATGCCGTGAGCTGAACGGCTTCACTAGCATCTTCATGAGAAGACAGGGATGTCTCCCATTTTTCAAAATCCAATTCCGATACACTTGGATCAATAATATCACTCAACAAATTCTCAACCAGGACTGTAACAGAATCGGTATGTTCAACAGTATCATCTTCTATTTTTTGAAGATCACTTTCACTTAACAAAGACATTAATCTTAACCTCAATGATTCAGCCCGCTTAGGGCATTCAATCAAATCTTCATCTTGTTGCGTAGAAGAAAGTATTCTTTTACCAATATCAGCAACAGGAGCAGCCTCCTCGAGCCAGCGTTTTATAGGATGTACTTGAACCATGGGGTCATGGTTGCGCACAAACTGGCACACATCAACCGTTTTAATAGGAAAATTCTTACCCTACATCATCCCCCCCATCCCACCCATTCCCCCACCTGCCGGCATCGCCACCTCTTTCTCCTCCTTCGGAATCTCGCTCACAGCACACTCCAAAGTCAAAAACATGGAAGCGACTGATGCTGCATTCTCCAGCGCTGAGCGCGTCACTTTCTTTGGATCTATGACCATTGCTTTAACCAAATCTTCGTACTTATGTGTCATCGCATTAAAACCATCGTTACCCTTTGCATTCTTTACTTTTTCCACAACAACTTCTCCGGCTTCTCCCGCATTACTTGCAATATTGTGCAAAGGTGCAGTCAACGCATCGTGGACAATATCCACTCCAATCTGTTCGTCCTCGTTATCCCCCTTCACCTTTGCAAGTGCACTCATAGCGCGGATGTAAGCGACTCCACCACCTGGCAGAATCCCCTCCTCCGCAGCTGCACGCGTTGCAGAAAGTGCATCCTCAACTCTGTGCTGCTTTTCTTTTTGCTCAACTTCCGTAGCGGCACCCACTTTGATGACGGCAACACCACCACTTAGTTTTGCAAGACGCTCCTGCAATTTCTCCTTATCAAAGTCGGATGAGGTTGCATCAAGCGCTGACTTAATCTGGCTGATGCGTGCCTCCACATCTTCTTTCTTCCCGCCTCCGTCTATGATGATCGTGTCATCTTTCGTTGCAACAACTCTTCGTGCAGTTCCAAGATCCTCGACTGTTGCATTCTCAAGCTTCAAACCGACCTCTTCAGAAATGACTCGCCCGCCGGTCAAAGCCGCGATGTCTTGAAGGATTTCCTTCCTTCGATCACCAAATGCAGGTGCTTTAACAGCGAGAGCGCTGAATGTGCCACGCAGTTTGTTTACGACGAGTGTGGCAAGCGCTTCACCTTCCAGATTCTCAGAAATTATGACTATTTCTTTTTTACCCTTTTGTGCGAGCCCCTCAAGCAACGGAAGAATTTCCTGAATTGATCCTATCTTTTTATCCGTGATTAAGATGGAAGGATTCTCGAACACGGCCTCCATCCTTGTTGTATCCGTAATGAAGTATGGCGAGATGTAACCATTATCAAACTGCATCCCCTCAACGTATTCCTTTTCGATTCCAAGTGTTTGACCGGATTCCACTGTGATGACTCCGTCCTTTCCTGCCTGTTCGATGACTTCTGCAATCACTTCTCCGATCTCCTCATCCTGTGCGCTGATTGTTGCAACCGCTTTGTACTCATCTTTCTTACTTATGTCCTTTTTCATCTTATCAAGCTCATCCGTGATGGCGCTCACCGCCTTATCAATCCCGCGCTTGATGCTGATCGCGTTTGATCCGGAGCTCAGATGTTTCAATCCCTCGGACATGATTGCATGTGCAAGAACAGTCGCAGTTGTCGTCCCATCCCCTGCTGCATCATTTGTTTTGGTTGCAGCTTCCTTAACAAGTTGCGCACCCATGTTCTCAAAGGGGTCCTCGAGCTCAATTTCCTTTGCAACGGAAACACCGTCCTTTGTGACAGTTGGCGCACCGTACTTTCGCTCGATCAGGACGTTACGGCCACTTGGCCCCATGGTTGCACGAACTGCATCAAATAATTTTGTAACACCGTCGAGAATCTTCTCGCGTGCATCGTTTCCGAATGTGAGTTGTTTGGCAGACATTTTCGAGGGGGTTAGGGAGATTAGGGAGTTAGGAGTGTGTCATGCTGAGCGGAGCGCGAGCATCCGGTCAGGATGCGAAGCGCGGAGTCGAAGCATTACACGACGATTCCGAGAATTGAGTCGAGGTGCAAAACTTTAACTTCTACATCATCACCATCTTTATTCTTTAACTTGATATCGTCACCGGCGTATCGGCCAAAGAGAACCTTGTCGCCGACTTTAACGTCCATTGGCTTACGCGCTCCATCTTCCTTAAGCTCGCCCGGGCCAACTGCAATCACTTCGCCCTCCTGTGGCTTTTCTTCCTTTGCGGTATCGGGGATAACGATTCCGGAAGCCGTAACCTGCTCCTTTTCGTACGGACGAACGACCACGCGGTCACCTAAAGGTTTAATCTGAACGGTTAAATCTGACATGGAAATTTGGGGTAATGATGCTATTTCTCGGATGCTAACCACGGCGAAGCGGGATCGCCAACGTTGCGGAAGAAATAGTGACTCAGGGAGTGACTACAACCACACCGCGAAGCCGGGTTGGCAGACGGCAGTATAGAGTGCTAATTGGGGGTGTCAAGAAAAATCATTAAATAGAAATGCTGGACTTTGGTATCCACTTTGCTATAATGTGCACATATCCCCCCACGCTACGGTGTGGGCGCGAAGCCGCCTCCTTGGCGGCTTTTGCTTGTTTGTTTTTACGTGTAGCATGGCAATCCTATGAGTTTGTTGCGGTCTTTACTTTCACGGCTAAATAAGAGCAATAAACTCCGGACATATGTTTACGTCGATGGGTTCAATCTTTACTACGGAAGTCTCAAGGGCACACCGTACAAGTGGTTGGATCTAGACAAGTTGTGCCAAGAACTCCTGCAGCCGCATAACGATTTGTTTCAGATTCGGTACTTCACCGCACACCTGAAACCACGACTGAACGATCCAGACCAGCCTTTCCGACAATCACTATACCTTCGGGCAATAGAAACAATTCACAATCTCTCCATTCACTACGGTCATTTTCTTTCGCAGAAGATTTGGCTTCCGAAAGCAGACAACCCCAAAGAAAAAGTGCGTGTGCTCAAAACAGAGGAAAAGGGATCTGATGTTAACCTCGCTACACAGCTCCTTTTTGATGGATTTCATGACCGATATGACTTGGCGGTAATTATAGCAAACGACTCAGACTATCTGGAACCAGTTAGGGTCGTAAGACGCAACTTCAATAAAATGGTTGGAATCATTAATCCTCGCAGAAAGCGCCCAAGCAAAGTTCTGAAAGATGAATCTGATTTCTTCAAGTCAATATGGCCAAGCGCACTAAAGAGGAGCCAATTTCCAGACGAGATGGAAGATGGCAATGGAAAATTCATGAAACCGGAGGATTGGTAGATTAGTTTATATTGCCTTTCCCGGAACTCTTTGAAACCTTCCTCAGAAGATCATCAGCATCCTTCGCCTCTACAAACGGTCCATGTGCACGACGTAGAATTTCCACTTCCTCAGCCTCCGTGAACCCATTTACAGTTAGCGGCTCCAGCGGGATCGTCCCCCTCATTTTCATGTGCTGCAGGAACATGCGAATGCAGGAAGAGAGATCCAGACCATTCGCCTTTGCAACTTCCATAGCAATCTTTTTAAGGTTTGCCGGTACGCGGATGTGGATAGTGCTCATGTACACGTTGTATTATATATGTGTATACAGTGGAATGCAAGGAGAAATTGTGTTATAATATATAAGCAATGGACTCTATCGAACTGACACAAGACCCACAAGTGAACGAGCGCAGGCTCAGTGATCTCGCCAGCTATCTTGGGCGATATTTCCGGGAAATCTACAAAGAGAAGGAAGAGGAGAAAGAGTTGAAAGGAAAAATGTTTGAAGCAAGACAGATTTCCTGTGGAGGCGATTTTGTATCGGCAGAAATATTACTTGATAGGGAAAAACTTGGCACTGTCCTTATCTCAACAATAGGTGGCACAAACGTTAGGTCAGCGATAATAGAATCGATTAAAGGTAAAGTGAAAAAATTGATTGAGAAATAGTTGATCGATTACTTCACAGGCGAACGTTTTGATATCAGAAGATAATTGACCGTCATCCAAAACACCAAACACCCCATCATCGCACCCACCAAAACCTCAAAAACCCTCAGCATCACACTCCCCCGCCCCGCCTGAGGCATTATCACATTTTGAGGTGTCTCTATAACAACAGGCTGTGCAGCGATTACCTCTGCGCCTGCAACCTTCAACTCAAGGCTTTTTGAAAGTGCAGATGATGGAACATCGAGCAATTGCTCCCCGAATAACGAAACTGTATTTGGAATACCTGTTCCCGCAACAAGCCCACGAGCAACGCGGACGCTGTAGCCGGCATTCCAGTCATCACCGGGCCTGAGCTCTTCGATCAGCCATTGGATACCTGCGGAAGTTGAAAGTCCTCCGCCATCTTCGATGACTTCGAGATAACTCGTATCAAATCTGTCATCAACAAGAACATCACGAAAGGTTTCGCTGCTTCCATTGTGTACGTTTACAGAGAAGAGAACCTGCTGCCCACGCCTTGGAGTTAAATCGCTGACTCGCTTCTCAATCGTCAGCTTACCGACAATGCTGGAGGGATCAGATGTTCTTGCTGTCTGTGTTCCAGTCTGCACAGTTGTAGGAGGAAGTGGAGGAGGTGCCACAGGCCGTTTTGTTACAACAACCTTCTCTGGCTCCTCAAATACATATTCGTCGGGAGCGGCAGAAAAGCAGGAAACCTCCTTTCCGCCCACGCCGACTTTTTCCACAACAGTGCGACTGCTGGAAATTGGTGTTTCCGGCATGCGCTGAGGGAATCGTTTTGAGGGATCAAGAACCCAAAAATCATGCATGAATGATGAGTTCTGCGTAATCCCCTTCCCTAAATTCCCATCAAGCAGAACTGTGAACTTAAGCTCGGTAATCGCTCCTGCCTCGATCCTCTCTATGTAAAACAAATGATCGTGCGGGATGTAAGTTCCTCCGCTCACATCAACAATATTCAGCATTTTGGGGCCTTCCGGCACTCTCCTGTACGCATGCTGAATCTTTACATTGCCAACCGGATAAATCGAGTTGTTTTTCACATCCACACGAATACTGATCTGATCCCCTGTCACCTTGGCAAGCTCCTTCACGCTCATTGCAGAAACGTACTCTCCGCGTGAATTTTTGACGTATTGGCGCATGAAAACAGGAACAACAGTCGCACCGGGTCGCCTGCCGGGTCCTGTCGTAAAAGTCCGTATCGGCTCCTCGCATTGCTCTAGAGCATAGGCAGTAGAAAAAAGTGGTGAAATATGCTTCGTCTCCGCATCGGCTGTGTCATGCTGAGCGGAGCCCGAACGCTGAGCGAGCGGAGCGAGTCGAAGCGGGAGGGCGTAGACGAAGCATAAAACCAGCACTACACCCAAAAATACACACTTCACTAGCCTTTTATGGAAAAAATTGCTTGTCAGAGGAGGATGACCATACTTTTGTGCTCAGATAAACGTCAAGGTCGCCCTTTACAAGAGTGGTGTTTTGAGGTCGATGGAATCAGGTTTGTGTGTGAAAACATCAAATCATGAGACTTTTACATATCCCCACAATTCACATGCAATATCCTCAATTTCTTGTTTCTCTAGCACTGAAAGATCCCTGTGGAATGATTGGTGGAGCAAGCTTGCAAATCGTTTATGAACACGATCAAACTCTCCGGAAATACCCATGCGGCGGAAGTAGAGCGCGCGCCACCGTTGATGCGCCTCATCTTGATCAGCAGGTCTTCTCGCAAGAGCACTTAATTCTTCCGCCTCCTTACGACCTGGATCAGACATGCTCATAAGAAGCTCCATCCGATGGGTTTCGCGCGCGCCATGCTGATCTGCGCTTGTTTTATAAAGCTTCTCCAACGATTCCCCAATGGAAACTGTTGGATCAAAAATGATATCGGAGATATCCGCAATTGAACGTTTTACCTCGCTCTCAACCACATCTCCATTACCATTGGGAAACTGATTCATCAAACCCTCATCCTCATCTTCTACAACGTCATCGCCATTACTTTCACCTGTATCTGTATTCGCTCCGCCTTCTGGGATCCCGTCTATTGCCAATCCCGATGTTTTATAAAACCTGCCCCACATTACCACTTGCTGTGTCGATACGCCCTCACGCTCAAAAACCTTCTCCTTCTCACCCTTTGGCAATGCCATAATTTCCTCAACAATTGCAATGCGCTCTGCTCGCGTGCGGCCATCATTTGCAGTTTTCTCGAATTCAATTAGACCCGCTCTTGTTGGTTCTGCCGGAACTACAATTCGTACAGCTTTACGCAAGTCAAATGGGCCAAATCCCATACCTGCATCAGCAGCTTCTTGCATATCCTGCATATCCAACTTACGCGACTGATCGGGTGCATCTTCCGTTGCAATATCCCTTTTCGGTTCCACTTCAGCCGCAGTACTACTTCTACGCTTTCTTGTCACAACACCCGACTTCTTAGCTGGGGCTTGTGAAGCAGATCTATCACTTTCAGTAGCGCTTCTACCAGACCGACTAGCTTGCTTGCTTCTATCCTTACCATCCTCACATCCTCCGGGCTTATGCTCCTGCTTTGCTGGCACTGGCGAAAGTGATCTCAAATGTCCCTCTATGTCTGTTTTAAAACATTGAATCGCAGGATCAGAAACATTTCCTGGTAGTCGTGATGCATACTTTAGTAGCATCGGTAGCTCCGTGGTAAAGTCTGTACTAATTGCACAGAGCATTGTCCTACCTTTTCCAACAAGTCGCTCACGCGTGACGATCCCTATTCTCTCAAGATCAGTAAGAACTGTAAGTATTTTATCACTTTTACCTTGCCCAAACACTGCAACTTTAAGTTCCCGTGTAGCCATTGCTCCACAATTCCAGAGTCCAGAAACAACTTTTAACGCATGCTTACGCGTGAGTATTCTCATTAACGCCTCAATGCGCTTTACATCTTTTGCTTCACTTACATCAGGCTCATCTTCTTTAACAGCTTGTTCCATGGTTTCTGCAGACATCTCAATAACTTGTTGCTGCTCTGTAAAACGCTGATACGCATCTCTCGCTTGTGCTATCCCTACTTTAATGCGAGCCGCATCTCCCTCAAGAGTCGCCAGGTTATCCTTCAATTGCTCTATCTGTGACACGACCCCATCAATCTGCTCTTGAATCGTATCCAAAGAGATCCTCACTTTATCCAATTCTTCCTGAGAGCAAACAATATTATTCTCCCCGTCATCCGAGAAGCTCTCATCAACACTGCGCTTGGCTTTTTTCGGGCTCATAGAAACAATCAAGGAAACACTTATAGAACTTTTCTTGGTGTCCCACAAGATTTTTCTCTAGAAGATTGCTGGAACCGCACAATTGTAAGCCAACAAACTCAAAGCCCGAACATCAACCTCCTACTAAAGAACGCCGCAGCCCCAGTCAAAATCGAGATTATCACGGAACTCACAACCCCTCGCTCAGAGCCAATGATCTGAGGCCCACCCTGCAACTCCTCGCGGTAGAGCTCGTACCAATCGCTACCTGTTTGTGGCAATTCTTTTACTACATTGACTCGCACCACATCGCTCAGAAGTCTTCTGTTGAGTCCTGAAAGCTGACTTCCATTCACCTTTGCTGTGTTTGTGATGACAGTGCCATGAGCCAAAGTCCTCTTAGCTTTAGCACCATATCTCACTATCCAGCGCTCACCGATCTTGAGTGCCGGAATATTCCAGGTGATCACGCCATCGGCAACTGAACCCTGGTTCGCATTTGTGATTTCGACCATTGCAGGATCAAAGCTATCGGTGACTACAAGATCCTTGAGTGTTTCTCCCATCGAGTTTGTAACATTGATGGTGTAGATGATCGTGCCACCCGGCGAGACCTCACGAATGTTCGAACTCTTATCCACACTTACGCCTCCAGCCGGAACTTCTCCGCCTTCTCCAATGTATGCGGCATCGGCGGATCCTATTCCATTTTTGACGTAGGTTGGCTTCTGCCCACGGATTGCAAAGTCCAACTCAAAGTCATCAACTATCACATTACTGTTTCCAAGACCTGCAATCGGCACATCAAACTCCATGGTGTATAAGACCTCAACCTTCTGGCCCTTTGCAATCTTATCTATCGTGAATACCCCAGGCGAGTTGGTTGTGTAATCTGCACCATCAACATGTGTTACTTTTCCGGAAACTCCGGCAGGCCCAGTGAACACGTGGCGCAGTACAACATCCTTGATGTCGTAGCGGCTGTTTCGGTTTCTTACAAGCAATCTGAAGTGACCTGTGGTTCCGGGAACCACCACAGCACCCTCAGGAGTATCGGCATCTGCGTAGTTGCCTCCCATGTTCTTAACCTGGTTATCCACAGCAAGCTGAATGTTCAGACGGCGTCCACCGCCTCCACCGCCGCCACCACCTCCGCCACCTCCGCCACCTCCGCCGCCGCCATTCCTCTTGGCAACATGCACTGAACAGTTCGTGGAATAGAGAGGATTGCTGGCAGTCATTCCATAATATGTATCCTTTCCATTATGGATCACAACAATCGAACCATGCGCAGGCATGCCTGCGTTTCCATCAACGTTTACATCCGTGGAATTTGATGTGGTCCAGTTAAGAGTAACAGGGAATCCTGCCATTGCGTCAGCATGCGATGCCCACATCTTGCATGTTGGAACTCCAAAGCTCTGCGTCTCCAGCCCAACGGATGCATCATCAGTTCTTGGGTTTTCTTGTGCCTGCGCAGGATCGCTATTGCCATCCAGTACTGTTCCGGTTCCCGTGATCTCTGCAGTGTTAACTCCAACTTGAGTTGCATTACCAACTCCTGTTATCGGTGCATCATACGTGAAGACGTATGAGCTCGAGAATGTGTCGGTGATTGTGAAGGTGTTATCTACGCTGTTGTATGTGACCGATGGCGGTGAAATACTTCCACTATCAACAGCACCCTGTGTAATTCCAGGTACCGGCACAAAGGCATCAGTTACCTCAACATTTTGGAGAGTAACAACGGGATTATCGCTTGTCAGAGTGACCTGATATGTGACGGTCTGAGGTCCAGCTAAAGTAACTGCATCCTTGAATGTTGATCCGGAAGAAACCAGTTTTTCGATTCCAAGGTTCGTTGATTCCTGAACAGAGCCAGGACACTTGATCTGAGTCTGCACAGTGCTTGATGTGTTATCAGAAGAATCATGATCGCCTACGTTATGTGTGACGACAGCGCTGTTATCCAGCATCAAATCACATGTTCCGTGTTCATCAACATCAAAGACAATATCTACAACGTGAGGAGGGTCAGTTGGCGCGAGATCAGGTAGGTTACAGACGATATCCGTGCCGGAGACTCCACAACCTGGAGTTGAGAGAATCGGGTTGAATGTGAGTTCTGAAGTGTTTGGAATTGCATCAGTTACAGTCACTCCAGTCGCAGTGGTTGATCCGGAGTTCGTTACATTGAGCGTGTAGGTGAGAGTTGCGCCAGTGTTAACAGTTGGAGGTCCACTCTTTGTTATTGCAAGATCAACCAGAGTGCCAGGAGGAGGTGTAATTGGACACTTGATCTGAGTCTGCACAGTGCTTGATGTGTTATCAGAAGAATCATGATCGCCTACGTTATGTGTGACGACAGCGCTGTTATCCAGCATCAGATCACACGTTCCATGTTCATTAACATCGAACACGATCGTCACAGCTTGCGCCGGAGATGCCGGAACAATGTCAGGGAGCGAACATACGATATCTGTACCGGAAACTCCGCAGCCTGGAGTTGAGAGGACTTGATTGAATGCAAGTTCCGAAGTATTTGGAATAGCATCAGTCACTGTGACTCCGCTAGCTGTTGTCGATCCAGAGTTTGTAACATTGAGTGTGTACGTAAGTGTTGATCCTGTGTTAACGGTTGGCGGGCCGCTCTTTGTGATAACCAAGTCGACCAGAGTGCCAGGTCCCTGACATTGAATTGTGGTTGGCACAAGCGCACTGTAGTTGTCTGCGGGATCGTGATCCTGTTCATTCGCAAATGTGGTAGCAAGGTTTGTGAACTGATCAAAGCAGTATTGTGTGTTGGTTGTAGACTGGAATGTGAGAGTGATCTGTTCGATTGCTGATGGTGCAAGATTGGATGTGAGTGCACAATCAATGAACGGTCCGTTTGGTGCACAAGTTGCGTTTCCTGTGGAGCTTACGTAGGTCATAAAGCTCGCAGGAAGTAGATCTCGGATTACGACGTTGGATGCTGCAAGCGATCCGGAATTGGTCACGTTCAGCGTGTATGTGATCTGGTCGCCCAAGTTGATGTTTGCAGGTCCGGTCTTCTCGATGTAAAGATCTACGAACTGGCCTGTAGGACATGTGATATTCGTCTGATTGGATGTATGAGAGTTGTCAGAGATATCGTGATCGTTCTCAAGCGATGTCGCAGTTGCAGTGTTGTCTATCCATGAATCACACTGCGCTGTTTGTTCTACATCGAAGGCGATTGTAAGCACCTCGGTTTGCCCCGGAGGAATTATCGTCGATCCGTTACATATAACTGTTCCAAACGGATCACCTGTTTGATCATCAAACTCACAGTTTATGGATGAAAGAGGCTTGTTGAAGGTGAGATGTGGCGATGGCACAGGATCGTTAACTGCAACTTCTGTAGCTGTGAGGGATCCTGAGTTTGTTACCTCTACCGTGTAGTAGAGAGTCGACCCGCGAACAACCGACTGCGGTCCTGTTTTTGTAGCTGCCAGGTCTACAAACGGTGGCTGTGCACAGAGAATTTGAGTCGGGACAAGAGCACTATAGTTATCCGTCGTGTCGTGATCCTGCTCTGATGAGAATGTTCTTGCAAAGTTTGTGAACGTATCAAAGCAGTACTGTGTATCGCTTGATGATTGGAACGTTAGTGTAATTTGCTCAGTTGTTGATGGGTTTAGGTCCTGGTTGAGTGCACAGTCAATAAATGGTCCGTTTTGCGAGCATGTGGCATTTCCTGTGGAACTTACGTAAGTCATAAAGCTCGCAGGAAGCAAATCACGAACAACTACGTTAGATGCTGCAGTTGATCCTGAGTTGGTTACATTGAGCGTGTATGTGATCTGGTCGCCAAGGTTGATGTCGGATGGGCCGGTTTTTTCTATGAAGAGATCTACGAAGGTGGGAGCGCCACAATCAATAGTGGTGTTCTGTTGGGTTGATCCTGTAACGATTGGAGCGTTGTTGGCTTGTGCAGTTGCAGAGTTGCTGAATGATGCGCTGCAATCGTTGGGGTCTTGTGAGGCAAGTACTGTGATCTCTGCAGATTCTATTTGTGATGGGTTGATTGATAGGAATGTGCAGGTGACAGTGTTGTTTAGTTCTGTACAGGTTCCGTTAGCAGAGACGTATGAGACGTAGGTAACTTCTGCTGGGAGAGTGTCTGTAATGGTTACATTGTTTGCAGTCACTGTCCCTGTGTTCTGTACATCAAAGGTATATGTAAATGTTTGTCCTGCAGGTACCGTGATGGTACTTGGTGTTTTGGTGAGGGAGAGGGTGGTTTGAGGAGGTGGAGGACAGATGATATTGGTTGGATCAGATATGTCGGAGTTATCGGAAATATCGTGATCGTTTTCTAGAGATGTTGAAGTTGCAGTGTTTGTTACCCATGAATCGCATTGAGCAGTTTGTTCAACATTGAAGACAATGGTGAGTGTCTCGGTTTGGCCTGGATCAATTTCCATGGATCCATCACAGATAACTGTTCCGTATGGGTCTCCGGTTTGATCATCGAATTCACAGTTGATTGAGGATAGAGGCTTGTTGAAGGTGAGATGAGCTGATGGGACAGGGTCGTTAACTACAACTTCTGTAGCTTTTAGAGAGCCTGAGTTAGTTACCTGGACTTCGTATGTGAGAGTCTTACCTCTTTCGACTGATTGTGGGCCTGTCTTTGTGGTTGCGAGGTCTACGAATGGAGGCACCTGACATTGGAGGGTTGTATGTACAAGATCACTGTAGTTGTCTGTTGTATCGTGATCTGGTTCTGTTGCAAATGTGGTGGCAAGGTTTGTGAACTGATCAAAGCAGTGTTGTGTGTTGCTTGTAGACTGGAACGTGAGAGTGATCTGTTCGGTTGTTGAGGGTTGGAGGTCTTGGTTGAGTGTGCAGTCAATGAACGGTCCATTTGGTGCACATGTGGCATTTCCTGTGGAACTTACGTAAGTCATAAAACTCGCAGGAAGCAAGTCACGAACAACTACGTTAGTTGCAACTGTTGTCCCTGAATTGGTTACGTTGAGCGTGTATGTGATCTGGTCGCCAAGGTTGATGTCGGATGGGCCGGTTTTTT
>CAZWES010000024.1:0-126 GCA_964632395.1 uncultured Candidatus Peribacteria bacterium | reverse complement strand
CTATGAAGAGATCTATGTATTGTGGAGGAACAACACCTGAACATGTCGCATTACAATGCCCAGGAGTCCCATTTAATACACCATCATCACAAACTTCTGTTCCTCCGTCTGTGTTCCAGATGATTC
>CAZWES010000023.1:0-20265 GCA_964632395.1 uncultured Candidatus Peribacteria bacterium | reverse complement strand
TTGTAGGATGCCATGGTTTGAGTATAGCATGGTCTGTCGCAGAAAATTGTAAATTGATCATTGTAAATTTTCTCCGATCCCCTTCCCTGAATCGCTATCAGGGTGGCTCATTCCCCTCTTAAGCACGCCAAGCGCATGCGAAATCGCCCCCACAAACTTCTTCCAAATATCCCCAAGAGTCAGCGTACCCTTCGCAAGCTGGCCAACGACAGGAACATCATGCATCTTCCCTTGTGCAGCATTAAGGAACCCGATGATCATTCCGGCCAATATGAAAAATTCCAAATATCTTCCAATTCCCGGAATCAACCACAAAGGAATGCTTAGCACAAAAAGCCAAAGTCCCTGCTTTGCGTGGTACTGAACAAAGGGAGAATCGCGCCTTGCATAAAGAACAATGATGGAAATGATCCAGAGGTAGCTCATGGCGGCAACATCCTTATTCTTTTCAATATCTGCCTTCTGTTCTGGGGTCAAGGTTTGATTATCCATCTACCTAGTATTATATCAGATGATAAGTAACCTGATGTGAGAAAGCACCAAATCCCAAGCACCAAAAGAATTCCAAATCTCAAATTCCAAAGCCTGATACTGTCCGATGGATTATCCTTTGAGATTTGGAATTTGAGATTCTTTCTCGCCTTCGCGCCTGCGCCGCCGTAGCGGCTTCGGCGCGCAGGCGCGTAGCCGGATCGCCAGCGTGTTGTTGGTATTCTTGCCGTGAGCTGGCGATACCGCTACGGCGGAGCGAGGTGGGATTTGGTGCTTGGAATTTGATAGAATAGAGGTATGCCCTGGTAGCTCAGTTGGATAGAGCGGAAGCCTTCTAAGCTTCAGGTCACAGGTTCGATTCCTGTCCAGGGTACCAGTCTTCACAATGCCCCCGTCCCCGTCTTAACCGAAGATCCAGTCTCAGTCACCGAATGACCCGTTCCAGTTGAAACAGTAGCCCCAGTCCCCTGCTCCACCGTTGCACCAGTCAAGACTTCAGGCGCAGATTCCGGTTCATCCTTTTTTTCTTCTGATACGGGCTCTGGGGTTTCAATGACTTCCGGAACATCCTGTGGTTTCTGCTCTTCAGTCGGTTTGGATGCAAATCGTGCAAAGTACACGAAAGCACCGGATGCAAAGGCAACAACTACCAAAAGTAAGCACATGAAAATCAGGCGTTTGTTTCCGGTAGCACGAGGAGGTGGTGGCTTAGTCTGTTCCTCAACCGGTTTCTCTTGCGCAGGCTTCTGGATCTTGCTCACCTGAGGTTTGGCCGGAGTAGAAACAGAGAAACTTAATTCGAAATCCTTGCCAATTAGAGATGCGGCCATGGCCGGAAGAAATTCGTAATCCTCTTTCTTTTTGCACAGATCTTTTGCTATCAGTGCAGATGGAATGCTCAAACCCTCTTTCGTAAGCAGATTTTTTACTCTGGAAATAAGCGCAGGCGTGCCGACTACTTTTGCACTTTTGATAGGTAAATTTATTTCTTTCGCGCTTTTAATGATGTCCGCAGCATCATTGATAACCTGATCCTGTTTAGATTCTTGCGAGAGCACTGCCTCATCAACCGGGCAATCCTGCTGAAAAAGCGTGACAGTTGGAACAGGAACAGATGATACGAGCAGCAAAGAGTCATCATCCTGAAATGCTTCTTTATAAACAGTCGTTGTGCCTGCTATGTATTTTGGAGCTATGCCGGCTGCTTTGCATGTGTTTTGTATGCCATCAATTAATTCACGTTTTGCGGCTATTACCGCAAAAGCCTGCTTTCCTTTCTTGGATTCCAGAGGTCTTGTGATGATGGATAGCGTGTCGTAATCCTCGGGAATTGTTTTGGAAATTTCCTCTCTAAGAAGCGATTCCATCTCTTTCTTACGAGCCTTTGGCAAAGTTATGAGTGCTGTGTAAACGTGATCCGGCGAAAGGCAAATATTTATATTCTTGATAATTGTGGAAAGCCTGAGCGAGAGCATCAGTTGTTTTAGAATTTCTCCGCATTCCTTGGGGTTCTGGATGATTCCATTTTTTACCAAACCTTCCGGCAGAGATCTCTTACCCCTTGCAAAGACTGTAAAGATACTTTTGCTCTTCCTGGCCGATCCCACAGTTATATCTGTTTCTGTTATGTAGAGGCCGAAGACGGGTGCAGAGCGGAACACTGTGACAATGATATCAGCTTTATTACTCCTGACTCCACCCGACAATAGTAATTGGGCTGGTCGAAAGATCCAGTTCCATGGTTACATTGCGCGACCAGCGGTCAAGAGTTGCATCTACTGACACAGTTCTTTCATCTCCGGAACCAGAGACCGTGATATTGCAAGCCCCCTCCCCAACTGTTAAGCCCGTCGCACCTAAGTAGTCACTATCTCTGGATAAACGAAGAAGCGCCTCCTGTGCGCATCCGTCTGCAATTGCAAGAGTCTCAAGAGTTTGATTTTCCGAAAATCCCATATCGAGTTCGCCAATACCTCTGAGTGCAATGGAGAGACCTATGGTCAATGCGACAGCTCCGGCGATGAGGACGGTCATGAGTAGCATTGCACCCGGTCTAGACGACCGGGAAGCACCAAATTCCAAATTCCAAGCACCAAAAGAATTCCAAATTCCAAATCTCAAAGGGTTTTGGAATTTGTTATTTGAAATTCTTTTGGAATTTGGTGCTTGGTGCTTGGCGTCTTTCATAATCATTGTCGCAAGGTAACAGAAGTAGAAATCCCCATCTCATCCTCATATGTCTTATCTCCTCCTGCAACCACATCCGTTCCATGCACCTCTATTTTGACCGTTGCAGATGCTCCTGTTGCGGTCAGATTTGTAAACTGCAGTTCATCAACCAATATTTTACTTGAGGTAAGTGCTCCGGTATTTGTGCCTGCCTCAGCCGAATAGATGCTGCTTCCAGATAGAAAGAAGACTGTCGGGTTGATAGAGGAACCACTCATTGCAAGCGACAGCGTTCCTCCGCTTGCACCAAAAATGGATGATCCTGTATTTACAGAAACGGCATTGCGTGCCGTGTAAGTCATGCGATCCATTGTCATCCTGAGTTCCTGCTGCACGTGGCTTGTCATTTCTGTTTTCTCCTGAGATCCGATTACCGTAAGCATGATCTTGAGCAGAGCAACGACAACGATCGCGGTGAGGGCGATGTAGATAGTGAGTTCTATGAGAGTAAAGCCTGACCGTTGCATATTGTTATAGGATTATATTGTTATATTGTTCGCCCGTCCGACCATCGGGCGGGCAGAGCGAGTTAAAGAACGCTTTACAGCCCTGCCAACCCCAATGCCCGCAAAGCACTAAAGGATCGCTCTGTCGAACACGATGACTTCGAGGAGGGCCTGGCCTGGACGTGCAGAGGATTTCATCATTTTTTACCGTCCAGTAATACCTTAAGTAGAAAGACTGTTTCATTCTTCAGGTCTGCCTTCACCCATGCCTTTTGTTTTTCCGTCAGCAATTCTCCCATGCCCTGCAGGATGTACTTATCATTGTATTTTTCTACGAAGGCGATGCATTTTTTCAGATAGTTCTTAAAGCTTATGCCGCTCCTTTCTTTTATGATCTCTTCATTTATTGGCCAAATATTTTGCAGACAAAACCAGACATCATAAATATCGCGGCTGGCGGCTGAGGTTCTGTTTAAGAGGGCAAGCAGCTTGTTGGCCGCCATATCGGCTTTTGCCATCACAAGCATGGAAATGCCGAGATAATTTTTCAGCTCGTAACTGGCGCTGTGTCCCCTGCGCGAAATTTCCACCTTGATGTTATGGTTTACATCGTCGTACGCAAGCATGAAAAACAGTGTGTTACGCTTTTTATATTGACCCCGGATAATGCCGTATTTGCCTATGATTTTTTCGATCTTCCGGAACACCTCATCTTCTTTTTTTCCTGTATCAAGCAGATCAAAATCAAGATCGACTGAGAATCTTGGCAGATCGTAAAAGAAATATGCGGCAGTGCCGCCTTTGAACCCCAAAACCGGGCCAAGCGCCGTGTCGCTGTAGATATCCTTTAGGATTTTAAGCAGAAGATTCCGGTGGGTTGTGATGTTGAGCGCCATATCACTTTTGATAATTTTTATAATATTTTTGAATTGCTTTCTCCATGCGCTTATTGTTATAGATGGGAAGAATCTCGTAAACTCTGCCCCAGTTAATTGGCGATAAATTATCGAAGTAATAATTTTTATACAGATAAATGGAATCCAAAAGTGCCCGTTCAGCCGTAGCTATCGGATACTTTCCTGTCTGATCTATGCCTTTGGAATTGGTAAGTACGGATTTTTTAATTCTCCTAAAGCAGTAATCCTGCCCATCAACATTCATTTCCCTGGCAAGATACGAAGCTAAAAAAATCTGGCTGTAGAACTGAAAATTAATACCGGCTTTTTGCAGCACAGTCTCAAACCCTATATATGACGGAGTACATATCTTGGTTGCCAATTCAAACCTATCGTAATTTACGTTCTTTGCGTAGAGACCTCTGCGTATCCTGTAAAGTTCTCCGTGTCGCACGTAGTAATTCAGCCTTACTCTCGCCGCGGGAGAACACGATTCCCCCCAAAGCATCTGAATATCTTTTACGGAGAATACCGTTTGATCCGAGCGCAGTATCGCCGCCATGTAATTTCCCTTTTTCATGGAGTAAGCGTGAACTGGATGTTAGCTTTAAACTAACTTGCAGACTCTATTATATACCCACCCGATATGGCGATGCAAGAGGGCTATTGAACAGAAATACCTCCCGCAGAATTAACAACAATACTCACACTCCCCACCTCCGGATGAGCTATCGTCACCGTTCCAGATGGATTCGCTTTGCCTGAGTACTTTTCAAACGTGATCTCCGAAGTACCAGAGAGCGTGTATGTCCCATCGATCGTATGCACCTCATCAAACTGATCGCTGCGACCTGCGTATGTATCACCGGCATACATCGTGTATGTGCTTCCGGAAAAGTACAGCAAGCTCATGACCTGTTTCCACCTGATTGCGAAGATGTGCTATTAGCTTTTGCCTTCCTCCTCGTGGTGCATCTTTTTCAAATAGCTCAAGTGCACATGCAAGGGGAACTCCTGCTTTTAACGTAAGTAAGCGGCGTCCTGAGGCGATGAGACAGGATTGCAAGCATCGCTGAGCGGCTGTGTTCCATGTCAACAAGCTTTCGATATTTTATCTCCTCGCGCAGAAGGAGAATCAGGAGCCCGGAAACCGCGAGCATCGCAGCCGAAAGAATAATAGGAGTCATAATTTATTGGTTTTGCTTTTCATTACCATATTACCATATATGGGCTCATTTGCCCAGCATTGCTAAAAATCGGTAATCGTGTTAGAATGAAGCGATGGCAGATCAAAAGCATATACTCATCGTAGAAGACGAAAAGGCACTTTCCCACGCGTTGGAGGTAAAACTGCGCGGAGAAGGGTTTAATGTGACTATTGCAGAAGATGGAGAAGCGGCACTGCGTGTAATCAAAGAGGGACAATTTGATCTGGTATTGCTTGATATCATCATGCCACGAATGGATGGGTTTACGCTGCTTGAAATGTTCAAAGAAGCAGGCAGCAAATGGAAGACGGTTCCGATTCTTGTGCTTAGTAATCTTGGCCAGGAAGAGGAAGTTAATCGCGCGATCGAGCTTGGTGCGACCGATTTTCTTGTAAAGGCAAATTCTCCGTTCCCGAAGATTATAAAGAAGATCAATTCAATTCTGAAAAAGAAATAATTTTGTCGTGATTATTTCTGTGCGATGAGCTATATTTGTAGTGCATGAAAAAGACCCTAAAAGAGCTTGGCCCCGTAACCGCCGTAATCGGCGCACAGTGGGGAGATGAGGGCAAAGGAAAAGTTATTGATCGTTTGAGCTCTCAATTTGATATTGCAGCACGTGCAAGTGGTGGGGCAAATGCGGGACATACTGTTGTTGCGAACGGGAAAAAGTATATTTTCCATCTTCTTCCGTGCGGATGTCTCAACAAAAAAACCAAACTTGTTTTGGGTGGAGGCATGGTGATTCATTTGCCAACTCTGATCCATGAGATAGAGAAGCTGAGGAAAGAAGATGGAATAGATGTAATTCCCCGTATGATAATCTCCTCCTCCGCACACATCGTATTTGATTATCACAAGAAGGTTGATGGTGTAGTTGAAAACAGGAGAATCGGCAAGAATAAGAAGAAGAGCGGGATCGGAACAACGATGCGCGGAATCGGGCCCGCATATGCGGATAAGGCGTATAGGACGGGGATGCGCATGGGCGATCTTGCATCTTTGAGCTTAAAGGAATTTAAGCGCCGTTTCCAGCACAACGCTTCCTACGTTCATAAGATGTTTGGCATTCGAGTAAATAGTAAGCGTGAACTTGAGCATGTCCGCAGAGCAAAAAAACTCTTCAAAAATAGGATTAAGGATGTGCCCACGTATCTTCATAAGGCAATCAAAAAGAAAAAGACAATTCTGATCGAGGGAGCGCAGGCAACTCATCTTGATATTGATCACGGGACATATCCGTTCGTCACGAGTTCATCGACCACAATCATGGGCGCTTTGCAGGGGCTGGGTCTTCCGCCAAGCTGTTTGGCCTCTACGATCGGAGTTGTTAAAGCCTACTGCACACGAGTTGGCAGCGGGCCGTTCATCACAGAAGTAAAAGGTAAGAGAGGAGATGAACTCAGGGAGAGGGGTGGAGAATACGGCTCAACAACAGGCCGCCCGCGCCGTTGTGGCTGGCTTTCCGTTTCTGACCTTCAGCGTGCAATTGATCTGAACGGTTTCACGCATTTGAATATCACCAAGCTTGATGTACTGGATGCCGAAAAGGAAATTCCTGTTTACAATGGCAGGAGAGTGAAGAAGCTACCGGGATGGCAAAAATCCACAGCAGGTGTTTCCTCATTCAGCAAATTGCCGAAGAAAGCACGAGATTACGTCAAATACGTGGAAAAGGCGGTGGACGTACCTGTCATGTTTATTGGAACGGGGCCGGGGAGGAAGGAGATGGTGGTGCGGTGAACTTGAGCGTCAACCTGTGCCGATGTGGCTGCTCACTGATCTTATACGCAGGAGGACTAAAGGCCAAGAAAAAGCTCCGCGGGCGCGATCTTGGCAAACAGCAACAGCATCCGCTAGGCAATCTTCTTTGCCAGTTGCTCAAGCTTCTTATGGGTTTCAAGCATTACCTTCTTTGCTGGATAGTCATCTGGTAAGTTTTTTCTAATTTCTTCCGATCTTTTTAGAGCTTCTGCCTGATAGTTGGCAAATGCCAGAGTTGCCTTAGAGCCTTTCTCAATAGCTACTTCAGGCTCATTCTCTTTGTCAACGGCATGACGTATATCAATTGGATCGAAAATCCTTTCCTTTGGCTTCTCCGACAATCTTTCAAATTGTTTTGACATGTTTGTATTTGTAAAAAAATAAATTTTAGAAAATAAACACATCCGCATGCTCCTCTATCCTCTGCTTTGCCTGCCACAAGGTTTCTATCAAGTTCTTCATCTCCATCGATTCGTTTTCCTCCGGACGCGAATGCAAATCCATCACACGCTCGAGTAACGAGATGATGTTTGGTAGTGCCTGATCAGTTTTTGCTTTTAGCTCATCCGAGAGGCCTTCATAAACATCCTGATTAAAAATACTCTGCGGATTCACAAGATCGATCTTCCCGTCATCAATCAGTTTGAGGACGGTTTGGAGGAAATTTGCATGCTCATCTGCGAGTGCGGCATTTTGAGGTTTTCCGAGCTTTCTTTGCTCAGATTCCGCAGGATCCTTGCCGGAGTGCTTTTTTATGGCTTTTGCGAAGGGGTTTTTCATAGCAAGGTTGAACTTCTAACTATTATAGCACTGCTTGCACTATTGAGCCAATTTCTGGTGGCGCGGGTGTGTCATGAAACGGAGCGGCTTGTCGGCCGTAGCCGCGGCGTAGCGAGGCGGAGCCGTGGCGAAGGCCGAAGCGGAGTTTCATGACCGCTCGCGCGGGGCCAAGAACATGCAAGTGAAGATTTGCGCAAGCAATGCCTGCCCCGCGCCACCGTCCGTCAACCTCGTTCTGATTTTTCCCTCATATTTGGTCATGATCCGTGAATCCCCTAGCGGGAAGGGGGGGGGCAGAAATCAAAAAATGATGCCAAATGACAAAAATCAGCCACTATACTGGTGCCCCCCTTCCCGCTAGGGGCGTACACTCGGTATGACGTAAAATGGAACTATGCACCTTCAGGAAAAGCTAACTACCGGCCTCCTCCACACCACCAAAGATTTCATCAAATGTTTAAACAGCATGGGCATCAGCACGGTTGAAGATCTTATCCTCTATCTCCCGCGAGCATATGAAGATCTAACCCAAATGCGAACTCTGGATGATGTAGAGGATGGCGAGAGAGCAACAATCCGTGGAACTATCTCAAAAATCAAAACTGTCAGAACCCGCAGAAAGAAAATGGATCTAACCCAAACAATTTTCACAGACACGGAAGGCAACAGCTGCCAGGTTGTCTGGTTCAACCAGCCTCATGTAAAAAGGATGATGAGCGAAGGTTCGGATATCGTTCTGACCGGAAAAGTTGGCTGGAAAGGAAACAAGATTGTCATCCAAAGCCCATCTTTTGAGCCGGGCGACCGCGAGCTCCTTCACGCTGGTCGAATCGTTCCAGTCTATCCTCAACACGCATTTTTAAGCACAAGATGGTTAAGGGAAAAAATGCCGATCGTGAAGGAAGCGATCCATGAAATTGAGGAGACCTTGCCGTCTGAAGTCATCAAATCCGAAAAGCTGATGAGCCGTGCGCAGATGCTTATTCAACTGCATTTCCCGGAATCTCCGGAGCTTTTGAAGAGCGCACGCGAGCGACTTTCATTCGAACAACTTTTTGACCTGCAATGCAAAGCTCTCAAGCGTAAGCAGGAGTGGCAACAGGAAAAACAGGAACGGCTGAAAATTCCAATGAACGTGGATCTGATCAAATCGTTCTTCGCATCACTCAAATTTACACCGACTGATAGTCAACGAATCGCCATTTACGAGATTTTGCAGGATCTGGAGAAGCCAGTGCCGATGTCCAGATTACTTGAAGGTGATGTCGGCTCCGGGAAAACCCTCGTCGCGACCGCTGTGATGGCGAACGTCGTTTACTACGGTGGACAGTGTGCGCTGATGGTTCCAACGGAAGTACTCGCGAAGCAACACGCTGAGAGCATCACCAAACTGCTCAAGAAGTCATCAATTGCTCTGTTGACGGGGTCAATGCCAAAGTCTGAATCTGATCGGGTCAAGTTAGGATTGGCTTCCGGGACAATTGATCTGGTGATTGGAACTCATGCTCTTATTCAGGCTGGCGTTAAATTTAAAGATCTGCGACTTGCGATAGTTGATGAGCAGCACAGATTTGGCGTTGAACAACGGAAAGTACTGAGGAATAACGGCTCTCCTCACTTTTTGAGCATGACAGCAACGCCCATCCCGCGCACTCTGGCTTTGACTGCATACGGCGATCACGATCTTTCTGTCCTTTTGGAGAAGCCGGGAAACAGAAAACCAATTGAAACGAAAGTAGTACGGCCAAAAGATCGCCGAACGGTTGAGTTGTTTATTGATAAAGAAATTGAAGGTGGCCGGCAGGCGTACGTCATCTGTCCTTTGATTAAAGAATCGGAAGAACTTGCAGAAGTCAAAAATGTCACGCAGGAAGCGGAAAGACTTCAAGCCGCTTTCCCAAACAGAAAGATTGCACTCCTGCACGGCCAGTTAAAGCCAAAAGAGAAGGATGAGATAATGCGTGCATTCAACAATTTTGAAAGTGACATTTTAGTTTCCACGTCTGTGATAGAAGTTGGCATTGATGTTCCGAATGTCTCGATCATTTTGATAGAAGGGGCAGAGCGCTTCGGCCTCTCTCAACTACATCAACTTCGTGGCCGCGTCGGTCGTGCAGATCACCAGAGTTATTGTTTTTTGACTACTACCTCAAAGCAGCACTCAGATTCCGTGAGACTGGCTGCAATGGAGGAATACGATAACGGCTTCCAGCTTGCGGAGATCGACTTGAAGTTACGCGGTCCAGGTGAATTGTATGGAGTCAAACAAAGCGGTATCCCGGAGATCAGAGTTGGTGCGCTTACGAATCCGGAAATGGTTGTGAGGGCGAGGAAGGCGGCGGAGAAGGCTCTAGGTGCCAAATCTGATCATAAAAAGGTTGTGTTGACAGTGTGATGACAGCAAGAATATGATACAAGCATCATGTCTTACGTTCATATTCGAGTAGATGGCAAGCTGAAAAAGCGAGTTCAGAAAATACTGAAGGAAATGGGTTTGGATATGAGCACTGCAATAAGAATGTTTTTTATAAAAATTGTTCAGGTTAACGGCTTGCCGTTTGATATAAGCCTTAGTAAAGAGCTTATGGAAAAATATCAAAAGAAGATTAACGAGTAGATTAAGTTTAGATGGAGTGGTAGGCAGCGCTTATTCGAACATTTGGCGATAAAAACTACGGGGAGCATGATTCGTGTGAAAAGCCAGATGTGCTGCACTTCTGAATTCTTCAATTGGAATTGCGTCAATTTCCGGAAGTACAGCATTACCTCCTGATGCTCGCCTCGCAAATTCACGCATAACCAAGAAAGAAATCATATTCTCCACTCCCGCATTTACCATTGCGTACACGTCTCCGTTTCTGGCTCTATCCCTCGATTTCTCAGGCAGCATCGCGATAGCAGCAGCATGAACAATGGCCATTGCATCGCTAAAGTTCCCACCTTCTTCCAATGCACATTCAACAGCATTGGTTACAGCAAACACAAAATCAGTATCTATTACTATTTCCTGATCGACACTACTCCTCACAAAGTTCTCACCACCTCTCCCATACTTTCTTTGGCAGTTCTCCTGCAAATCATGGAATTTTCTCCGTGAACCAATTTCTTCTCTCTTGTCTCTTATAAGTTGGTCTATATGCCTCTCGAATGGTCCCAAGGCTGTGCCATCGAAAGCTGTGGATTCTAGTACATCATTTGCCATGGTACATCCGGAGTAAAAAACAAAAACCCCATTCTCTCTGGAGGTGGGGGAATTTTGGTACCTAAGCCCACCTCGCTACGTCATAACGACGAGGACAATGAGTGAGCCGAGGATGGATGCGTGGTGCATCACGGGGGCAGGATAGGACGGGGTGGGAGTGTGGTCAATGGAAATACTCAAAAAAGGCAGAGGAGATAAATATCCCCTCTGCCACGGCCTGCAACCCAAAATTCCTAACAAAATGAAGTGCATGTGCTCACTTCGGTCTTTCTCAGGGTGCCGTCTTCTTTGAATTCGAGCAGATGCCATCTTGTTACCGATCGTTCATGGGCGCTCAGGAATACGAATCTAACAGGATCATGCCCCGGTTCGTACCATCGTATTTCCTGATCCTTTTCCCTGGAAACCAGTAGAAAACCTCCCTTCTCAAAGTATCCTGTTACGTAGACCGGTTCTCCATCCAGCGTAAGCTGAGTATCCCTGGGAATCGGTCCATTTCGCTTAACGCTTTCCTCGGCCATGAGTGAAAGCACGACTGAGAGCTGTCCGATTGAGTAAGTCATACTCTGCTCCTTTCGTGGAGGGTGGATTGAGCGGCTGCAGGCACTACCGATGGTACGCACATACGGTGCGCACCGGCCGGGAGTGCAAAATGTAAAAAGAACAAAAAGCCCCCACATTCTGCGAGGGCTTAAATAAATGGAATCAAGTCGGACTATACGATCCCCTGCCCTCGCATGGAGAGCATCATCGTTTTGCCGGAAGCTATAGTTAAATAAACGTCCATTATAAAATTAATCAGATTTCTTCCATTTCTTGGCAATTGCAACAGCCTGATGAACTGCCTGATGCTCCTCAGGAACTTGGTTAAGCACCTCAGAATGATCAATACTTCCTTGTCCATCTCTTAAAACTCTACCGATTGCGAATCCACAATTGTATAAACAGGTATTCACGTACGGAACCGTCCGCAATCGCTCTGGAATATTGAGAACTTCAGCAAGATTATCGATTCGATCCGTTGCAGCCTGAGGACTACTTACTGTTGCAGTCCTCTTGTTGAATCTTGTGCTCATGGTAATAAGTTTGGAAGGATAAATAAAATAAAAAACCCTCACTCTCGCGAGGGCTTGTGGTGGCTTAAGATTTTCTTACGACACAACCAGCCCTCGCGTGAGGCGCATCATCATCATTTCCATCATGGTGCGGGAGGCTGTCATGCTGGCTGCATCTTACTCATGCAGGAGCCAAAGTCAAGAGACAAAAGTTCCTTTTTGGCGAACTCTGATCCTGGCTTCTTAGGCACCACAACTATCAATTTCACCCCTGACTACAGTCTCGCCTGCGCCCAATCTTGTCAGCAAAATAAACCAGAGCCACCGTTACGGCTAGCAGAGACATACCGATGTAGAAAGCCATGAGCGGATCAATATTAACTGTCATGATGCATGGGAGAAGTGCATGCTAAGGTACCAGAAAACACATGCAACGAACAAGCCAAAAACAACCGAAAGAACTTCCACCTCTCCCCTGAAAAAAGGAATAACAAGGCTTGCACAGGTAATGTGACCCACCTTTTCCAGGATGTCCGCAAGTCTTTGCCATCTGTATTCTGTAAACCAAATCACGTGCCCGCATACTATCACAAAAGCACTCAAAATGAATACGATTCGCTGTAGATTTTTGCCGTTTTTCCGTACAACGCAAGCCCCAGCGCATCCACAGCATCATCCGGAACACCAGAGAGATCTGTTTTAAACGTGATTTGCAGCATATCCTGCATCTGCCGCTTATCCGCCTTCCCATCGCCCGTAATCGCGGATTTTAGCTCCAGGGGGGTGGGCTCTAGTATCGGAATGCCGGATTCCTGAACTGTGAGGATGATGACTCCGCGTGCCTCCGCAACTGCCATTGCCGTTTTCTGGTTCTTCTCAAAATAGAGTTTTTCTATGACGGCCAGATCAGGTTTGTGCTTTTTGATGATGGATTTGAGGTCATCTGCGATTTCTTTCAGGCGATCAGGTGTACTGAGTGCAGAGGAGGTTTCGATGGTGCAAAAATCTAGGATCTGCTGTTTCTCAATTATGCCAATGCCGACTGTTGCAAGGCCGGGGTCGATGCCGAGGACAATCATGGGAGCATGATACTGTATTTGCTCAATCTGAGGAATTGTAGGCATTAGGCACAGAAAATTCCAAGCACCAAATTCCAAAAGAATTCCAAATTTCAAAATCCAAACCTGTGGTAGGCTGGAGCACTATGTCAAATATTGCTATCAGCAAGAAATATGATCTTGAGGAAAGAACTCACATGTTCGGAAAGAAAACAGGCAAGCTTATAGAGAAACTACCTCGAACTATATTGAATGTTGAATATGGCAAGCAATTAGTGCGCTCATCTGGCTCTGTGGGTGCAAATTATATTGAAACAAATGAGGGGCTAACCAAAAAAGATCGTATTAAGTGCATGAAGATTGCGCGGAAGGAAGCGAAAGAAAGCGAACATTGGTTACGTTTGATAGATACTAAGGACAGTGCGATTCTCGAGAGAGGACGACAATTTCTAATTCAGGAAGCTCAGGAACTTCGTCGAATTCTCAGTGCGATCATATTAAAACTAACCAAATAACTATAATCTTTGAAATTTGGGATTTGAGATTCTTTTGCCTGCCTGCCCTGCCGGTTCGGCAGGCAGGGAATTTGGAATTTGGTGCTTTCTTATACAAGGTACAATATTCATGAGTATGTCGTATCACTTACTTCTATCCTTTGGCCTCACCTCCCTCCTCTACCTCGCTGCAATGACGGTGTTCCCGAGGCTTAAACTCATCGACAAACCAGGAAAATACCAACTTACCCGCTCACCGCTCCCCTACCCCACAGGAATTATCGCGGTCATCATTTTTATTGCTCTCTTTATTTACACGCGTGGGGAACTCACTTTTCAGGATAAGGGACTGCTCATCTGCATTGCATCACTTGCGGTCATGACGATAATTGATGACATCAAAGGTCTACCAACATGGCTTCGCCTTTTGATCCAAGTTCTGATCGGCTTCCTACTTTTTGCAACAGGCACGCGAATCTACACCATCACAAATCCTTTGGGAGGAATAGTAAAACTAGATTCACTCCTGATTCCGAACCAATTATCAATTATCAATTATCAATTATCAATTCCAGGAGGGCATCTGCCCGTATGGAGCGGTATATTTACAATCATTTGGGTAATGCTTACGACAAATGCTTTTAACTGGTTTGATGGGATCCCGGGGCAAGTCAGCGTTTTAACTATCATCGGGTCTTTGACTTTGGGATTTCTTGCACTGAGTTCCAGAGTCGATCAGCCGGAAATTGCAGTAATGGCATTTATACTTGCAGGAATCGCTATCGCAAGCGCTTTATTCGACTTCCCTCCAAACAAAGTTGTAATGGGAGATACAGGTGCAATGTTTTTTGGAATGATGCTCGGGACGCTTTCAATTTATGCCGGAGGAAAAGTTGCGACTGCATTTCTTGTCCTCGGATTTCCGTTGATCGATTCAATTCTTGTGATACTCAGACGCATCAAAAGTGGCAAGTCACCATTCAGAGGAGATCTAGATCACCTGCACCATAAACTTCTGAGAAAAGGCTGGAGTGAACGAAAGATAATATTACTCACGGCTATCCTCGGCAGCGCGTTTGGCGTAACTGCACTTTTCTTAAGCACATTCCAGAAGGCAGCCGCTATTCTTCTTCTCTTTCTAGTGATACTTCTGCTGACGCGATATGCCCGTCCAAAACCTCTTCAGCGGGATTGAATGCGAGCGGTTCACCGCGTGCACGGAAGACTCCGTTGATGACTGGAATAATTGAATGATGCCCGCTCGAGCGCGGCAACATTCTTACGATCGCCTTTCCACGGTTATCAAACTGCTCCTCAGTTAAAACTGAAGGAGAAAACTCCGCATTGCCGTATGCAGTGCCAAGCTCCAGATTTCCTTCAAACTTAACATTCTGAACAAACCTGCCTGCACTATCCCGAGCAAAGAAAACTATCTCCTCCCAACCTCCGTGGAACTCTCCATCGTGCAGCATTGTGATACTTGTGACTTCATCGTTCATTGGTGGCATTGGGATCCCGGTCTCCGCAGTTGAAGGTGGATCTTGAATCTCTTCAGTTTCACTCGATTCGCTGATGACGAGTGGAGTCAGATCTTTTTCAACGCGTCCCGCGTTTTCTTCGAGTGTTTCTTCACTCTTCTCGAGCGAGGAAGCAGAAGCAGTAGCTTCTGTGTTAACAATCTCACTCTCCCCCCTGAGCGCAAGCGAAGATCTTGGATCAGGTCTGTCATTAAGTCTTGCAAGACGCGCTGCCCTGCGAGCCTGCCTACGTGCTGCAAAGTAAGACCGTGCGCGCTCAATCACACGCTCGCGTATGCTCTTCTTAACAACTTTCTTTTCCTTCTTAGCTTCAATCTTCTCAACTTTTTCTTTTGATTCCTCCATCCCAGCAACCATCGTCCCGACATCTACGTCCGCAGTCCTAAAATTCTCCACATACGCAAGCGGGTTCACTGTGTAGAGCATTGCCTTTTCTTTGCCCAATCCTTCGTTAACAGCTTCCATAAAGCTCAAACCCTTTTCAGTCGCTTCAGAAGTTGTGAACGGCCAATATGGGTGGAAGGATGCTTCCTTATCAATCTGGAAGTGCAGGTGAGGTGCAGTTGCTAATCCCGTCTGTCCTGATACTGCGATCTGTTTACCTTTTGTGACAATCTCTCCCTTGGATACGAAAATGTTGCCAAGGTGTGCGTAACTTGAGTACAACACAGTCTTTCTTTCCGGGTAATCCGGGTCGGGAACATTCGGGTGTTTGATGACTACAGTGTTTCCAAATCCCCATGATCTATTCTCCACACGGTCAACAATTCCATTCATCACGGCAACAACTGGAGTTCCCTTTGGAGTTAGCAGATCCGCAGCCGGATGGCTACCACATCCTGACCCTCCGGAATCATAGTCACCGTTGTAATCAACGGAAAGAATACTCCTATCATGGTGGCCCGAGTCACATCCACGAGTCGGAGAATACGAGGGAAGTGAAACGAGTAATTCCTCCGGCACATCGGTGAAGTCGTATTGGTGATTGGATATTGGGCTCCAACGGCTCGGATCCGGAACCTTTGGCAAAGGCGAGGTTGTACCCACGAAAACAATCTCTGCTTCCTGCCCCCAAACCGATTTCCAGAACGCATTCCATCCGTGATGGCCGACCATGTTTCCAACAAGAAACGCTATACACGAGAACAACGCAAGCCAGAATGACCATCGTTTGCTCAAAAATCCCTTCATGGATTCGGGCCGATCGCGGTAGAGTGAACTAGCTGCGAAAGAGTGCCTTAAAATTTGCATATTTGTATCATTACTATTATAACATAATCATGAGTTCTCAGCAACGATCGGAAACCGTAAATTTGGCATCTAATAGCCCATCCGAGACAATTCAGATGGGAGAATCGTTGGCAAAAAGCTTCTATCACAAGGACACCTTAATCCTCCTTTCCGGGGAGCTTGGAGCAGGTAAAACCACGTTTGTTCAGGGGTTCGCGAAAGGCCTTGGAATTGAGGAAGAAATCACGAGTCCGACTTTTGCATTGGAAAACAGATATGGTGATGTTTTGATGCATGTGGATCTGTATCGTCTGGATGAGAAGGAGGCGCGGAGGATTGTTGAAGAGGGGGAGGAGTTTGTGGGAATTAGGGTTGTTGAGTGGAGCGAACGGTTGGGGATCACTGATCAAAATCTTGTAGCGGCAAGGCAATGCCTTGCCGCTACAAGATCAAGGAAGATTGAAATTGCTTTCAGAGAAACCTCCCCCATCACCCGCAGCATCCAGATCACCTTCAATGATGTCCAATGGCCTGAGCGTGAGGAGATCAAAGAGTGGCGAGAGGAGCTCAGGCTACCTTCACACGTCTCTGTGCATTGTGACATTGTCGGAGAATTCTCAGAGAAATGCGCAAATTCACTTCTCAAACGAGGAATCATCACGCGTCCGAAAGCACTGAGGATAGCCGGCGAACTCCATGATTTATTCAGATTTGTTGATTTCTCGCCTGAACGCCACAGCAAGATTCCGGGCGCTGAGGAAGCATCCGATGAAACGTGGGTTGAATGGAAGAGACTTGGTGAGAAATATCCCGGTGGACACGAGGCAGCATGCAGTCGGTTTTTGTGTGAAAAGGGTTATCCCGAGCTTGCGCAGATGATACTGCCGCACAGAATAAGTGCAGTTGATGATCCGGATTTACTCAAAACGACCGAGCAAAAAATCATCTTCTACGCAGATAAGCGTATCCTCTACGATCGGGTTGTTTCACTCGATGAGAGGTTTGATGACTTTGCTGCAAGGTATGGGGAGGGGTGGGAGACGCAGGAAGCGAAGGGATGGAGGAGGAAGACGAAGGAGTTGGAGGAGGAGCTATTTTGGGACAATCATCCTTGTGAGTAAGATCGCAAGCACCAAATTCCAAATTCCAAAAGAATTCCAAATCTCAAATCCCAAACAGTGATCAATTAACTTCGTCTTTGAAATTTGGGATTTGAGATTCTTTTGGAATTTGGTGCTTGGAATTTGTAAACATCTTTGAAGTTCTATGCTCTTTCCTACTCCCCAATAAACCCTCCCGCCTGCAACTCATACAAACTACGATAAACGCTGCCTTTTCTGCGTGTAAGTGAGGCATGGTTCCCCTCCTCCACAATCTTCCCATCCTCAAATACAAGAATCCGATCAACGTGCTTGATTGTGGAAAGGCGGTGTGCGATTGCGATTGTGGTTCTTCCTTCCATCAAATTAAGCAGCGCTTCCTGAATGTACTTTTCGGACATGCTATCCAAACTGCTTGTTGCCTCATCCAGAATAAGAATAGGAGTATCTGCAAGAATTGCACGGGCGATTGCAACTCTTTGGCGTTCTCCGCCAGAGAGTTTCACTCCTCGCTCACCCACAAGGGTTTCATATTCCCTAGGAAGTGAGGAGATGAACTCGTGCGCATGCGCCTTTTTTGCAGCAGAGATGATTTCACTTTGTGTCGCACTCGGTTTCCCGTACGCAATGTTTTCCGAAAGCGTTCGGTGGAAAAGAATTGGATCCTGCGGCACGAGGCCTATTTCCTCACGCAGGCTTCCCTGAGTAACTTCCACGATATCCTGTCCGTCTATCAGAATACGACCTGCCTGAATATCGTAAAGACGCTGCAGGATTTTTACGAATGTGCTCTTGCCTCCGCCTGAGTGACCTACGAGTGCGATCTTTTCTCCTGCTTCGATATCAAGTGTGAGATCTTTAAATATTGGCCCACTCGATTGATCGTATGAGAATGTGACATTGCGTAAAGCTATGGCTCCTTTTGGAACATGAAGCTTCGTTGCGCTCTTCTTATCTGCTACTTCTGCGGGCGTGTGGTATAGCCCCACCATTTCTTCAGCATGTGCCACATTGTGTAAATAAGTCCGAACCTGCCGGCCGATATCACGCATGTATCCCCAAAGCATGCCAACAAAGAAGAAAACAACTACAAAGCTGCCCGGAGTGAACGTGCCGCGGTACCAAAGCCAGATTGCAGTGGCAAGCAGTACTCCTTCGATGAACATCATAAGCATTGAGTGAGTCCATGCTGTGCATGTACTTATGTGCCACGTCTTAAGAGCGCGCTTTCTCCATTCATCGATGACCCCACCATGTCTCTGATCCTCGCGCCCTTCTGCACTGAACGTTTTAACTGCTGCATGCCCAACTATCGAATCAATGAGACTGGCCGTAACACGCGTATCCTGCCTATCCGTCCAGCGTGTAAAACGCATGAGGTACAGGTTTTGACCTACTGAGATTGGAATATAGACGAGCATGCACACCAGAACTGCAACACCCATAATGGGAGAGAGATACCAAAGCGCTCCAAAGAATCCAAGCATTGCCAGTGCTAAAGGCAGAAAGTTAAACCACATGGAATCCAGAATATTTTCTACCCCACTCGTTCCGCGCGTAATCTTACGCGATGTTGCCCCGGCAAACGCATTCACATGAAACTGAGTGGAAAGACGCTGCACATGTGCAAATACATCGCTGTGAGTTTCGCGCATTACACGCGTCTCTATGTTTGCAAGCAGGTAAGACGAGAATTCAAGGCATGTCAGTCCCGCCATTCCACAAAGCACTCCAAAGCCTCCCATCAAAAATACATGCCGCATAATTTCTGCGCTAACTCCGGGGCTCTCAACGATGGAATCAACCAGTTCCCGATAGAAAAATGGCTGAACAAGCATGAACCCCGTACGCATCAGTAGCGCCGTAATCATCGCAGAGAGCAGGAGCTTGTGACTCTTCACATAGCGCCATACGAACGCGAGTACCTGCCCGTGGGTAGCGGGTTTAAGCTGCATATACATATTAAAACGTGATATTTGTCTGCACGTTACCGAATAAGGGGGAAATTATTAAAAAGACTTTATTTCACACTAAATTTAGTCTATAATGGATGCGATTCCTCCCATAATCTTATGAAAACTGTAACTATCACCGATATCAAACGATTGGGTGCAAAAGCGCTGAAGAAGGATGGACCTGTCTACGTTATTGTAAATTCACGTCCTCTATCAGTTATGTTACCAGTTGAGCAATATGAGCTGCTGATGAGAACCTTGGAGTATCTGGAAAAAAAATCCGAAGATGAACAAATTGAACGGGAGAGAAACATGCCTATGGAAGAAATCGCAGGAGAGGAGGAAGGATGGGAAACGGTAATTGACTTTACCAAATACACTGGAGGAGCCGGAATTCCCGCAAAAGATCTTTCTGCTATGCTGGATAGGATTAACCGCTCAAACAACAAGTCATGAATAAGATTGAAAAGATTTTGCGCAAAATGCATGCCAAAGACAGCAAAAAAGCAAAGAGCCTGATAGACAGGATTCTTGCGAGGGATTTTCACGGTTTAAAACGCGAAAAGCTAAAAGGATTCCGGGCAATGTATCGTATTCGCACAGGTGATTTCAGAATATTCTTTTTTGATGATGGAGATAGCATTAATATCAAGGATGTTCGCAGGAGAAATGAAAGAACTTACAAAGATATCCCTGAATAATGTTGAAGCCTATGCCGAAGAGAAGTATTCTATAGGCATTGTTCCTTAGTATACTCGGGCGGTTAGCTCAGCTGGTTACCCGCCCGAACGACCGAACATCGTTCGGTCGGGCGGGGA
>CAZWES010000022.1:0-20406 GCA_964632395.1 uncultured Candidatus Peribacteria bacterium | reverse complement strand
ACAACCCCAGCCTATCCAACTGCACTAGCAACCCTCTCAACCTCATTCTTCGACCCCACAATAATCGGCACACGCTGATCGATTTTTTCCAATATGACATCCAGAACACTTCCCTTCCCGGTTGAGGACGCTCCGCCTGCTTCTTCGATCAAATATGCAAACGGGCCGCACTCGAATGCTAACCTCAATTTCCCATTTGGATACTTTGCACCGCCAAGGTTGCAGAAGACTCCATTACCTTTTACGAAAATGTGATGGACGTCCGGGACCATGCAGCCGGAGTACCTCAACGTTTTCTTTTCCTTGATCCACTGTGTGATCAGATCCATGTATGCAGGAACTTCCGCGGCTGCAGAGATATTGCCCGGAGCGTAAACTTTTGCATCATCCCCCACTCCTAAAAACTCCTTATCAAGAACAAATTCGCCGATGTCATTCAAAACGAATTGATGTACACCCTTTCCACCTCCAAGCGAGTATGTGAGAGTTGTCCGAGGCCCATACAAAACATAGAGCGCTGCGACCATCTCGCGTGGCTTCCGCCCGAGGATTTCCTTACCCTCATAAATCCCAACAATCGTACCGATTGCAAAGTTTGCATCCACGAGCGAGGAGCCATCGAGCGGATCGAAGACGACGGAGTATGGGGCATCCGGATGAAGCTCCACGATGTCACTCTCCTCTTCCGAGGCATAGCAACAAACAAGATCGTTCTCGCAAAGATGCTGCTCGATGATTGTGTTACTTAAAACATCCAGCTTAACCTGTTCCTCTCCAAATACATTTTTCGAGCCCGCCTTCTCGGTCGTCCCATGCCATAACTTTTCCACGATGTACTTTGATGCGCGCGCGATATCCACGATCAGGTGGCGCAGGTGATCGGGAGCTCCTGCTTTGCGAAGGTGATAATTAAGTGAGATGACTGAGGGGGTGGGGCATTTCATGGTTGCATTATAGGCTATCAGCTTTCAATTTCTAGCAATTAGGAAAGTTCCAAAATACAAGCTCCAAGTTCCAAAAAGCTCCAAAAATTAAGATATAAAGGAGAATTTGGAATTTTGAATTTGAGATTTTTTTGGAGCTTGGTACTTGGAACTTGGAGCTTCTACCTGAACTAAATCATTTTCCCAATCATATCAACCAGTTCAGTCACCCTCGTTCCATATCCCCACTCGTTATCGTACCAAGCCAAAAGCTGCACCATTTTCCCATCTATGACGACTGTTGACGCCATATCCACAGTACTCGAGTGCGGATCGGAGATGTAATCGGAGGAGACAAGAAGGCCTTCCTCCACTGCAAGCAGTCCATTCAATAACCCATCAGCTGCATTTTTGAGCGCTGTGTTTACCTCTTCCGTTGTCGTTTCCTTTTTAACATCAAGAGCAAGATAGGCAGCAGAAACATCTGGCAGTGGAATCCTAAGCGCCATTCCATCCATTTTTCCCTTCAAGTGCGGGAAAACTTTTGCACACGCTTTTACCGCTCCGGTTGTGGAAGGGATTATAGAGAGTGCCGCTGCACGCGAGATCCTCAATTTGGAACTCTTGGTTGAATTATCCAGAAGATTCTGCGATGCCGTGTATGCATGCGTTGTGCAGACGAGACCGCGCTCAATTCCATACATCTCATCAATTACTTTTATAACGGGTGCGATGCAGTTTGTTGTGCAGGAGGCAGCACTCACGATCGGGAGTCCGCTCTCCAGAACCTCATCATTAACCCCACGAACGATCATTGTCGTATCATCCTTTGCCGGCGCCGTTATCAAAACAATTTTTGCACCGGAATCTATGTGAGACTGGCATGATTCCTTGCTCCTGAATTTGCCCGTTGCCTCCACAACAATATCAACTTCCAAATCTTTCCAGGGTAAATTGGCAGGATCGCGCTCCCGTAAAACTCTGACTGATTTACCATTTACCTTTAGATCCGCTCCATCCACTTCTACATCCGCATCAAAACGACCATGGAGAGTATCGTATTTTAGTAAGTACTTTCGCATGGCTGCATCACTCGTGGCATTTGTGGCTACCACCTCAACCTTATCCGAATAATTCTTGAGTAGCTGGCGGTGGACTACTCTTCCTATTCGGCCGTAGCCGTTTATTGCAACTTTTAGCATAGTGACTCAATGCTAACTCCCTCGAGGTGTGTTTTGCAACTTTTTGCAACACATTCATTTCATACATTACGACGGCACTCGATCGAGGATACGGAGAGCGATATGACACTGAAGGGGATACTCTTCAGGTTGCCCATCATAATTATTACTCTTCACGTGAAGAAATACTCGTTGAAATCTTCGTCTAAATTCAGCTGAGGTTCGATACAAGTATTCCACTGCTGCTTCAAAATATTCTTTTGTTAAACACATAGGTGCAATTTCTCGCAATGCTAAAACATCATCGTGACTTAGCTCCGCCAATGGCTCATATGGAGTCAGCATGCCTTTCTCATCTGCATAGCCCAAATACACATCATATGCACAATCTACACACCAATCCATATACTCTGCAAAGGATACTTTTCTTCCCATCTCCATAATTCTATCCCACAACTCCCACAATCACTCCCAAAAACGCACAGAATGCCCCGATAATCCAAAGCCTCATCGTAACCTTGCTCTCGCCCCACTCAAGAGCCTCAAAATGATGGTGGATGGGGGCTGCGCGGAAGATTTTTTTGCCGTTACGGAGCTTCTTGCTTGTGAGCTGAATAACGACGGAAAAGGCTTCAAGAACGAACACAGCGCCAATTAATGGTAGCACAAGCACCTGATCAATCATCATAGCAATTACGGCAAGAGTGCCACCGAGCGCAAGAGCACCTGTATCCCCCATAAAGAACATGGCTGGAGGAACGTTATGCCATAAGAACGCTGCAATGGCGGCCACGGTGATCGCACAGAAGCCCGAGAGAACGTATAGCTCAGAAAACCACGCAAGAACGGCAAGCGAAAGAAAAGCGATCACGAGCAGACCTCCCGCAAGCCCATCCAAACCATCTGTAAAGTTGACCGCATTGACCATGCTCACAAATACAAACATGAAAAATGGCACGTACCAGAAGCCAACGAAGAAGTCTCCGAAGAATGGAATATGAATTGTGTCGTACTGCAAACGCAGGTGGAACCATAGAGCACCGATTAAGCTCGTCACAATCAGAAATGTAATTTTGGGCAGAACATCTATCCCGCCTTTTTTCTTACCGATCCCACAGATGTTCCAGTAATCATCAACGACCCCAAGAATCCCCAATGAGACAAGTGCAAAAAGCGGCAGATAAACCTGTCCTCTCTGCAGGAGTGAATGATCAACAAGTCCGGTGTATGAGAGCAAACGAGAGAGCGCGACTGTGAAGAGAATGGAGCCCCAAATTAAAAGACCGCCCATAGTCGGAGTTCCGGACTTCTTTTTGTGGTAGTGCCTGAAGATTGTTGCATCACGCCCATCCATTGCCTCTACCCTTAGCTGTTTCCCTATCCGGTTTTTTTTGAGGAATGAAACGAACCACGGAGTGGCAACTATTCCGACTAAGAACGTGAGTAGTGAATAGATGAGAATTGCACCGAGTGAAATCTCCGGCCTCGATGGGATGAACGTATCTGCGGGCAGCATGGGACGGGAGTATAGCACTTCCTAAACCTGCGCATGCACCTTATCCACATCAAAGAACTTCATTTGCTCTTTTTTGAACATCAGCTCTACCCTCCCTGTCGGTCCATTCCTGTGCTTGCGGATATAAACATCTGTCATCCCAGGACGGTCGGAATCTTCCTCGTACATATCTTCGCGGTACATCATCAAAACTACATCCGCATCCTGCTCAATTGATCCGGATTCACGCAGATCCGAGAGTTGCGGAATGTTTCCGGGCCGGTTTTCCACGGCACGCGAGAGCTGCGATGCGGCAAGGATGGGGAGATGTAACTCACGCCCGAGCTGCTTGAGCGAGCGTGAGATTTCCGAAATTTCCTGCACGCGGTTCCCGGCATAAGACTTATTCCCTGTGCTCATTAGTTGAAGGTAATCGACTATGATGAGGTCGAGCCCATGCTCCATTTGCAGACGACGTGCCTTGGCACGCAGCTCGGGCATGGATGAGGAAACTGTGTCATCAATAAAAATATTTGCCTTGTTAAGCTCATCCATAATCGGCCCCATCCGCTGGAAATCGCTATCCTCCATTTTCCCACGCTGAAGCTTCCAGCTATCCACACCAAGCATCGCGGCAAACAGACGATCCACCATCTGCTCCTTACTCATCTCCAACGAAAAGATTCCAACTGTCTTGCCTGAGCGGATAGATGCGTTCTGCGCAATGTTGAGAAGCAATGATGTTTTTCCCATTCCGGGACGAGCGGCAATAACCACAAGGTCGGAAGGTTGCAGACCTGAAAGTCGTGTATCCAGCGCGCGAAGGCCCGTAGGCACTCCCTTGAACTGATCACCCTCCTCGGATTCATGCATCTCTGCAAACCGCTCGTAACGCGCATCCAGAATGTCTTTGATGTGCATGAACGCATCCTTGAGGAATGTCTGCGTGATGTGAAAGAGTTCCTTCTCAGCTTTTTCCAGGAGTTCCTCAACGGGCGCATCTTCATCGTATCCTAAAGCTGTGACAGCCTGACCCGCGCGGATCATCTTTCTGAGTGTCGATTTTTTCTTAACTATCTGTGCATACTGGATGACGTTTGAGGATGTCGGAACAACCGTGGTCAATTCTGCAAGATATGCACTCCCGCCTGCTGCGTTGATCTTTTCAGAATCCTGCAACGCCGTGGTCACAGTCAAAAGGTCTATCGGTTGGTGCTTATGGAATAGATCCACCATCGCGGTATAAACCTCCCTGTGTGCCGGGTCGTAGAAATCCTCAGCCAAAAGGAAATCTGCAACACGGATGATCGCTTCCCCATCAATGAGCAGAGCGCCAAGGACGCTCTGTTCCACTTCTGTTGAGTGTGGCGGTGTTTTCATCTCTGTAGTCGCCATGGTGGGCAGGCGATGTTATCAGGGTTCTGTAACTGATACAACATCACGTTGTCGCCTTCTCCTTCACCTCCTTCTCCAACACCTTATAAATATCCTTATGCTCCGCAAGGAAGACTTTCGCCTGCTCTCTGCCCTGCCCCAACTTATTCCCCTCGTAACTGAAGAAAGCGCCGGACTTGGTCAAAATGCCGTGTTTGACTCCAAGATCAAGCAGATCTCCTTCTTTGCTGATGCCACGATTGTAGATGACATCAAACTCGGCTTGCCTAAATGGAGGGGCGACCTTGTTCTTCACAACTTTCACTCTAACGCGGTTCCCGACGATTTCCTGCCCTGTATCATTCTTCTCTGTAATCTTCTCGATTCTGCGAATATCAAGGCGGATTGACGAATAGAACTTGAGCGCATTCCCACCAGGTGTCGTCTCCGGATTACCAAACATAATCCCTATCTTCATGCGAAGCTGGTTTATGAATAATACAGAGCAAGAAGTCTTATTCACTATCGCAGCAAGCTTGCGTAGAGCCTGGCTCATCAATCTGGCCTGAAGCCCCATGTGCGCATCCCCCATCATTCCTTCGATCTCCGCACGCGGAGTGAGTGCTGCAACGGAGTCAACGACGATCAAATCAACTCCACCTGATCTGACCAAAGTCTCTGTGATCTCGAGCGCACTCTCGCCATCATCCGGTTGTGATACAAGCAGGTTATCCACATCCACCCCTATCTTTTTTGCATACTGAACATCAAGTGCATGCTCTGCGTCGATGAAGGCGGCCTGACCTCCCTTCTTCTGTAATTCAGAAACCATATGGAGAGCTAAAGTAGTTTTGCCGGATGATTCCGGTCCGTAGATTTCTATGATTCTTCCCTTTGGAACTCCACCGCCTAGAGCAAGATCAAGCGAGAGTGATCCTGAGGGGAAGCGCTCAATCTCAATCGCCTGAACATCTCCCATCTTCATAATTGCACCTTTGCCGTACTGCTTTTCTATCTCGGCAAGCGCATTTTGCACGGAGTCTGTGGAGCCGGATGATGTGGCCGTGGTGGATGATTTCCTGATTTGAGCCTTTTTTTGCACTCGTGGTGAGCTTGTCGAATCCATGGTTGGTGATTTGGAACGTGTTGTTGCCATAGTAGTTGATTGGTAAAAAATGAGGAAGTCGTATTTTGGCCCGGCCACTCATCTTGATCCGTTGCTCAAGAGCTCAGGTTCCTGGAGAGTAATGGGCGGTTGATCAAAAATTAAGTGAACGGGCGTACACCATAGTACCTGTCATCAAAAATGATGAAAGCAAATGATATTGCGAAAATGGGGAAGGTGTACGCTCGTATACTTTTCACGAGACCTGAACACCATGACTGCGTATTTCTGCAGAAAGCGTACTCCACCTGTCATTCAAATCATCAGGATGCAATGGATGCGGTTCGATAATATTGGAAGCTTTGCGAGCGAGCTTCATTAGACGAACGCGATCAGCACAATAATCGTCTCCAAAATCGGGAGAGATAACTGCAATATCAATATCACTCCACTCATTCGCATCGCCTTTTGCGTACGATCCGAAAAGAACGATCTGATCCACACGGATCCCTTGTTCACGAAGCACTTTTTCGTAAACATTGATCAAATCACGAATCCGCCGGTCTATTGGAGGCTTTTTTCGAAACATTGGAATAATTCGTTACTGCCATTTCTGCCAACCTATTCAGGTTGTGAATTGGCAGAGGAGTCTCGCCGGCTTGTACAATCAAAGCCTTCAGAATCTTTTCTAGAGCCAGATGGCAAATGAATAAGCTCCAATCGAATCGTTTGAGTTCATAAACGCTCTTGGCTGTCTCCAGATCGCGACGCGCCGATTCCAGCCAGTATGCCTTCCTGCGTTTCTGGGCATCTTTTTCCTGATCTGTCATAACGGCTGGTATTGTACAGCAAAGTCCTGTGGTACGCATCCTACCTAAACCTTTCCCTAAACAGTGCAATCAATTTAGCAGCCTCAGCTCTGTTCATAAGATCATCAGGCCTGATTGTGTTTATTGGAATTCCGTTTTCATCTGTGTCTCCTCTGATGATTCCATAGAATACTGCAGTTGCGATTTCTTTTGAATTGGGATGGTCTCTGGGAAGGTCGGAAAATGAGGCAGGTGATGGTCCGATCGGGAGCCTTGCAGCCTCAAGAATTGTTGATATAGCCTGCGCTCTTGTCATTGGTTTGTGTACATCCAGTGAATCTGTGAATGCTCTGAATCCTGAAAGTTCTGCAAGCCTTGTATATGGAGCTGCCCATGTTCCTTTTGCGGATTCATTTCTTGTTGGGTTTTCAATTTTAGATGGATCAGCTTTGGAGGCTTCGAATATCATTTTGGCAAATTCCGCATATGAGGTTTTATTAGTTGGTTTGTATTCTCCTTTGGGAATTCCTTCTTTGGTTTTATATCCTTCTATGATGTTGGCTTCTGCGAGGTATCGAATATGAGGGGCATACCATGTGGTTCTGGTTACATCTGCAAAGATGATTATGTTTCCTGCTTTTGTTGTGATTGTGAGGGGAGATTCTGAGTTTAGTCGTTCTTGTTTCCTTTGGGCTTCTGCATTTGTCAGATGGATTGGTGGTTCTTTTGGTTCTTTTGGTTGTTTAGGTTGTTGTTCATTGTCTTTGAGAACAATTTTTTCCATGAATATCGGATTTCCTAAGTGATCTGTTTTTGTTCTCCTTGTGATTGGATTCATGGAAGGAATTGATGAGCCTCCTCTTCCTCTTGTTCCTGATCCACCTCCTCCGCCTCCGGATGTGTTTGCTGTGGTTGATGTTGTATCTGCGTCTGCGAGTGATGATGTATCTGTTGAGGTTATTGTGTCATTGTCTGCAAAGGTGATTGTGAGAGTTGCAGAATCTGCGGATTCCAGTGTTCCGTTGTTGTTTGATTGTGAGCCTCCTGTGGAATCTGAGGATTCTATTGATCCCTGAAAGATTCCGGAGGATTCTGATGTTTCCGTGAGGATTACTGTTTCTTCGTCTCCGTTTGTGATTGTGAGAGGTATGGAGATTGTTTCTATTGAGGTTCCATCAAGGTTCTGGTCTCCTTCGTTTAATGTGAAATATATTGTGTTCCCCAGAGTTGTTGATGAGACTTCGCTGTATGATGAATCTGCTATGAGGAAAGAGGATGGCGTGTGGTAGAGGGTTCCTGTGCTCTCTGTGATGGTTCCTGCATTGGTTATTGTGGTTGTTGTTGCGGTGAGGGTGTAGGAAGAGAGATTCAGAGTGGAACCTGCACCGATTGTGATAGTGTTTGTGGTTGCCGCGTTTGAGGTGAGAGTTGTTGTTGTGGAGGATTCGAGAGTTAGATTGTAGAGAGAAGGGGCAGTTGTTCCTCCTATGTTCTGTGCTGAGTCATCCATGATGACTGTGGAGGTATTTGCAGTGAATGTTCCGTTGTTTGTGAGGGAGCCACTGAGAGTGAGAGTGGAATCTGCTGCAGTGTAGGTTCCATGGTTTGTTACTCCTGATGAGGTTTTGATTGCTGTTGTTCCTCCGTTTCCTGCAGTTAATGTAAGGGTTCCTGAGTTTGTTATTCCTCCTGTTCCGGTTGTGATGTTGTAGCCGTCTGAGATTAGAGAGTCTCCTGTTGCAATTGTTAAGTAATCTGAGAGGAGGTTGCCTGAGAGAGTTGTTGTATCAGGTGATGATCCTATTTGGAGATTCCCAAGGTTTGTTGTTCCATCTTCTACTTCCAGTGTGAGGTCTCCGTCGAGTATTAGGAGTGAGGAGTTTGAGGATTTGGTGAAGGTGGCATCTGAGTCGATTATTGTGTTTCCTGCGATGTTGAGTTGGTAAGAGCTTTGCTGAAACGTGCCTCCGGTCATTGTGAAAGTTCCATTTACGTCAAGATTTGCACCGAGTTGGAAAGTATCGTCCGTTCCGTCTGTGGAAGCCAGAGTGAGACCGCTTAGAGTTGTTGCCCAGTCTGTGATTGTGTAAGTATCTGTTGCAGAGTCTCCATCACCATTGAATATCCAGTTCATCCCTTCTGCATATGTTGTTGTTCCGGTTGTTACTGTTTCGTCTCCGTGTAGTTGGAGAGTTGTTCCGGTCTGGGTTGTGAACTGATCGTTTACTGTGAGGGCGTATCCTGCGAGGTTGAGGGTGCCGGTGCCGACTTCGAGATCTTGGCCTGCGGCATTAAGAGAAACGGCACCGGAGAGAGTGACTGTTCCTGAGCTTTTCTGTATGGATACTTTTCCTGTTGGTATGGTGGCGTGATCTTTTTCGAATGATTGTTCGTTGGTGCCAGCGAAAGTTAAAGTTGCCGCTCCCCCATCAACCACATCTCCAATCGTTACATCACCCTGAACCTCCCAGGCACCTGCCAATTTGCCATCAGCAAACACAAAATCATTGGAGACTACAACAGTATCACTGGGAGCAGCAGTAATAACAATACGACCACCTCCACTTGTAGAAGTAGCACTAACATTGGCATTATACAACGTCAGTGAACCATCCACATCTACCGTAAATGCCCGATCAACATTATCATTTATACTCGGATCCAATGTTAGTGTTCCATCATTGTGCGTGAATGTGGTTCCACTGCTGATTGTAAATAAAGCTGTGGCAGCGTTAACATGATACCCAACGGTCATGGTTCCAGAAGGAGCAGTGAAAGAACCTGACGATAACGAAAAGAGGCTGCAATCAAGATCTGTGGTACCACCGGCTGGTGTTACGCTGCCGCTAGTCTTGTTTATACCTATACTGGAACCTATGCCACTGGCAGTATAAGCATAAGTTTGATCACTCGTTCCAGAAAAAGTTACAGTTCCTGCTCCTCCCCCGTCAGCTCCGCTGGCAATAGTAAGATTGCCCTGGACTTCCCAGTCGCCTGCTAATTTTCCGTCAGTTATTGTAAAATTGTTACTAGCTATAATGGTGTCTCCGGAGGCTGCAGTAATAACGGGCTTGCCACCTCCTCCACCCATGAGAGTCCAGTTTATAGTTATATCGTATAATGTGAGTGAGGTATCTACATCTATCGTAAAGGTACGGTCGACATTGTCGTTCATCGAAGGGTGAAAGGTTAAGTTACCGTCATTGTGTATGAAGGTAGCTCCGTTGCCGATAGTAAATATCGTCGCGCCATTAACATAGTAGCCAACAGTCATTGTCCCACTCGTCGCAGTAAATGTTCCACCAGTCATCGTAAAAGTCCCATTGATGTTAATAGCATCATCTCCACCAACAAACGCCCCCGCAGCCTGTACGAAATGTGAAGATCCAACAGTTAATGTAGTCGAATTATTCTGAGTCCCTGTTCCCGAGTATCCTTCGTTGAACCTTATTCCCGCCACACTCCACGCACTATCAATCACCACATTGTTATCACAATCAGCATCAAAAACTGCAATGTCGGAAGCTCCTGGAACGGCGCCGGCATCCCCTCCCCCGTCGTTACATGCTGCGGGATCGGTTGTAGACCAGTCGTTTGCGTTTGTGTTTACGGAGTCGCCGTTGCCGCCTACCCAGTAGAGGGTTGCCCCGAAGGCGACGGAGGGTGCAAGGAAAAGGGCAGATGCGAATAGAAAACAGAGAAACAGCCTCGGTAGCTTCATGGTTGGAGAGTTTACCATAAGCCCCCCCCCTGCAACACAATTTGGGGGTGCGGCATTGACAATGGAAACTGGAGCTGTATACTAGAGTCGAAACAAGGCAGCGGGGAAAAATTCCCGATAGGAAGCGGTTCTCTTAGAGCCTTACCCGCCAGTCTGACCACCCGCAAGACGGGTGGTTATTTTTTTGTTCATCATATCCCAGAGAGGTTTTGCCCTGCCTTTGGGATTATCGTGAAAAGTCCTTGCAAGACCCGCTATTGCATCGGCGATGCGAAGACCTGGTATTGAGTCATGTCGTGCTGTTCTTAGTTTTCGTACGGATATACCTTTATCACGCAGCACTTTTTTGAGTTTGCGCTCGACCCAACGAGGTTTCTTTCCATCGATGTACAATTTCTTTATATCACGCTCAACCAAAAGGTGCTGCAAGGCCCACTCGAGCGTTTTTGCCGGCGTAATAGGGTTTCTTACAATCGCAATTTTTGCACTGAACGGAAGCTTAGCAATATCACACAAAAATGCCTCACGTAATTTCCATGGAAGATCTGACCAGTGAAACGGATTAAGGCGATATCTTTCCTCGATTTCCAATACAGCCTTCTCCACAGATTCGTAATCATCGATGCACACGAACACAACGGAGAATGCTGAGTGATCGACTCGTTTGTGAATGCCGGACTCGTCGACGAAGACGATCATGCCCTTAATCATACCGCATTGTTATCACAATCAGCATCAAAAACTGCAATGTCGGAAGCTCCTGGAACGGCGCCGGCATCCCCTCCCCCGTCGTTACATGCTGCGGGATCGGTTGTAGACCAGTCGTTTGCGTTGGTGTTTACGCTGTCGCCGTTGCCGCCGACCCAATATAACGTTGCGGCGTGGGTTGTTGCGGGGAGGAGGAAAAAGAGAAAAGCGGATATCAGGAATGCGCCAATGCCCAGAATGCGAGGATACATACTGGTTAGAGAGTTTAGCATATGCCCAGCCATGAATTACAAATGACAAATGTCAAATGTCAAAGGAATTTTCAATGCCAAATTACAAAAACTTTGTCATTTGGTATTTGACATTTGTCATTCACTTGTCATTTGTAATTCGTCATTACTTAGATTTTCCTCCTGCGCTGTTAAATATAGAAGAAAATATCAGCGCTAATTCATTCGCTTCCTTCCAAAGAATTCTGCACTTTTCCTTTTTCTCCGGGCATGCAACTGCAATTATCCGCAGCCAATACCGGCTTTCCTTCGCTTCTTTTTTGCAAATGGAAATCTTGTGGCGAAAATCTTTCTTTGATTCGGCTCCATCTGCTTCCATGTAGTTGGCTCCGACGCTCGTGACCGAACGGATAAGTTGATCTATTAGAGGTCGGGTGATGTCGTTTCTTGGAAGCGTTTTTATAAACAAGACCACCTGTTCCCCGAACTTTGCGGTTCTCTCTTCCAAATCATACGTTTTGGCCTTTGGATTTTCATCTTCATTTGGCATTTTACATTTGGAATTCATTTGGCATTTGTAATTTGACATTTATCATTTGGACTAAGGCAAATACTTCTCCCTTGGATCATCCAACCTCTCTTTCTTCACAATCGTATAGTGCCTCTTCTTCCACATCCACGCCTGGAAAATGACGTATGCGATCAGTGTCAAAAGCCACACCACCCACAAAAACCTCATTGCAAAGAACTGGATTTCCTCAACACGGCAGACGGCCAGAACAAGACCGACGAATCCCAATGCCCGCATCATCCTCGGCCACGATGTGGTCAATTTTTTCGTGACGGGATTGGAATGCTTTTTCCTCCATCTTCCAAGTGCAAACGAACCGACAAGCATCAATGCACAAACCGCCATCAAAAGTATGACTTTGGGGCTCGAGTACTCTACGTTGCCGGGGTTCGGGTAAAACCAGTACTGAAGCATTTTACGACACGGAAGCAGGTGCCTTGGAGACAATCCTCTCATTTGCTTTCTCTTTTTGATCACTCTCACCCTTCCTTTTTGCTGCACTCTTTGCCTTTGTGCGAACTGCCTGAAGTTTCTCCTGTCGCTCCTTAAGCAAATTGAGAATTTCCTCAACATTCTTCTCCATCTGCTTTGTGCGCAAAGTTTGCGTTGGACGGATAATTAAGTAAAACAAAAACCCAACGACTGGGAGAGCAGCCACAAGCACTATACTAAAGAGCTGGAATGTCAGTGATGATGACCTTTTGAGAACATCACGCGTGGCATAGAAGACCAGAAAGACAAGAAGCGCTGCAAAGACGCCAAGTCCTATCTGAAATGAGCGGATAAGCGGATCGAAGCTCAGGATCCCTGAGAAGATCCCGTTTGAAGGAATGAGGGCGGTGAGAGACGCGGGTATTTCCATCTGTGCGCCACAACGTACACGACAACGGCGAGCATCGCAAGGACTGCCAGGAACTGGCTGAACCGCCACTCAATGCTGGAAGCCGGAATATACGGCCGCAGAGCTATGTATGCCACAGTTCCAAAACCAACAAGGATGCTGTTTGCCAGACTGTATCGCGTGGAAACTTTCTTCTCGAAAGCTGCAATAATTCCAAGGCTTGCAAAAAGAACACCAAGGAACAAGAAGTCACTCCACTTGGCAAAAACCATGACTGCAAAGTCGCCGCGGAAAGATTCGAATATCACAACTGCAAGAGCACTCAAGATGACCCCAACCAAAGTCGGCATGCCAAATCGTAGTCTGACACTTGGTTGCATTACGGCTTCGAATCTCCTTTTATGAAGCATCAAAAGTATTAAAGTGACGCCGAGAAACCAGAGTGCGTAATAGAGCTGAGTTGGGTGTACCGGAACGGTGTAGCGCACATGCATTGCAGATTGAATCATCCCCCATGGCACATTTGTCGGCTTGCCGTATGAGACTGCACCAAGAAATCTTCCAAACCATTCAAATGCCATAAGCAACGCCATAGGCGGCATAAGAACATCCAGCCATTTTAGGAAAGGCTCTCTCCTCTTCAGTGTCCTCATGAATAAAACGGTTGCGATTCCCATGCATCCTCCAACAACGCTAAAGGAGCCATCCCAAAAAATCAGAATACGCGCAGGATTTTGCAAATACACGCGATACAACAACATCATGGCAAGCAGCCTTCCGCCAATCAGAAAGCTAAGCACATACCAATGTCCATCATTTAAAAATAAGCTGATCCTGAGTCCTTCTTTTTTTGTGATGCGAAATAACAATTCAGAAGCAAGCCAGATCCCAATTAGCAAAAAGAGTATGTGGGAGCGGAATAGGAAGGGGCCGATTTGGAATGCCTCAAACATGGTTTGATTGTAGTCGGAGGTTTATGGACTGACAATTGGTATCATGCATTAAATTCCAAGCTCCAAGTTCCAAGTTCCAAAAAGCTCCAAAATTCTAAAAGAATAAGAAGGATTTGGAGCTTGGAACTTATAAGTTTTTGGAGCTTGTAGCTTGGAACTTGGAGCTTTTTCCAGGAAATCACAAACAGTCGGGGTATCGCCCCCCATTATCAACCCTATAAAGCATCGCAACCATTTCAGCTCGATTCAAAAGATCATGCGGCCGCACATTTCGCGTGCCCTCATCTCCACGCAAAATACAATGATCGGCGGCACCCTGTATTGCATCCGTGAACCACTCGCCTGCAGGATTATCGGAAAATGCGGGGGCTCTGCCCATCCTCTTTTTTCCAAATGCACGGCGAATCAAAACCGCAGCTTCTGCACGTGTTATTGGTGAATTTGGTCTCACATGACATGGTTTTGACCCAAAGCAGTTGCCATCACCTTTAACCCATCCCTCCCGTGCAGACTCTTCTAAGTACCCAAAAAACCAATCGCCCGGAGAGATGTCATCAAATGATGGAGATGCTGGAATTTCATCAAGTATCCCGTCGTTGAGTTCAACTACAAGCTTCATAAACTCCGCACGGGTTGCACGGTCAGCTGGACGAAAGAAGGCCTGAGATGAATCAAGATATTGCTGATCTAAAAAGTTTTGAACTTCTTCCACGTACCACGAACCGAATGGTACGTCGGCGTAGTGGAGTTCAGCTGCTTGTATCAGATGAGGTGACATCAGCATCAGAACAGTCAACGCTGAGAGCAATGTGCGAGGCATGTTTGTGAGAGGGTATCACAATTCCATTGCATTACCTCAAACATACCTGTACGATAGGATCAACGCCAAAATGTGTGGAGAAAAATAAGAACGCCGGGGCAGGACTGTAGCCAAGAGTGAGAAAAGCCCCCAGAACGAGGTTGGCTGATGGTGGCGCGTGCGTGTCCGGTTGTTCTTAAACAGGCATGGTTTGGCTTGGCGGGAAAATGGCATCCGAAAGCGCAGGACCGCTCGCGCAGTCTCTGGAATCGCCAACACAAATCTTCGTTCTCTTATTTTTGCCCAGGTTTATCGCAAAAAAGTCCACACATTTTGGACATGATCCGTACGATGCGGCTCCTATGTCAACTGAATGTAGTTTGGAACAACATACAGGACTGGCTCTAGCAGCTTAGCTACTCAAGTGGCTATCGTACTGAAGTGACTACCGCTATCATTTTCACATGCTCGACCGCATCAATTCCCTCCTCGGCGAATACGACGAACTTCAGGCGAAGCTCGCAGATCCTGATATCTCCTCAAACCCATCTGAACTCAAACGAATTGGAAAGCGCATGGCAGAGCTTGATGAAATTCTCCCGATGCTAAAAGAATACGTTGGATGCCACAAAGCAATTGAAGAAGTGAAGAACATCAAAGATGATCCGGAGCTCTTAAAGCTTGCAGAAGATGAAGCATCGAAGGCTCAAAAACGAATCACGGAACTCAATGATATTCTGAAAACTGCACTCGCACCAAAAGATCCCGATGACGATCGTCCTGTAATTCTGGAAGTGCGTGCAGGAACCGGTGGCGAGGAGGCTGCTCTTTTTGCCGCAGAACTGCTCAGGATGTATACAAGATTCGCTGAGGAGCAGGGATGGCAAACTGAACTAATGGATAAAAGTGATGCGGAAGGCGGCGGCATAAAAGAAGCTATCATGCGTATCCCAAATGACGGAGCTTATGGTCTCCTGAAATTTGAAAGTGGCGTGCATCGCGTGCAGCGGGTTCCTGTGACGGAGAGTAAAGGAAGGCTCCACACCTCAGCAGCCACAGTCGCAATCCTGCCGGAAGTTGAAGACGTGGACGTGGAAATAAAACCGGAAGACCTGACGGTTGATGTATTCAGAAGTTCAGGACCGGGAGGACAAAGCGTTAACACAACTGATTCCGCTGTTCGAATCACACATAACCCATCAGGAATAGTCGTCACCTGCCAGGATGAAAAGTCCCAGCATAAAAATAAAGATAAAGCGATGAGTATTTTGCGATCACGGCTTTATTCGTTTGAACAGGAGCGCCTTGCAAAAGAGCGCGGCGATATGCGCTCGGGGCAGGTTGGTTCAGGAGATAGAAGTGAAAAAATACGCACCTACAACTACCCGCAAGACCGCGTGACGGATCATCGCATCAAAAAGAATTACAGCAATCTGCCCAAAATTTTAGAGGGGGCGATCGGTCCGATTGTGGAGGCGTTGCGGGAGGCGGAGATGCAGGAAAGAATGGAGTAGAGTGTCATGCTGTGCGAGTCGAAGTGCGGAGACGAAGCATCACTCAACCAAACACCTATCATCACCCTTCTCATCCGGAATACAGGAAACATCCGTCTGCTTATCTCCATCATCATCAAAGAAACAACACGGACGCCTATTGGAGCACTTTTCTGTAACGCCTGAGCAATCTTTCTTGCACTCTCCTGACCTGCAATGCTTTCCATTTCCGCAATCTGCATGTTCCGTACAAACAATCTGGCATGTACCGGAGGACTTACACGTATAACCTTCATCACAGTCACCATCGCTCTCACAGGGTGCATTAATACCTGTTGGATATTGCACCTGAACCGGAGGCTTTTTCTCCTGTTCTTTTTCCTCCTGAGCCTTCTCCTCATCACCACCTCCGCCAAAAATGCCACTTCTATCAACTCCGTCTCCACCACTGGTGGTATCGCCGCAGGAAACGAGTACAAACGCAGCAACAACGCCAGCTACAAGATGCTTCTTTTTCATAAGACAATGATGGAAAGAAAAAAGAAAACGGATCTACTACATTGGCGCACCGGGCTGTGGTGGCGTGCCGCATGGCTTGCATGAACCCTTCTTAACCATGCCGACAAGCATCATCACACCAGCGACACCAATAAGGACATACACAACCTTTGCGACCATCGGCCATGAGCCGACCAGTGCCTGAACGAGGTCGAAACCAAACAAGCCGACAAGACCCCAGTTGATTGCACCAACAACCACGAGGATTTTGCAGACTTTACAACATGTACCACAATTGTTCATAAGAGGATTGGGAAAGAATAATGTAGGACGTTCGGGGAGTATCGCAATATTCTTTGTGCTGATAAAGCACTCAGGATTGACCAATACATGCTATTATTTTTTCACAATGTTCTTCAAATCAGATGCTAAAAAGCAACGCGCACTCGTAATGCTACTCATCTGCTACGGCGGAGTTAGTTTAAAGCCTGTAATAAGCCGATATCTACTACTTGAGGGGTGGACTCCACTTTCACTCTATGTCCTCCTTCTGCTGATGGCTGTGATAATTCTGGGAGTCCATGAACTTGCATCCATACATCACCAAAAATCGTGGAGTTTGCATTCAAAGGATTGGTTTGGGCTTTTGATAAGTACCATCACAGGAGGTGTGATTGCTCCGATTCTTGCCTTTACCGCTCTGCAATGGACTACAGCAACACAGACTGTACTCATAAAAAGCATTTCACCTATCTTCGTAGTTCTGCTTGCAATGATGTTTCTCGGAGAAAGACTCAAAAAGAATTCAATTGAGGGAATCATCGTCTTACTCATCGGACTTGGAATCCTGCTATACAAAGAACTCATGAGCTTCTCTTTTGATAATGCAACAATTCTACTTCTGCTGAGTGCCATGATCGGCCCGCTTAGCGTTATCTCCCATAAAAAATACATAACGCACAGGCACTTAGACTCCATCGTTCTTTTGAAGTGCACATTGAGCCTTGTGATAGTTGGCACATGGATGCTTTGGAGGGAACCTGAGTCACTTTCACTTTTCTATTCCGACCAAAACATCTGGCTTGTCTTGTTGCTTTCAATCGCCGGATTCATTCTCCCCTACCTCTTATTCTTCAGCGCACTTAAAAACATAAAAGCATTTGAGGCGGGAATCGTTTCACTCTTTTCCCCTATCTTCACAATAGTTCTTGCCAACTCGATTCTTGGTGAATCTCTGCAAACCCATCAGCTCGTCAGTTTGATTGTGATGATGGTTGGGATACTGCTCATCAATGTTCCGCTTACTAAGTGGAAGATTGTGCCGAGTAGGTTGCAGATGATGGGGCCGCTACGGAAGTAGAAACTCGCGAATTCTATTTAGATCTTCCCTGTCTTTATCACCCTTGTAATATAACTCCAAAAATGTGATGCAGTCCTCATCTTTGTTATAGGCATAGATCACACGTAGCGACTTATCACGTAGTGCACGACATTTCATACGAATTTTTACTATCTGGATATTTCCCTGGCGAGCGAGAACTGCAGTGTGTTTATCACAAGGAATTGCAGTAATCCGCAACGCTATTTTTAGATGCGCAAAGTCTCCGGACAACGTCCTGTATCGCTTGTGAAGCTTTTTGAATTCCTTCCGGAAAACATCTGTCTCATCAAAGAGGATCATCATCGTAGCTGCGTACAGAATGTTTGTGATCCCTGTAAAAAACCATTTCGTATTCCAACTGGTTTCCATTTTTCTCCGCAGCCCTCCACGGCATATCCTCGTGGGAATAATTGCTGATCTCATTTGCGCTCATGTGCGCTAGCCGACTCAGTTCCTCATCAATATGCCCAAGTTCCCGTGCAGATAGAACAGATAGATCCGGTTGTCGCCGCGGAAGATATTTCTTTTGTTCATACCTAAAGTATGAACTTTTCACACGCTCAATCTCACCCTTTTTCTCCATCTCTTCTACAATGGCTTTGAACTCAACCGGAGTCGGACCGTACTTGTTTTTAACGTAAGTTGCACCTATGAGTTGTTCTTCAAATTTCTCATAAAAATCAAAATCAATAAAGTAGAGAATCTTATATAGAACTGTCTCGCCGATATTGGGGCGCGCACCGACTCTCTCAAGAATGTATAGGAGTACCTCCTTAAATTTGCGCATATTCTTCTGGGGCACGTTAATGCGCATCTCCGGTTTCCTGGCCACAGGATTTCTCTTACTGCCCACGAGTGTCACCACTGGCTCAATTGGCTCCCTCTGCATCAGAAAATCTTCCAGTGTCATTCCAAAAATCTCTGCAAGCTTTTTAGCCTCGCTAACCGTAATCTCCCGTGTGCCGCGTTCGATCTGCATGTAGGTAGGACGGGACATGTTAAGCTGTAATGCGAGGTGCTCCTGCGTAAGATTGCGGCTGGTGCGTTGTTGGTGGATGAATTTAGAAAGCATATTATGTCACTAGCATATTTGATGTAGAAATTCTTGTCAAGAGGTATGTAAAATAAATAATACACAAGAAAAGAACTGGGTAGAAGAGATGAAATTCTGGTAAAATAGATAATAGTGTTGGGGCGTAGCCAAGTGGTAAGGCAGCGGGTTCTGGTCCCGTCATTCGGGGGTTCGAATCCCTCCGCCCCAGCCAAAATTGAATTCGAGCTGAGCACAACCCCGAAGGGCGCAGTGCGAAGCCGAAGATATTTTGTCCTGAGCGAGTCCGTCCTGAGCTTGCCGAAGGGCGGACGAGTCGAAGGGCTGGTAGGAGAGATGAGGAGCATGCATGCCCCATACCCATTCCAGATGAAGAATTACTGGAAATGCATCGCGAATACATCAGTGAGATAACATCAATTGAATGAGTAGAACGCAGACTACATTTTTACTCCCAACAATTCCTTGCACCCAGCTTTGCAAATATCTTGGCGGTCTCAGCGCGGTTAACAGGATCATCCGGCCGTATGGTATACAGAAGCTCGCCATCTTCGCTCGTATCTCCACTAACAATCCCAAGAAACGTTGCTGTTATCAGCGCATCATATCCCGGATGATCACTGGAAAGATCTTTAAAAGGTGAATTTCCACCTTCTATAAGAGACATTTCAACTGCTTCCAGCATAATGCTTACAACTTCAGAACGAGTTGCAGGTTGGTTAACATCAGGCATTTTTTTGTACGTGGAAAATCCTCTTTGTTCCGCAAACGCAACATATTCTTCGGCCCACATCCCAACGGCAGATTTATTCAGTGGCGGGTTTGCTGGAAATATTGGGTTCTCCTCAGAAAGCTCGATGGCCATCTTTGCTACTTCAGCAAGTGTTACATTGTCCGATGGGCCGTATAAGCCAAGCAGCCTGCCATCGGGATCACGATATCCGGATACTATCCCACTTCTAATCAATGCAGCTACAAAGGGTGCAAACCATATATCACCTGGAACATCTCTGTATGTTACCTGGTGGCCATTCACCTCCATTTTAATATTACCATTAACCTGCGGAATTGGATCTCCTTCACGGAAAGGTGCAATGCAACGTTGGCCAGTAGCAATATCTCCGGTTGGCATTACATCTTCTTCAGCATCTCCCACAATAATAAATTGCAGGTTATGTCCTCCTCCGCCTCCCCCCGCCCCCCCCCCCCCCCCACCCCCCCCCACCCACCCCCCCCCCCACCCCGTGTTTGAACCCACACAGAAAAAACGGGC
>CAZWES010000021.1:0-20513 GCA_964632395.1 uncultured Candidatus Peribacteria bacterium | reverse complement strand
TCCGCTAACGCTCCGTAGCGCTCCTGGGCTAAGCGCAGGGTAAAGGTGTAATTTACCTAAAATCGGTGTTTTTCAAGGGGATTGGAGGTGTGTGATGGGAAAATTTATTGTAATTGGGAGTTATATTCAATTCCGTCGCCTCGCTATCCGTAGTAAGATTTAAGCAGTCAATAACCCAACCAGTCGTATGAGAATAGGTTTTGCAATATTATTGGATGATGAAAGTCACAACTTTGCTCGACAAATGGAGCTTGAACTTTGTGAAAAGTGTGGATTATGCTGGGGATTAAGACAAAGTCCCCACATTACGATTAAAGGACCTTTTGATACAGATGAATTAGAACCCTTTGCAAAGTATCTTGAAAATTTTGCCAAACATTTTGAACCTTTCGAAATTGAATTGGATGGTTTTAATTATTTCGAGGGTAAAAGCAATGTAATTTTTTTAGATGTTAAAGAAAATCCCAGACTAAAAGAAATACAAAGTAAAATTATATCTGACTTAAGAAAAAAGTTTCATATCGAACCTTACGAGATTGAATTTAATGGATGGAAATTTCATTCAACATTAGCAACAGTAGATGTATCAAAAGAAAAACTGGCAAAAGCTAAAAAATATTTAAAACAGTTTCATCCAAGATTTAAATTTTTAGCAAAAACTATTGGCATTTTCTATTATTTAGGAGAAGAAGCTGGTTGGGTTATTGCGAAAAGAATACAACTAAAATCTTGACGCTCGGTGGCGGAACTCGAAAATTTTGCTTCGCAACGTTACACTAAATTTTCGCCCTTCTGGGAATATAACTCCAGCAATCCCATGAATAACAACGGAAAAGATGATTCCCCGACTCTGCGGTAAATATTTTTGCTCATGGAGGGCTAAAGCCCACGATTGTGACGCCGTTAACCCTGCACTTAAGTGCAGGGTTAACGAACAAATAAAACGGACTTTAGTCCTCCTGCCTGCAAAATCAGCAAACAATCACCCCTATAGACCGAGTTGTACCCAAATTGGGTACAACTAAAAAACGGTAATTTTGCTGGATTAACGTCAACCGTACCCGATTTGGGTACGATTAAATCCGAGGCAGAAAATCCTGTAATTGACGCTTGACACCTTTATCCGCTTCGATCAATTTCCCGACCTCGGCAAAATGATATCTTGGCTCCTGTTGGCTATTTTGATGGGTTCTAAAAAGGCTATAATCCAGAAGCATGAAATCCCAACTCTTCCTCTTTACCGGCGAAAACACCTTCGAACTTTCGGAGGAAATCGCCAGGTGGAAGAGATCATTTTTGGAAAAACACGGAGAAGCCAATTTGCAGATTTTGCAGGGGAAAACTTTATCGTGGACGGATCTTTTGGAAGAAGTTCGTTCTGCACCTTTTTTGGGTGAAAAGAGACTGGTACTTGTGGAAGGAATTCCACCAAAGTTCACAAAGGAGAATCTGGAATCATTGGGTGATGTTATCCACCCTGCAACCATCCTTGCATTCGTTGAACCGATTGTTGATAAAAGGAAGAGTGTCACAAAGTTTTTAATAAAGAATGCAACCTTAAAAACTTTTCTGCCAAAAACACCTAATCAACTTATCGGCTGGATGCAGGAAGTTGCCGCAGAACACGGATCAAATCTTGATGCAAACACTGCAGCTCATATGATCTCGGTAGTCGGTTCTGATCAGTGGCATCTTAAAAATGAGTGTCTTAAGTTGATCGCATACTCAGCTGATAAACCGACAACTGAAGAAGCTGACCGCGTCTGCATGCCAAGCGAAAAACACACTGTTTGGAAAATGAGTGATTTGATAGGCAGTGGAAAAGCAGCTGAAAGCGTCCAATTTGCGCGAAAACTTCATGAAAGCGGCGAGGATGCATTTAGGCTTTGGAATCTTTTCCTCTGGATCGCTCGCAATATGGCAACAATTTGGATGTGGAAGAACGAGAAGAATCTCTCGCCGATGGCAATAAGCAAGGAAGCCGGAATCCCCTTCCCCGGCGTGAGATCTTTGATGCCACGAGTTGAAAAATTTTCGGAAGAAGAGATGAAGGCATTCGTCGAAAGGCTCGTAAAAGCGGATGAGGCTTTGAAGACCGGAGGAATCAAGGCAACTGGCACAGAACCGATTGAGCTTGTTACGTTGCTTGAGAAGGAATTGCTAGCCCTCTAACTCGGAAATCGCCTGCAGAATCTCTTCTTCTTTGCGCTGCTCCTCTTCTTCTGCCTTACTCTCAGAAGCATGCCTCTCCTGCCTTTTTGCTTTGCGCTTTTCCGCCATCTCTTTAACCGCCTTGCCCTTACCAAGTGACTCCATCTCCTTGGAATATTTCTCATCAATCGCCGCGAGTTGATCTTTCTCGTTCTGCAAAATCTGTTGCAGGTTTTCGCGCTGCTCCGGAGTCATTACAGGCAGAATGTTTACCCAGTACTGCCGCTCCTCATCGTTCATGCTCTCGGAACCGAGAATTAGTGCAACAAGTTCTGGGAACTTCTTTTTCAGGTCATCTGGCACGGTGACGGAAGTATTCTTGTCGTCTGGCATGGGGACATCGTACCACAAACGTTGCCTGGCTTCAGATCGTGAACAAACGAGTTATTAGTTTTTAGTTCTTAGTTGTTAGTTTCTCTACAATATCAAAACAAACACCAGGGCCTGAATTTGCAGCCCCAACTAAAAACTAATAACTAAAAACCGGTAACTATAATCCGTTCAGCAATTCTCCCACCTATGCAATCTTAACCACCTCGAACCGGAATCTCCCCCCCGGCGCTTCCACCTCCACAACCTCCCCCTTACTCTTACCCAAAAGAGCCTTGCCCATTGGGGATTCGTTGCTGATTTTTAGTTCGATTGGATCAGCCTCTGTGGAACCAACTATCGAGTATGTCTCCGGTTCTTTTCTGCCACCTTTTTCCTGAACCGTAACCTCGGAACCAATCTCAACAGTCTTTGCTTTCTTTGCATGCTTTTCGGAAATGATTTTGGCATTCCTGATCTTCTTTTCAAGCTCCAGAATTCTCCCCTCAACAAATGCCTGCTCGTTCTTTGCTTCTTCATATTCAGCGTTTTCCGAGAGATCACCATAAGAGATCGCTTCCTTAAGGCGCTCTGCAACCTCTTTTCGTTTTACTGTCTTTAAATTATCCAGCTCGTCTTTGAGCTTTTTTAATCCTTCCTTGGTTATAAGGATTCTCTCCTCATCTCCACCTGCTGCGGAGTCATCCTGAATTACCGGATCATCGGTCTTTGGCATAATTTAAGATTGGAAAAAGGCGGACACATCTTACGGTATACATTGCCAGGAGGAAAGAGAAAGGTGACCTTCGTACGTCTTTGAAAGTATCCCTCTTACATGCCTTAAAACGTCTGAATCCGGGAATGCGCGTGAAAATAGATAGAATCCCGAAGCGCTTGCAAAGAATTGCAGCTGATCAGATGGCGCAGACTCAATCACCTCAAGAAGCGGATCTTTCCCGTTTCCGAGAGCTACATGATCACCCCTAGCCGCTGTAACGAATGTGTTACCAGAATCTGCATGTGCACTCTCGCGAATGCGATACGAGCGCCACTTTTCCTCATAATTTTTGACTCCGACCGGATCCGCAACAACATCACGTACAACTCTGCCGGTCGGAACTGTGCGCTCGCGTATAACTGCAGGAGAAAACTCATCTGCAAAATTTTTGTGAAGACTGTCAACCACATCGCCGGATTCTGATAGTGAAGTCGAGAACGCCCAGGCAATGCTGCCCTCACCATCTTTGATGATAAATTTGAACGGCTCATCACCGGCTGATTCGAGTAATTCCTTCAGCCGATGACCATCCCCGAAGACATCGGAAAAATATGACTGAGGGAGTGCATGCGATATCAATCCCTCATCAGATCCATCTTTATATAGGAAGTTGATCCCCTGATTGAGCATTGCAGATGGATTTGATCCCTCTACAACAAACATACAATCCTCACATTTTGAATAAAAATTGTGTTCAGGATTTTTGTTTACCGGGAATTCAATTCGTGAAAGTAGAATGAATACACAAATAGATGCAAAAAGAACAAAAACCGCAATCAAAACAGCAATAATCCATGTGAAACCCGATTGTAACCGTTGATGGAAGAGGGTTTGCAGCATAATTCATTTAGTTTTTCTGGCTTCCTTAGAACCGATAAATAATTTTGGGAAATCTGTTCCTATCTCATCAACCCCTAATGCAATCAGCCTATCTCCAATTTTCTTGTCGTTGACATGGTATGCATAAACAGATTTGCCAAGCTTACGAGCTGCGTTCACGATTTCATCAGTAACGATGTTGCCCCTTGGCCCAATGATGTCCAACGGAATTGCTTCTGCCAATCCCCATATTTCTTCAGAATACTCTCTGAATAACAAACCTACTTTAAGCTCCGGATTCATTGCTTTAATTTCTTGCAATAATTCTGAATTGAATGAGGTTACAATTGCGTACTCTACGAAGTTATTTTTTAGGAGAATTTTAGTAACTAATTGTGGAGTTCTTTGTGCTTTTAATTCGATCTGTAAATCAATCTTTCCCCTACACAAATCAATAGCCTCCTGCAGAGTCGGTATCTTTTGATTATCAGACAAATTTAATTTCTTTAGTTCCGTTAAACTCAATTCATGAACAAAGCCTGTTCCATCCGTCACTCTTGACACCTCTTCATCATGAAAAACAACCACTTCATCATCTTTTGAAAGCCTGACATCTAACTCAGCTCTATCACATCCTATGTCAATAGCTGTCTGAAATGAGAGTAGTGTGTTTTCTGGCACATATCCAGCTGCGCCCCTGTGTCCTACAATCTTTGTCATAAATCGAATCCAGTCTACTGACTTGGGTTACTGATTCCAAGGAATACAAAAACTTGAAAATTTATCTCATTGCCACGAATGTCAATATACAAGCAGCAGCAGTCCAAAACATCGATTGGCTTCCTAAAGCGATTTCCTGAATACGTTTTGTGATCACAAACCAAAACTGAAGATGACGCTATCCCTAAAACTTGCAGCCCTGAATACGGCTGGTACTGTGCCCAGATTTCTTCGAAAACGAAGCAATCCCAAATCCAGACAAACATAAACCTTTTTTGTTCCTTCTACCATTGATACCCCGTAGGGAGAGTGATGCCACCAGCACCTTGCATGCCTCTCCTGTCACCTCTCTCAATCCCTATTGCGGAGGACTGACATGGAGGCGGTGACATCACCCTCCCTACACATTACTGCTCTGCGCTAAAGCATTCCGGGAAAAGAGGTTACCTGGATTGCTGATTCCACCCCTACTCCCCAGTCCTTGTCCATTGCCATGCGATGCACGAGGCGGCACGGGGACCTCGCCAGGTCACGAGGAGAAACAAGGGACCAAAGCAAGGCAGAAATGTATATCCCGGAAACGGGATTAGCGGGAAACCTCCTCGCGCCCCTTCCATCACCAGGCTCAGCGGCTTTCCAATTCTTGGAACCCGTTGATAGCTCGCGAAGGGTCTAAAACAAATACAAAAAGTCCGCACAAGTTGTGGGCTTTTTGTTATAAATTTGGGTGATTGCGGTCTGTGTATGAACTGGCAGCATATCTGTTAGCCCCGCATTTTAATGCGGGGCTAACGACGAATATAGACGTGCAATCCTGGGCTGATGTGCAACTTTGGATTAACGACGAGGTGTAAAGGCCTAACTACTCTCATTTTCCCCCTCAAGCAACACATTATGCCTCTCCGCAGCCTTAAAAGCCAAATCCTGATCACTCCCAATTGATTCCTCATACGCACGCCTAAACGAGGCAAGAGCAGAATTTCTGTCACCCACATGCTCCGCAAGCAGGCCATTATGGTACCACGCAGAAGCGAGTGTTGGATCCTGTGAAGTTGCAGCAAGGAGATGAGTTGCCGCTTCATCCAGATCGCCAATTAAAAAGGCGGTCCAGCCGATTAGATCAAGGACTTCTGCCGAGCTATCCCCTATTTCTTTTTCTGCCTGCAATGCAAGATCGCGTGCCTGATCGGTGTCTTTTTTATGATCTAAAACTAAAGTGATGAGCTCCCGATAGATCTTTGCATCCGCTTCACCCTCATCCACAATCGCCATTAATTGACCGATTGCTTCTTCAAAAGACCCACGGTCAATTGCAAGATTTGCGAGGCGCTCACGCACGGATCGCTTTGGAGTGAAGCCGTTTTGTAGTGCGTAACCGAAGAAAGTCATTGCCTCCAGTTCGTTCCCCAGCCTTTCATGCATACGCCCTAAAAAGTACTGCGTTTCTGCTTTCTCGGGATCAATGCTGTGCGCAGCTTCGAATGCCTCAAGCGCGTTCTCACCTTCACCCATCATAAAGTATGAATAGCCCCGAAGTATGTGTGCATCGCGGTAATGCGGTTCATCTGCGGTTACTTCGGAAAGGAGAACGGACGCGACAGGCCATTGCCCGATTTGCCCAAGCGCACGCGCGAGCAGAGTTTTCACGTGTTCCTCCTGCCCATCTTCAAAAAGCGCAAACTCATCATACGCACCTTTGATCGTTTGAGCAGAGTGAACGGTTAATGGATCACGGCTTTTAAGCAATAACTCAATGTATCCTTCTGCTTCAATGTGGTTTCCTTCGATAATGGAAGTAACAAGCAAACCGAAACTATGCTCCTCATGTTGCATATTCTGCTCAAATAACTGACGTGCGCGAGCCAGCTCTCCTTTTCGCATGAGCATCAACCCGCGCAGTGCATCCAGAGTGCTTTCTGGGACACCACGAAAGGAAAGCAAACCCAAAACTGACTCCGCTTTTTTGATATCCCCAACAAGCAGCGCACCATCAAAAAGGTTGCGCATAACTTTTATATCTCCTCCCTGCTCAAGTGCACGTTCGTAAAGCCTGATTGCTTCATTTGCCTCCCCCGCTGCAAGTTCTACCTCTGCCTGGCGGACGAGTATCTCCACGCGAACGGGGTACTGCATGGAATCCTCGAGCGTTGAAGGCAAAACCCGATTCTCGTCCTTATTCATACCAAAAACAGAACTCAGGATCGTAGTTTGGCTGGAAAGCACGTACCCCACTCCTGCTATCAAAAATACGGAAAAGGCGGAAGCAATGGCATACAGGGCAAAGCGCCTTTTTTGTTTAGAGAGTGAGAAGAACATGTGGCACGGATCATACCACGATTTTATTCCTCCACAGCCGGCATAAGCTCCCCATCCTCTTCATCTGCCCGAATAATCTCACGCGCCTCTGCCTCCGACATGCCTTTCGGAATAACATTCTCCACTGCACCCCAAACCGCATCCTCGGTTTTAGGCAGGATGATTGTGACCTGATCGCCAACTTCTGCGCGGTAGAACGTGACGGATGCGAGCAGCACACGGTAAGTCTTCCCTTCTGCGAGAACCTTGTACTGGCCGTCTTCTTGAATCAATGCACCAACAACAGTCCTGCGATCAACCGGATGGATTTGTTTGTAGATGAACTTTCCATCCTCTGTGATTGTAAGCTTCATGGTATCGCCTTCCACAAGCTTACTTTTGCTCGCATAGTTTGCAGGAACAGGATAGGTTTGCCCATCGCCATCCACCATGTTCTGCCCGTCAAAAATCCCTTCCACAACTTTACCCGGAGCGGAAGCTGCGACTGAGGATGGCACAGAAGCCTGCGCCACATATTTCTGTCGCGTAACATCCTGCACGCCTGTCATTTCCGATGCCATATTGCGTGCGGTTTTAAGCGAATTCATCGCGGAATCGATAAGTTCTTGTATGTGTAGGAGTTGGTCTTCGGACATAACAAGGGATTGTTATAGGATTATATTGCTATATTGTTCGACAGAGCGATCCTTGACCGCTTTGTAGAAATTGAAGTTGACATGGTCGCAAAGCGCTATTTAACTCGCTCTGCCCGCCCGATGGTCGGACGGGCGAACAATATAATCCTATAACAACACAACAATTTGTATTCATTTTATTTGTAGATGAGTAGAAGAAAGTTTTTGACGCATCTCACTTTCCGTGAGCAGTCCAGCCTGAGTCCCCATCTTGGAAATCACGCTGGCAGAGCTAATCATACCTGCCTTAAGAGCATCCTGCAAGGTCAGACCACTGATAACAGCCCATGTGACTCCGGTTGCAAACGCATCGCCCGCGCCAGTTGTATCCACAACTTCGGTTTTTGGAATTTGAGTACATGAGTACGTTGATTTCCCATCAGAAATATATGCACCATGCGAACCATCTGTAACACACATAACTTTTGCACCATTCTGAGTTCCAATCTTCAAAGCATCTTCAATTGTTTTTGCCCGTGTGAACTTTTTGGCTTCCTCGGAATTCAGAAAGAGAATATCTGTCTGCGCAAGAAGATCACAGACGACCGGAGCATCAAAACCTTCGCGAACTTGTGAGCCGCCAGGGTTCCATGCAAGCTTGACCTCAGAACCACAAACAATTTCACAAAGATCATCCAGAATTACGCAGGAAACATCTGTCAGGTGATTTAAGAAAATCCACGGGCTTTGTTTTAGAAGTTCCTTGGGGAAAACAGGATCGCTTAGATGCGCATTTACGTTTGGGGAATAGAGTATCGTTCGCTTTCCGGAATCCGGATCAACAAGAATGATGGAGAAGCTCGAGACCTCATCCTCAACAATTATCGCAGTTGATGTATCTACGCCCTCCTTTTTCAAGACCTCCTGAATCCCCTGCCCCCATTCGTCATCTCCAATCACTCCGCAGAAACGGGCATTCAGACCCAAATGTGAGAAGCCAACTGATGTGTTCGTAGCACCGCCTCCGCAACTTTGTAAAACGCTTTCGACCTTGATCTTTCCACCGAGGGGGTATTGGATGAACTCTTCACCATCTTTTGATGCAACCGAATGAGGAGCTTTTATGAAAACATCGAATGCGGCACCGCCTATGGAGGTGATGTCGACTGGGCCTGCTAAGCTTGATGCGGAGGTCATCGGAGAGAATTTTCAATTTTCAGGTATCAATTTTCAAACAAGTATCAATTTTCAAGTATCAAACATAGTTGTATTTAGAATTATACTTGGAAATTGAAAATTGAATTTTGAAAATTATTTGATAATTGAAAATTGATAATTGAAAATTTTCCGCGAGAAGCCCCAGCATGCCATCAAGCAGACTACACCCAAGAAGGACATCACTCCTCCCCCACTCCTAGGCACCTTGTTAGGCCTGACTGTTGGCGCACTGCCATGCACTCCGCTCCCGACTGTAAATGGAAGCGGCTCGTGAGTAGAGAGCTTAATCCCCGGCATTCCGTTTTGCCCAGCTGTAACTTCTGTTTCAACCGTATCTGTGATTACTTCTCCGTTTTTCTTAACCGCTTCAAGTTTAACAACATACGTGACCCCATTTATCAAATCAGGGAGATCGTATTGCGTTGCGCTTGCAGATAAAGTGTATTCCCCTGGGTAAACACCACTCTGCACACCAAACTTGATTCGGTACGCCTGAACTTTTTCATCCGAAAGCGCTTTCCACATTAACCGTGCTCCGTTGACCATTCCAGTTGCTGCGAGATTAAAAATGGAACCTTGCGTTCTTGCAGTGACAATCATGCTCTTCTCTGTACTCTCCTCACCCATCTGAGTAACTGCCGTAACTGCAAATGCATATGACTTCCCTGCCTTAAGCCCCGTGAGCTTGACGCTTGTTGTTGCCACACTTGTCTCCACAGTCCGCGTAAGATTTGTGGAATCCGGCCCAAAGTAAATTCTGTAGCGCTGAGCTTGCGAAACAGGATGCCACGTGAGTAAAACATCCTGATCCTGAACCTTTGCAGAAAGACCCATAACTTTTGGAATTCCGGTTGCCGACGCGATGACTTTGAGTGATGCCTCTTCCGTAACTTCATTTCCTGCACGATCGCTGACTTTTACCGTAATTTTGATGACTCCGGGCTGATCGGGGGCAGTGAAAGTTCCATCATAAACGCTCATTCCATCCGATCCCCTATCACCCTCTGTGAGCTCTACTTCATCCGCACTGCCAATTTTGACCCATACTGATTCTCCGGATTCCGCCCTCATGCTCACAGTGAACGTTCCGCCAGGCGCAACGCTTGATGGTGCAACCGTAACATTCATGAGTTCCGGCGTGCTTGCATCAACCATAATGATGAACTGATCCGATTCGTTTGCCCTGCCTTCCGGATCGCGAATGAGCAGCGTGTGTAATTCCGTTGATATATCCAGTGAAACATCGAAAGAGAAATTCCCGTCATTTCCTGAACTTGATTTTGCAATGAATTTCTCTCCACCCTCCTCGTTGCTTTCAAAAAGATGAAGGTTTGTGTAAGCAGGAGCAGTTCCGCTTATTGTTACAGTTTTGCTTGCGGTAATTTCTGGATATTCATCCACGATGATATCCAGATTGGACGCAGTTCCCTCCCGGCCAAGCACCCACACTTTGGTTTTGCCAAAGATCTCTGTGGGATCCGCCTCGTCGCGAACTGTTACAGTCTGCTCCCCTGGAGTCTGGAACATAATTGCAAGCGGAACAATCAACTCCCCGCGGCCAACAGCCTTAAACTTTTTCGATTTTGAAGGAACGACAGCATCAACATCTGTTGTTTCTATGATCACACTATCCACGTAATTCACTTTCTTTCCGCGGCTCAGCGCTGTGATCGTAAGATCATACTGCTGATTGATATTAAGCGTAGATGTACTGCCATCTCCCACAACAACATCAAACGAATCAACAAGATCGTAGTTTGATCCTCTGCCATTGTCGCCATCATCCCCTGTTTGATACTCATCAAGAAGACTTGCACGGATAAGTTCTCCGAGAAGTTGAGTAACAGTGCTACTTCGCGATCCGTTGCTCCTGGTTTCTGCAGATGGATCCGTGACGGAAAACCTGAACCTTTTGCTATCACCGGTCAAAGTGTCCACAAGGCTCAGTGACATTTCTTCACCGCGCTCCGGAACAACAAAGAAGTGTACATAGCCCTCGATGTCCTCGGTACCCTTCTCGATATCTGCATCACTGGAAAGAAGTACGATCTGGCTTGCTGCAATGTTTCCATATTGATCAAAGAAGCCAGCCCTGAGTTCAGTTTCGCGATCCACAATGAACTCTTCATCATCCACAAACTCCAGCCTTCTGCTTGCAACTACATCCGGGAAAATTTCAGCTGAGGCGTGTTCGATTTGTTTTCCTTCGTTATCCACAATGGTGAAGTTGCACGGACCCGATTTCCTAGTCCATTCTTCTGTGATAGTGAAGGATGCAATGCCATCTTCCACGTATGAGCGTTCCTCAATCGTACCACCCGGGCACTCGCCGAGCAGTGTAATTTTCTTGCCTTCGTATCTTGAAATTTTATTGATGAGTGAAGAATCAACAGTCACCTCAATCGGGAAACCCGCGACCGTATCAAACTGATTCCAGTCTGCTTCTGCAGCCGTTTTCGGGATGCAAATTGCCACCAATCCCACGACCATTGCGGTGAGTGTTATGAGTTTGCGCATAAATCTCATAATTATAGCAGAAACAGCGATTTTGCTCAATAGTTGATAGTGGCGCGGGTATGTCACGAAATCGCGCAGCGATTGAGTGACTACCCGCGCGGGGACGCTGATGCCCGCCTCACGATTTCGGGCACAATTCCCGTCCCGCGCGGGTAGTCCTTCGCGCGTTGAAAAACATCTTTTGCTCTATTCTTATGTTACTATGAGCACGAAATGGACATACCCGCGCCACTATAACCCTGCTACCATCAACCCCCATGAAGCACACTCTAGCTCTCCTCATCATCTCCGCCTCCGCCCTCTCCCTAACCGCCTGCTTCGGTGGCGGCAGCAGTTGCGACACAGTCGTTCAGGCCGAAGGAATTTCTCTTTGCATTCCTGCAGACTGGGAACAGGTTTCGGAGGAGGTTCTGCGTGCAGAGGGTGTGCCAGAAGAAACCATTGCTGCTTTTCAGATGAAAGATCAACGCGAAGGCCAAAGGGATAATGTTGTGGTTACAAAAGAAAAGATTGCAGCTTCCGTTACTCCCATGAAGTTTGCCCTTGCAAGCATAAGAGTCGTTTCGCAAACTCCCGAGTACAGCGAGATTGAACAGCGCGAAATCGAAATTGATGGGAAGAAGACCATCCTACATATCTTCACAGCCCGCCCGGTTGCAGATATGCCGGTGAGGAGGTTCTATCAGGTTGGTGTTGTTAAGGGGGCTACCGCTTACATTGTTACGGGAACATTGCCTCTTTCTGTGGATGATGAGGTGGAGGAGGGGTTGGTAGAGATGTTGGAGGGGGTTTCTACAAAATCCTGATTTCAACGCTCAATTATCCTGCCGATAACAGCAGCAATCTCCGCTCTGTTAATAGGATCATCCGGTCTGACTGTTCCGTAGAATTTTCCGTCTTTTGTGTCGCCATCAATTAATCCAATCATCATGCCAGTAGCAATTGCAGGTTCGTGCGGATGATCCGGGGAAAGATCCGCAAAAGGAGTTGGATAAGATATGAGTGAATAATCCAGAATTTCCAAAAGTACACGAACTGCCTCACCACGCGTAACAGGCTCATGAACATTCCTATCTTTAACAAGTATAGATACCCCATGCCTTTCTGCATGACTGATGAATCGCTCAGCCCATGTTCCTTTTGCAGATTTATTTTCCGACTCATGCATCTCCGGAAATTCTCCAGATAATGCACACCCCATTTTCACAACTTCTGCGAGTGTGATGGATTTTTGAGGTTTGAATTCTCCCGTCAGATTCCCATGCCTATCGCGATACCCTTCCGCAATTCCGTTTTGTATGAGCACATGTACATGAGGCGTAAACCATGCTTTTTCCGGAAGGTCCCTGTATGCAGGAGTCATATTTATTGATGTCTCAACAATTGGAAACTGAATCTGTTCTTCCTCATCCTCAGGAATAACTCTAAGCTGTATCCCTTTTCGTTTTGCTTTAAATATTCGTCCTGCCTGCGCAATCCTCTTTGCCATACTTGCCGAGCTCCCTCTGTGCCCGCCTCCAGTATTTGATGAAACAACAGATGAAGAAGCTGAAGATGTTGCTGCGCTTCCAAAAAGTCCGAACGATGAGAACTGCGTTGTGGTGCAGGTGACAGTATTTGCAGAGATATCAACTGAACAGCTGGAAAGAACACTCCAGGAAGAACCATCCCATCTGTAAATCTGCAGGGTTGATTCATCGAGTCCGGAGATCTGTGCATCGGTGTACTGCAGTGTCACACTTATGCTTTCATCAAAGGTTGTGACTGTTGTTGTGCCACTCAGTGCACGAAAATCGTAAAAGTGATTCCCGACATCAGACGTGCCGGACGGGCGCGCAGTAAGTGCAAGAAGAGTTGTTTTGTTGATTCGTTTTATCTGGAACACCGCCTGGTTCGTTGCATAGTCTGCAGGAATTGTAAGCCTTGCTCCGGAACTGTTACGCATCAACTCAAGCGTGCCGCCAGCAACCTGCGTGATAGTTCCACCTGTTTGGCTTTCTACAGTAGCCGAATTTTCGCATCCCGTGGTTGCGAAGCTCAAAGTTGAACCTGTCGCGGTATTGCCGGAAGCATCAATTGATATCACACGATAGTGATACTCCGCACACGCAACAAGCGACATGGAAACATCGTGGCTTGTAACGCGGGGGCTGGTATCCGAAACAGCCGTAAGAAATCCGAATGATGAAGTGTAACCATACTGCACTTGTGAAGAAGCAATCTCGTCTGTTGTCCATGTGATGCTAGCCCCGGTTGCAACACCAACTGCACCGTTTGCCGGTACCTGCGCCGAAACTACCGGAGCGGTAAGATCTTCAGTTGTAAAGTTCCATGTGGTCGTGTCGCTGATTCCTGCATAATAATTTCCGGATGCATCCGGAAAGGCGTTCGCATGAATTTGTACGTAGTAAGTAGTTGATCCATCCAGAGTTGTATCCGGATTAATTGTGATAGCAGTTGTACCGGACCCTGTGACCAGAGCACCAGTTACAGCAATCACTTCCACCTCTGAATCGTCTGATGCGTCTTTAATGGTGACTGTTCCCGTTCCGGTTTTTGCAATTGCCTCACCAAATGTGATGACTAGATTTGCAGTTGCACTAACATCAGTATCCCCGTCCGCAGGAGAAAGTGTTGAGACGGTGGGCGCCGTCGTATCCCCTGCACTTTCGTACCACTGTACTCCATCATCATTATTGGTGTTTCCGGACGTGAGTATGTCATTATCGCCATCACCATCAATATCCGAAATGACCGACCTGTAGGCGCCATCGAATGAAGAACTGACTGTCCGTTTGGTAAAACTTTCCGAACCATCGTTGTCGTACCACATCTGGTCATTTCCAAACTGTCCTGCTGCTGCCACATCCAGATCGCCGTCTCCGTCCATGTCTCCACTGGTTACGTCTGATGCGCCATCAAGTCCGTTCTCATCTATAAATTTCTTTGTAAAGTTTTCTGAGCCATCATTGTCGTACCACACAACGTCATCATCCAGACGGCCAGTTGCGAGCACGTCCATATCTCCGTCTTCATCAAGATCATCAAGATATACTGAATGTGCCTGCCCTAAATTTCCATCAATTGTTATTGGCGTGAAGTTTTCCGATCCATCGTTTTTTAGCCAGATAATGTCATATAGGCCAAAGACTGCCACTGCAATATCAATATCCCCGTCATCATCAATATCTCCGGCATACACATCCCAGACTGAACTTGCCGAATCGTGCTCCAGATTTTTTGTAAAGTTCCCCGAGCCGTCGTTGTTCCACCACGATACAAGCCCTGTACTGTACTCAGCTGTAATGAGGTCGTTATCGCCATCGCTATCAACATCGCTTGCCGTGACTGCCGTGCAACTGCTTAAGCCCGTTGCAATGGATACACCGGTGAAGTTCTCACTGCCGTCGTTTCTGTACCACTTTAGTTGGTCACCGCTATCCGCAGAGCACGCAACAACATCTAAATCACCATCCTCATCCAGATCTATTCCATAAACCGAATACGGATCGGTGAAGCTCCCATCAATTGTTCGTTCAGTGAAGTTTTCATCGCCATCGTTTTCCCACCATGTAACATCACTAAGAACATCCGAAACGCTGAGGATGTCCATATCACCGTCTTCGTCCAGATCAATTGGAAAAACATCTTTCGTCTGATCGTAGGAAGCTCCGCTTACTTTATATTCTGTGAGAGTTACGGCTGTGGCAAGCGCTGTGAGTGGGATGCTGAGAACTATGAGCAGGATGCTGCATTTGAGGAAATGACGCCTGTTCTTGCATAGTATTTGTGGTATGACTAGGAGTTTATTTTATGAGGGGGCCGTTGTGAAGAAGCTACTGTTGTGATTACATTTTTACGGGGACTTTGCCCTTATCTGTGGATGAGGAGGTGGAGTAGGGATTGGTGGAGATGATGGAGGAGGTTTCTGTGAATAAATAGTCTTCGATGGTCTATAATATACACAGGAGCTCATTTCCATCTGACACGTGGCCCGGTAGCCAAGTGGTAAGGCAAAGGTCTGCAAAACCTTTATACGCGGGTTCGATTCTCGCCCGGGCCTCCAACCTCCGCTCTGCAAACTACTTTTTTGTCACGTAGGTTTTTTTGAATTGACTCACTTTGGGCAGAGCTACGGTTGGCAGGCCGTCAGGTTTTGCAAATATTGTTTAAAACAAGCCAACATTATCACTTTACAACTCCCCTCTCCCTTGGCAGAATCTCCCATCGTTACAGATACCCATATTTTCTATGTTCCGCGAAGACCTCGAACGCATGAAGGCAGAGCTAAAAGAAGCGATACAGGCTCAATTTGAACTAAATCGCGGGCGCACTGACGTGATCGATGAACGCCTGTTGGATAATGAGGAAGAGAAGAGCATCATTTTCGAAGATCCCGATATTTATGATTTGCTGGAAGCTTACGTGAGCTCGATTCCAACAAAAGAAATCTCCACCATTCCAAGTGAAGAAAGACTGAAGGAGGAGTTCGAAGATATTTTGAGGGAGATGACGATGGAGGCTGAGGGAATTGTTGCTTAAACAAAAATGCTCCACGACTTCACCTCGATCTGATCAACTTTGACTGTGTCCATCGCCTCCACTAGCCTTTTTGCAAGCTGCACATTTGTTAAAAGCGGAATACCACGATCAATTGCCAACCGACGCATCTTGTAACCATCGGTCATCTCGGGACCTGCAAAACTACCCGGGATGTTTATGACGAGATTGAGCCTCTTTTCTTCAAGATATTCCCTGATATTTGGACTTCGCGGCTCGCTCAATTTATAAAGAAGCGCACTCGGGATTCCACGTGACTCCAGGAACGAATGCGTCTTATCAGTTGCAAAAAGTGCAAAACCCATCTCGTGCAAGCGCAAAACTGAATCAAGCATCTCAACTTTATCCTCAAGTGCTCCGATTGTTACAAGAATGCTACCCTTTGATCTTCCATTCGATTCAGGCAACCTGAATCCCACGGATAGAAGCGAGCACAAAAACGCCTCTTCTGCTGTATGGCCAAAACATCCGACTTCGCCGGTGCTTGCCATCTCAACTCCCAGACGTGGATCTGCGCCTTTAAGACGCGTAAAGCTGAACTGTGCAGCTTTTACCCCAACATGATCCAGATCGAGAGTTTGATAACGAACATCTGTTGGAGCTGATTTCAACAACGCCTGAGTAGCAAGTTTTGCAAAGTTGATGTTTGTGACTTTGCTTGCAAACGGGAAGCTGCGACTTGCACGCAAATTGCATTCGATAACTTTGATGCGATTCTCTTTTGCAAGCAATTGAATGTTGAAAGGGCCGGAAATATTCAATGCGCCGGCTATTTGCTTTGCGATAGTCTTGACTCTACTCAAAGTCTCGATGTTTACACGTTGAGGAGGTAGAACGATTGTTGCATCACCAGAATGGACCCCAGCATTCTCGATGTGTTCGGAAACCGCATACAAAAGGAGCTTCCCTTCCTGCGCAACTGCATCAAACTCAATTTCTTTCGCACCAAGTTCGAACTTGGAGACCACTACCGGAGCATCTGTCCCGATGAGTGACGCTGCCTGCAGATAACCCTCAAGATCTTCATCTGAGTGGACTACTGCCATCGCAGCACCGGAAAGAACATAGCTTGGGCGAACGATAACCGGATATCCGCACTCCTCTGCAAAACGCTTTGCGGAGTTGACGTCCGTGAATTCCTTCCACGCCGGCTGATCCACTCCAAGATCATCCAAAAGCTGACTGAACTTGTGGCGATCTTCTGCTCGGTCAATGTCTTTCGGTGAAGTGCCGATGATGTTTACGTTATTCGCTGCAAGTTTTGGCGCGAGAGAATTTGGTATCTGCCCACCCATGGAAACAGCAACTCCTTCTGGTTGGACTTTGTCGATGATATCCAGAACTCGCTCAAGGCTCAGCTCATCAAAGAAAAGAGAATCGCACTCGTCATAATCCGTACTCACAGTTTCCGGGTTGCTATTTATCATGGAAACGCTGAATCCCTGACTCTGCAGTTCTCTAACGCATTCAACGCAGCACCAATCAAACTCAACTGATGAGCCAATTGAATACGGGCCTCCACCTAGTACAATTGCGCGCTTCGGAATTCGGAATTCGGAATTCGGAATATTATCTTGTCCGGATTCCGGATTCCGGATTCCGGATTCCGTACTACCAAACGCAACATCGTCTTCAGTCCCATGATACGTGAGATAAAGATAATTAGTTCTCGCCGGAAACTCCGCCGCAAGCGTATCAACTTGTTTTATGACTGGAGTGATCCCAACTTCTTTTCTCCTCGCACGCACATCCTCCTCTTTATCCCCGCGAATCATTGCAATCGCGCGATCGGAAAATCCGTTACGCTTAGCACGGAGAAGGAGTGACTCATCGATTACATCCGCTTTGTGATGCGTGAGTTCCACTGCAACATCCGTACATGATTTGATGCGATTTAAGAACCACTTATCAATTCCGGTCGAATTATTGATCTCATCAACTGTGAACGTAGCTGAGCGAAGCGCTTCCGCAATTGCAAAGATTCTTCTTGGAGTTGGACGTGTGACTTCATTTTTTAGATCTTTGAATTCGATCGGAGTTGGAAGTAAGCCCTCTGCACCAACGTTGATCATTCGCAAGGCTTTCTGCAGCCCCTCCTCAAAAGTTCTGCCAAGTGCCATAACTTCGCCCACGGACTTCATCTCGCTTGTTACAAGATCAGAAACGTGATGGAACTTCTGCAAATCCCAGCGCGGAACTTTGACGGCAACGTAATCAAGTGCGGGTTCAAAATCAGCGGAAGTGACTTGTGTGATCATGTTTTTGAGCTCCGGGAGGGATTTCCCGAGAGCGAGTTTCGCCGCGATGAACGCGAGCGGATAACCGGTTGCCTTGGATGCGAGTGCGGATGACCGGCTAAGGCGCGCATTGACCTCAATTACACGGTAATCACGCGACTCCGTATCCAACGCATACTGAATATTGCACTCACCGATTATCCCCAAGTGCCTGATGACTTTGAGTGCAATGCTACGCAAAAATTGATACTCGGTATTATCCAAGGTCTGACTTGGTGCGACAACAATTGATTCGCCTGTGTGTATCCCAAGCGGATCAACATTCTCCATGTTGCAAACCGTGATGCAGTTATCCGCACCGTCACGAACAACCTCGTACTCGATTTCTTTCCATCCCGTGAGGTCCTCCTCGACTAAGACCTGAGGAGACTCAACAAATGCAATTTTAAGAAGTTCATCAAGCTCAGATTCATCCATCGCACGGCCACTCCCCTTCCCTCCAAGCGCAAACGCTCCGCGTATGATCAAAGGGAAACCAATTTCTTTGGAAGCCTTAACCGCCTCATCGTGTGAATTACATGCAAATGACTTTGGTACGGAAACACCGATTGACTTCAACTCCTGGTTGAAGAGTGCACGATCTTCCGTTTTCCTGATGGATTCCACCGGAGTTCCAAGAACTTTGACATTGTGCTCATCAAGCACGCCACTATCTTCAAGCTCAACTCCACAGTTCAAAGCAGTTTGCCCTCCAAAACTGAGCGCGATTGCACCGGGCTTCTCCTTTTTGATAACTTTTGTGACAAATGACGGTGTTACAGGATAAAAATAAACCTCATCCGCAAGATTCCAACTCGTCTGGTTTGTTGCGATATTTGGATTGACAAGAACCACACGCTTTCCTTCCTCTTTAAATGCTTTGATGGCTTGCGATCCTGAGTAATCAAATTCCCCTGCCTCTCCTATTTTGAGGGCTCCTGAGCCCAAGAGGAGGATAGTTTCACCAGAAAAATTGTCCCCCCCGGCCACTTGAGCCGATTGAGTGCTCTGATCTTCCGGCGGTTGAATCATGTCCCGGGGAGACTAACTTGAAGCTGGCGTAAATACAAGCCATTACTTTCGAAAAGTTTTTGGTTTCTAGTTATTAGTTTTTAGTTGGGGATGAATATTCAGGTTTTGGCGCTTGTTTTGACGTTGTAGAGCAACTAAAAACTAGCAACTAAAAACTAATAACGATTGTGGTACAATCCCCAGAAGCACCCCATACCCCACTTGACCATGAAAGCACCTACCATATTTTCAATCCTTCTTGCTTTTCTTATCCTCGCAACACCTGCACTCGCAGAAGAAAACTCCACGATTCCAACAGATTCCGCTCCAGATGTGCCACGTCCTTCGCTACAGGCAGTACGCCATGCACGCAAAAGCCCTTGCCTTGGCATGTATGGTGCGGACCTGAGGCGCTGTGTGATGAGGAATAATTTTAGGGTGCAGGAGACGGAAAGCAGACGCACGCAAATGCTAAAACGCAGCTCAACTTTTGGCAGAAGACTAATGTCGCTTCAGAGACGGCTTAAAAACCAGACAAGCGTTCTGGATGATCCTGCAACCGGAAAAAAAGTTGATCTGCGCGCACGGACACTGTACCGCAGAAACCTCCTACGCGACCGTGGCAGCGAGCGCTCATATGCAAAGACATCTGATGGCCCCCTTGTGCAGGTTCGCACAAAAGCCGGCGATCGCAAAACCGCAACCTCTCTCCCCGTCTGCGCAAGACGCGATGGACTCAGACTAATCCGCTGTATGCAGGATATGGGTGTGGAGATTAACAAGGAAACAGTGGATCACGATACGTGGAAGATTTACCAGAGGATTTACATGCGCTAAGGAGCATCTTATGGATCTCTGACTCTCCATCGGAAAGCTCCGGATGGAACGTGGAAGCAAATACATTGCCCTGACGTACAAGTAAAGTTGACCACTGGTAGACGACCGAGCCTTAGTATGAAGTCAACTTTCATCTCCTCAAGAATCTGTGCCTCCGTTGCATCATCCTTATCGTATCATTGGTCATCTACCTCATCATCAAAAAACTTATGCAGTTCTTCATCTCCAAAATTGCCTTTTATGTACTTAGCCAGAGGACCAGATCGAGCTGGTTGGTGGAGCTGTAGCGAGCAATTTCGAACTCGGAAAGCTCCTTAAGACGGATGT
>CAZWES010000020.1:0-20957 GCA_964632395.1 uncultured Candidatus Peribacteria bacterium | reverse complement strand
GAGTTCCTACGAGGCGAGTGAGCAATTTTCAGCCCAGAAAATTGTCCACTACGCCGGATTTTGGAACTTGGAGCTTTTTCAAGTCTTCTATGTCAGCTTTTCATAGTCATGCGCAAGCAATTGCGCATTAATCTGACGAATCAACTCCAAAACAACTCCAACCACAATAATCAGTCCCGAGCCGGAAATGATCAGATCCTGCGAACTCAGTGACGAGTATTTGGTGAAGATGAGCGGAACAATCGCGACAATTCCGAGGAATGTACCACCCCACAAACAAAGACGTGAGCTCGTGCGTGCGAGGATTTCTGCGGTCGATCTACCCGGACGGATGCCGGGGATAAAGCCGCCGCGCTTCTGAATATCTTCTGCAAGTTGATCCGGGCGGAATGTCACGGAGACGTAGAAGAATGTGAAGAGCATCACGAGGCCGAAGTAGAAGAGGATATATATGATCGAGGGATTATTTGCATTCAGATAAGTTCCAATAAATTCTACGACTCTACTGAATCGCGGAGCAGTCTGCAGGAATTGAGCGATGATGCCCGGGAACGTTATGAGTGAAATTGCGAAGATGATGGGAATCATCCCAGCCTGGTTTACTCTGATTGGTATTCCTCCCTGCACTCCCCTGCCCGCACCCTGGTTTGCATATGTAATTGGGATGTAGCGGTTAGCTTCCGTGAAGAGCACGACAACGATCAAAAGCAGGATGGAAAGAATGCAGAAGAAGACAAACGGACCCTGCTTTCCTGCACCTGCAACAAACATATTGCTTAATACGGATGGGATGCCGGAAACGATTCCGGTGAAGATGATAAGCGAGATTCCATTTCCAATTCCTTTCTCTGTGATTACTTCACCGAGCCACATCAGGAATATTGCGCCGGCAGCAACAATTGCCATTGGCGCGAGTATGCCGGGGAACGATGTGTCGATGAGCTGGCCGCCCATCTGTGCTGCACCAGAGTTCAAAAGCAGAAGGAATCCGTAGCTTTGTACAAACGCAAGCGGGAAAGTAAACCAGCGCGTGTACCGATTGATTTTCTGCTGCCCCGCTTGCCCCTCCTTGGAAAGTGCCTCAAGCTTGGGGAAAATCACCGTGCAAAGCTGCATTATGATTGATGCGTTAATGTATGGGGAAAGACCGAGAAGAACAATTGAAAAGTTATCAATCGCACCACCGGTGAGCGCTGCAAAAACTCCAAGTGCTCCGCCCGATCCGGAACGCCCAAGAAACTGCTGCAACGCATCCACATTGGCTCCGGGAACGGGGATGTGCGCAACGATGCGGTAAAGAAGAAGCAGTACGAGGGTGAAGAGGATGCGTTTACGCAACTCCTCAGACTTCCAAAGTTGTACGAGGTATTTGAACATTTATCTTAGATAATGGTAACAGAACCTCCCACCTTCTCAATCGCCTCTTTCGCACTTTTGGAAACTCCATCCACAGTCAACTTGAATTTTTTAGTGACTTTTCCACGTCCGAGGATTTTTACCGGAAGATTTCCCTCAATCAAACCTGATTTTTTGAGCGCATCAAAATCGTATGATCCGGCATCTAGCTTTTCCTCGATGGTGTCCAAGTTGATGACTTCATACTCCTCACGATTTGGATTCCTGAATCCTCCGAATTTTGGCTGCCTGCGTATGAGAGGAGTTTGTCCACCCTCAAACTGTGGCCCCTTGCCGCCACCAGAACGTGATTGCTGCCCCTTACACCCTCTGCCACAGAAAGTACCGCGTCCGGAGCCATTCCCGCGCCCTACGCGCTTTTTGGAGCTTTTGGAGCCTCTGGAGGGTTTTAGGAGATGTAACATCCGATGCAGGGTAGCAGGAAAGCATTGCATCTGGAAGGAAAATCGCAGAAAATTTACAAGTATCAATTTTCAATTTACAAACTAGCCAAGACCCTCCCGAACTCCTCAGCTGCCGGCGGCCCATTCGCCGTAACAATATTTCCATCCACCGTTACATCTTCATCTGTGAATGATGCACCCGCGGATTCAAGCACTGAGGATTGTTGTCCGTCGCCGTTCCAGACCGTTGCCTTTTTTCCCTGCAAAACTCCAGCACTTGCAAGAATTGTTGGAGCAATGCAGATAGCACCGAGTTTCTTACCCTGTTCGATTGACTCACGCGCGATCCTCTGCGCTTCCGGATCGTTGATGAATGCACATGCGCCCGGCCCTCCGATGAATGCAATTTTGTCGAATTCATTAACGTCAACTTCCTTGAGTGCGAGTGTCGCCTTTTCTTTTCCGCCAAATTTTCCCTTACATTTTCCTGCTTTCATGCTTGCAATCACAATTTCGTATCCGGCTGATTCCAGGCCCTGGCGTGTGCCTGCATATTCCAGGTCTTGATAGTCTTGCTGCGCGAGGATGAGAAGGGCAGAAGGCATGAGAACTAGGAAATGTAAGACAATTAAGACCCGCCACACACTCCGTTATTGCAGTATATAAACTCCATATCGTCTCCATATCCGCAAAGTTCACCGTTGCAACTTGGGCATCGACATTTGCCGGCTCCGATGCAGTCATCAGAAAACGTCATATCCTCTTTGCAAATTGAACATGTACCAAGCTCCCCCGACGAACATATATCTAAACTGCAACAAAGTGTATCCTCAGTTCCCCCATATTCGTTGACGCATTCCTCTCTATCTCCGGAAGGCTTCCCATAACAGTCCGGACAATCGCACCCCTCATCATAAGCAGATTGGCATATCGAATTGCATTGCCCATTACGACAATTAGAACATGCGTTGGATGAAGAACTGGAAGAGGAAGAGGAAGAGGAAGAACAGGGATTTGGATCCTCACATGCATCGCCACCATCCCACAAAGCTTCACATTCTTCCTCTAATTCCAGAACGCATACACCTTCATCATAGCAACAGGCGCCAAAATCTTCTTCTGGACCAGCAAGACAAGGATCGAAAGAGCACTCAACTCCCTCATGCCACCAATGACCACGACTTACACATCCCGTTTCGAATCCCATCTGACACTCATTCGTTTCATAATGACAACAGGCACCATAGGCACAGGAAATACTGGCGCAGTTGCCTCCTTCGCCCTGAAAAACTCCTCCGCTCAATCCACATGCTTCGCTGCCCATCCCCGACTGGCAACTGCCATTGTAATAACAACACGCCCCCGCCCCCTGACAACCTGCGTAGTCACAAGACCCACCAACAAACACTCCTCCACCTGATAATCCATCTTCATCATCATCACCCGAAGCAGTAATGCATTCTCCCTCATATGCAATCCAGCAACTCCCATCCGGCATGCAACATGCTCCAGGGTTATTATTGCAGTCGGCATCGGCACATGAAACATGTTCTCCCCTAAAAGCACCGTTAACCATAGTACATCCGGCCTCAGTTTGATCATCTGAACATGTTCCATCATTTTTGCAGCACGCACCAGGCTGCGGACAATGAACTGTTCTGCAATTCGTCCCTTCTCCCTGCCAATAACCACCGATCACATTTTCACATGCATGTCTGTTCGGCACCTCATCGGTGCAATATCCCTCTAAACTGCAACAGGCTCCATTTTCGGGGCATGTGCTTGGACCACAATCAACTCCGGCTCCGATAAAAGTACCAGAGCAAAGCTCTGAATATGTCTCTGTGCACCCATTTGTAACATCATCACAACACGCACCATATCCTCCGGACTGGTTATCAATATCAACACAACACGTATAACCAAGCAAACACTGGTAATCAACACCACTTGGATCTACCAGAGGGTTCCCGGCATCCGTTTCGTCTGAAAGACAAGAAAAACGGCATATTCCGTTGCCGTGTAGTGGCGTGGAACAACTCGTCTCTGCATTAGCAACCTCATCTCCATCCTCTGTGCCATCATCATCCGAATCCGCAGACAAAGGATCTAGCTGCAAAGCCCCCTTCGACGCTGCACTGATTAACGCTTCAGTTCCATCTCCAATTCCATCACCATCCGTATCCGCATTCGCAGGATCGGTTCCCGCTACTTCTACTTCAAAGATGTCACTGGATAGATCGCCATCATTATCTGCAAACATCATCGGGAAGTGCTTTCCTGCGGATGTAACTTCATCGACTGAGAGGTAATACCGACGCCCCGGCAGGAGCATCATATCTTTTGTATTTAGATGGCCATACACATCACCGCTACTCCTGAACTCTTCTGCGGAAAAAGCAAATCTACCAACTCCTATAAACCCCTCATCCATCTCTCTAAAATCGCTCGTGTACTCGTACAACCAGTATCTCACCTTGTGATACGACTCAGGATCGCCAAAGACCGTGTAGAAATTAAGCGCTCCGGTTTCATCACCGAGAACACCCGGCATATCAAGAACAACGTGCGTATTCCTTGGAACCTCGGGAACACCACCATCCATTTGATCCGCACCAAACATAATGATATCTCGCCCATCTTTCCATGTTCCAACATTCCTACCACCATGCTCCGTAATAACACTCGCACTTAGATTTATTTTAACTTTGAATCCATCTGATTCCCCACCAAGCTCAGGAATCATAATCGTTGAAATGCCCCCGTCACTCCCCGCATTCCTGCGAACCATCGTCACCGACGTTACAAGAATAGATGCAACAACCAAAAGCGCCACCAGTGAGATAACAATAGTCTTGGCATTGAGAGTTGGCTGCATGTGTAGAGCATACAGCTCTCTCTACGCTGCCCTCAACCCCTTAAAAGCCTTCACAACCGCCTGTGCATTCACAAGCTTGTTCGCTGTCCCGTAACGCTTGCTAAGAACATTTTTGACTCCCGCAAGATCCAGAATTGGGCGAAGTGCTCCACCAGCGATGATACCTGTTCCCTGCGAAGCAGGCAGAAGCCGTAGCTCTGCAGCTTTGAATTTGATATCAACCTCATGCGGGATAGTCTCGTTTACAATTGGCACATTAATCATGTGGCGCTTTGCAGAGGCGACGGCTTTTTGAATTGCCCCCTGCACCTCCCCGCTCTTACCCGTTCCAATACCAACCTTGCCCTTGCGATTTCCAATAACAACAGTCGCACGGAACCGCATCCTGCGCCCACCTTTTACAACACGGGTAACACGTGCAATTTCTAAAACATGCTCCTCAAACTCCTTCGGCTCCTTGGAGCGACCATCTTTGCGCCGGGGTTTTGTAGTTTTAGCCATGGTCAGGACACATTAGATAGTAATTTTGCCAATTCTTCAACATTTTCATCGGTCAAATGCTGCCTAAACTCTGCCCCATTACCATATCTTCCCTTCACCAAACTTCCCTCAAAAACTATTGACCCCCTGTCAACACCATCAGGTATAGCAAAACCCATTTGCGTTAAAAGTTGGCAATTCACATTCCCCACATCTTCCTTTACAGGTGATTCTTGAAGTTGTGCTGGCATAAGAAAATATTAAATTAAAAAACTAATCCACCCTCTCTTGCAGCATCTGCAAGTGCCTTTACTTTTCCATGATACTTGTACCCCGCCCTATCAAAAACAACTTTCTCAATTTTTTTCTTCTGCGCCTTCTTTGCGATGAGTTCCCCGAGTTTCTTTGCACCACCTACTGTTGACTCCGCCTTAGCTTCTTTTGAGGAAGCCGCAACAACAGTCTTTCCTGCATCATCATCAATAAGCTGCACCTGCATTCCGGAGAGCGAGCGGAAGACGCTCATGCGCGGGCGGTCCGCGCTGCCACGCACTTTGGCGCGCACGCGCGCTTTTCTGCGGAGCCGGTTCCGTACCTTTGACCCAACCATCATTGAAGCACAACAGAAGAAACCACCAAAGTTATACCGGACGCGGCAAAAACCATCACAAAAGATGCAAATGCCCATTGCCATCCCCATCGTACCTGTACCTCATGGTGCGCCTCATAAACCTTCATCAGCATATCCCTGTATCTCTCGAATTCTCTTCTCAATTCACGCAATTCTTCTCTTATATCCTTTCTGTCATCATGCGCTGTATCAAACCTACGATTTGCTTCATCTTTGAACTCTACAAAAGACGCATGGTTAGCCTCGATCGCAGCATGATTCTCCTCAACTTTCCTTTCCAGAGAATCCAGACGGCGGCAAACGTCGTTCCGGAAATCCCTGAGAAAATCTATGATTTGATCCACTTTTTCCATACGGGCACCATATAGGAGGGCCGTTAAAAGGTCAACGAATTACCTTCCGAATTATTCCGCCGTCTTCACCGCCGCCTTACCAACCTTGCGCTGCACTTCCTCGCCAACATAACGTACCCCCTTGCCCTTGTAAGGCTCCGGCTTACGAAACGCCCTAATATCCGCTGCAACCTGACCGACTTTCTCCTTATCAATTCCAGTTATGATGAGGATCTGTTTGTTCTCCGGATCGTTCTGGATTTCGATTCCTTCGAGTGATTTGTAATTTATTGGATGTGAGTAACCAAGATTCAAAGTGACTGATTTCCCTTTGGCTTGCGCCTTAAAACCAACTCCGATTATCTCCAGCCTCTTCTCGAATCCTTTGCTCACACCCTCAACCATATTCGCAATTAATTGACGCGTTAAACCGTGCCTCGCCCTCGCATCCCGCTCATCATCCTTACGCTCCACAATCACTTTATCAGCATCAACTTTGACTGTGACCTCAGGCAACAACTCAAGCTTGAGCTCACCCTTGGGTCCTTTTACAACCACCTTGGAGCCCGTCACCGTAACAGTGACTCCTGCAGGAATGCCGATGGGTTTTCTTCCAATGCGAGACATATTAAGAAACTGAAAACTAATAACTAAAAACTAACTAACTGTACAAAGAACCTCACCCCCCACCCCCTCCTTCCTCGCATCTTTATCCGTCATCAAACCTTTACTCGTCGATACAACTGAAACTCCAAACCCACGCAGATGCGGCTTAAGATCTCCCTTGCCAACATAAACACGCCTCCCGGGCTTGCTTGATCGTGTGAGCTCGAGCTTTGGATGCTCTTTGCTGAATGTAACAGTGATCATCTTCTCTTTCCCTTCACCCTCAACTTCGGACCCTGCGATGAATCCTTCTTTTTGCAAAACCGTACACAACTCTTCTTTGTGACGAGACCACGGGCACACACAGGATTCTTTCCGCACATGCTGCGCGTTTCGCATTCTAGTTAGAAGGTCGGAAATGGGATCAGTTACTGGCATTTTATTCTTCGGAAAGGAGTTCTTGAAGTAATCCTCTCGCTTCTCCAGATCTAGTACTAACAACCAGCATCACCTCATCACGATCAAATTGCTTCAATTGTGCAATAGCCTCTCTTCTTGCACTTGCATATGCCAACGCTACTTTCTTTTTCGTTTTATCATCAGGCATCTCATCATAAGTTATATCCTCACCAAAGGAACCAATTGCAGTCGCCACATGTTTTGGAATGTCAGGATTTATGGTTCTACTAGCCTGATTTCCCCTGGATGTGAGTACATCCACACGAGCAGTGTCGGGCATAGCATTTCTGGGCATAGTGCGTTTGTTCATGACTAAAAAATATTGGAAGAATTAAAAGTAAAATTACCAGGAAGCTTTTTTTACACCAGGAACCTCCCCATTCGCAGCAAGCTCGCGGAAGCAGATGCGGCAGACGCCAAAGAAACCCATGTAACCACGCACGCGCCCGCACAATTGGCAGCGATTGTATATGCGCGTTGGGAACTTAGGCTTGCGCCCATCCTGCAGAGCACGGTCGTGCTCTCTCTTTTTGCGCTTCTGCTTTACTACGATAGCCTTTCGGGCCATTTGAGGAGTTTGGGAAATAAGCTGGGGGAGTATAGGGGGGATTTCTGGATTAATCCAGAAAAAGTTCCAAATTCCAAATAAGCTCCAAAAAAAATTCAAAACTCAAATTCCAAAAAGTCTTTGAAATTTGGTGCTTGGAGCTTATTTGGAATTTGGTGCTTGGAGCTTGGAGCTTGCCCGAAAGGGCATCCCCATCTCTTCAAATAGCACCATCGCCTCCTCATCCGAATCCGCAGTCGTTGTGATTGTGATCTGCAGACCGAATACCTTGGAGGCTTCTGGCGGCGGAACCTCGGGGAAAATTGTGTGCTCTTTTAAACCAATTGAGTAGTTCCCATGCCCGTCCAGATTTGTTTTTACTCCGCGGAAATCACGGACACGAGGCAGGGCCACGTGAAGCAATCTATCAAGGAACATTTCCATCTGCTTTCCACGAAGAGTCACCTGCGCACCGACAATTGATCCCTCCCTGATCTTGAAGTTGCTAACAGCAATGCGTGCAGTTCTGAACACGGATTTTTGCCCTGTGATTTTCTTCAAGCTTTCTTCGACGTACTCATGCATCTCCTTACTATCCATTCTGCCTTTATTGATTCCTACGTTGACTGTTACTTTCTCGAGCCTTGGGAGCGAAAGCAGATTAGGCTTGCTCAGACGCTTTTTTAGATTGTCCGCAATTGGTCCGCGTAGCCGGTCATGGAGAGATGCGAATTTCATGATGATTTAGCAGTTTTCTTTTTTTCAGACTTCTTGACCTCAGCTTTCTCCTCACCTCCCTTTTCAGTTTCCACCAACTTCTTAAGCTTCTTGCCCGAAAGCAATTCCTCTCCGCTATTCTTGGAAACTCTTTCCTTCTTACCATCTTTGATGGTGAATCCGATTCGTGAGCGCTTCTTTGTTTTCGGATCGACTATCATTACGTTGCTCACGCTGAGTGCTGCCTCGTAGCGCACAACGCGCCCGGGAGCCTGAGGAGTTTTTTTAATGTGTCGAGTGCGCATGTTTACGCCAGCAACCACCACGCGGTCTTTCTCAGGCAACACTCTCAGAATGCGTCCTGTTCTTCCTTTATCTTTGCCTGCGATGACGACCACTAGGTCTCCGGTATGCAACTTCATAGTACTTCGGGTGCAAGTGAAATGATCTTTTGGAAACGCTTTGCTCTAAGTTCGCGTGCAACCGGTCCGAATATACGCGTTCCCTTTGGTTCACGATCACCTCCGATTATCACGCAGGCATTTTCATCAAAACGTATTCCACTGCCGTCTTTTCGCATAGAAATATTCTTCATGCGGACAACTACCGCCTTTTCCACCGCCTTCTTTTTAACAATACCGCGCGGTGCAGCAGCTTTTACCGCCACGACAATCACATCTCCAAGTTCTGCGTACCTGCGCTTTGATCCTCCAAGCACCTTGATACACTGCACGCGCTTTGCACCAGTGTTATCTGCAACGGCCAGTATTGTTTGTGGCTGAATCATGATGGATCAGAAGTGTTGGAATCAGTTTTTGAAGCCACATCATCACCTGTCCCCTCCCGGGCCTCACTCAATTCATCCTCCAACGACATCCCCTTCTCCAACCCCTTCTCCACAACCTCAACAATTTTAAAGTGCTTCTTCTTGCTTAAAGGCCTGCACTCACCAATCATCACAACATACCCTTCTTTAACTTCCTGACCATTCGTATCCGCAAGAAACTTTTTGCTAACGGGGTAGCTCTTCTTATATACGGGATGCACCACGTACCGCGTAACGGTCACCGTGACGGTGTTTTTAATTTTTCCTGCCGACGTCACTGTTCCCTTTTTAGTCCTCATAGTTTTGATGGTTAATTGAGAATGAGTGGTTAATGGATAATTGAGAATTGATAATGGATAATGTCCTAGAATTTAGAGAGAAAAGTTTAGTAGAAAAATTAGTAGGGTAATTATCAATTATCCATCATCCATTATCAATTACTTCCTGAGGTTTCTTTAAACGAAGTTCGTTCATAGCAGTTAACATCTGAGCAAGCTGCTTTTCAGCATTCTTAAGTAAGTGACTTCCTTTCTCCGAGCCCGATCGAACCGTCTCCTTTAGCTTTGCAACCTCGCGCCTTTTATCTGCGATCTCCCGCAGAAGATCTGCCTCCTGCATTGCCCTAAGCTCTTTGATGGTAAGTACTTTGGCCATAATTAGCGGATTCGGGTAACAACTTTTGTCTTGATAGGAAGTTTGTGGGAAGCAAGACGCAAAGCCTCGCGCGCTGCATCTTCTGCGAGACCATCGAGCTCAAAGATTATGTGCCCCGGCTTAACTTGTGAGACGTAAGCTTCTATGTTTCCTTTTCCTGATCCCATAGGCACCTCCGCTCCTTTTTTTGTGATGGGTTTGTGTGGGAAAATTCTTATCCAGATTTTTCCACCTCTCTTCAAATACCTTGCCATCGCACGACGTGCAGCTTCGATTTGGCGTGCACTAACTTCCCCCGCGCTCTGCGCTTTTAATCCCATAAAACCAAAAGCAAGCTGTGCCCCGCGCGTGGCAACCCCCTTCCGTGATCCACGGAGTCTGTGTTGCTTTCTGTACTTTGTTTTCGCGGGCTGCAACATGATTTATATCAGGAATTGAAACTTGAGACTTGAAAATTGTTTGAAAATTGATAATTGGAAATTGGAAATTTTCTGCGATCACGCGGAGAGATCCAACGAGGCTGACTGAGCTTCTTGAACTTTCTTAAACACCAACCCCGTATACACCCACACCTTTACTCCAATCGTTCCATAAGTTGTTCGTGAGTGAGCAACTGCAAACTGGACGTTGGCGCGAAGTGTGTGCAGCGGAACGTTTCCTTCTTTAAACAATTCTGATCGTGCAATTTCCGCACCATTCAGCCTCCCGGAAATTCTTACTTTAACTCCCAGCACCCCCGCCTGTTTTGCCTTTTCCAAAGCCATTTTTACCGCACGGCGATAAGGCATACGTCGTTCGATCTGACCCTTGATGGTTTCCGCAATCACAAAAGCATCGGAGTCCGGAGTTCTAATTTCTTTTATGTTTACTTCGAACGGTTCATGAAAATTCTTTTCTAGATCTTTACGTAACTCCTCAATCGCTGCACCTTGTTTTCCGATTATTACACCGGGTTTGCTTGTGTGGATTGCAACCGAGACTTTCTTGGTTCGCTCAATTTCAATGCGAGAGATTCCCGCATCTTTGACTCGCTTTGTTATGAAGCGCTTGATGAGGATATCCTCACGAAAGAGCTGGCCGAATTTTTTCTTGCCAGCGAACCATGTGCTCGGCCACGATGTTGTGATACCGAGTCTAAAGCCTGTGGGGTTTACTTTTTGTCCCATATCGAGCTTGTGGAGTTTAAGAGAGAATAAGAAATTTGTGAATTAAAAAATAGAGATCACTCACCGCGTGAGCCTTGTCTGAACTGAGTAAATTTGCCTCCACCCTGCTTATTTTGTGATCCACCGGCATGCGGATCATCATCGGATGCGGAAGCTTCGCCTTCTGCGGACTGTTTAGCCGGATTCCCCGGCACATGCGCCACCGGCGCTCCTTCTTCCGACTCCAACTTCACCTTCTTCTTGTCTGATTTCTCGACCTTCTTGTCGTCCTCTGAATCCTTAGATGCTTTTGCCTTTTCTTGCCTTGATGTGGCAGCCTTGCTTTTTCTCGGAGTCGCGCCCGCGGAGGGGCGCTCTGCTTCGGCTGCCTTTTCTGACTCCGGCATTTCAACTCCAAGCTTTACTGATATATGGCTCATAAACTTATCAATCGGCCTGGATCGTCCACGCGCCATCGGGATGTACCTCCTGAGCGCAGGACCTTTATTAATTATCAATTCTTTGATGTACAAATCTTTCCTCTCCTGTTTTTCATTATGCTCAGCATTTGCTGCTGCAGACTGGATGACCTTATGCAGCATCCTCGCTCCTTTCTTCGGAACGCGCGAAAGAAAATCCAAAGCCTCATCCACCTTCATTCGCCTAACCATCGCAGCAACGAGGTTCGCTTTTTTGGGGGAGAGCCGAACTTGGCGTAGATGGGCTTTCATTATTTAGTAGCAGCTTTCTTTTGTGCTTCAGCCATCTTTCCACCGTGACCCTTAAACTTGCGGGTAAAAGAAAACTCGCCGAGCTTGTGCCCGACCATTTGTTCGGTTATGTAAACAGGAATGAAGTCCTTTCCGTTGTGGACTGCAAATGTAAAGCCTACAAACTCCGGCGGGATATCGCTATTGCGAGCCCATGTTTTAATAATTTTCTTATCGCCAGACTCGATCATCTTCATAATCTTTTTGAAGAGTTTCTTATCGACGTAGGGGCCTTTTTTGGAAGATCTTGCCATGAAGGTAAGAGTAATGAATAAAACAGAATGATCAACGCTTTCCTCGGCGCTTTTTCTTAGGACGACGCTGGACAATCCAGCGATTAAGAGGATTTTTCTTCTTGCGTGTAAGAACACCGAATGCGGCTTTGCCCCATGGAGTCTTTGGATGCTTTAGACCAATTGGTGAATGCCCTTCTCCACCACCATGCGGGTGATCGGCTGCGTTCATGGATTTACCAAGTACTTTCGGTCGGCGCCCAAGCCATCGCATGCGCCCTGCTTTTCCGATACGAACAAGTTTGTGCTCTGCATTTGATACGACTCCAATTGATGCATAACAATCTTTAGGAACGTAGCGGACTTCTCCAGAAGGCAATTGCACCTGCGCATGCTTCCCATCGAGTGAGCGGAGCATCGCAGAGGATCCTGCACTCCTACAGACGCTACCCTTCTTACCCAACTCAACTTGCACATTGTAAATTTTGAATCCTGTTGGAATGTTCACAATCTTCATACGATTACCCGTTTTTACTTTCGTGCGCTCACCGCAAACGATCTTATCGCCTTCCTTTAATCCCTCCGGCGAAAGCACGTAGCGCTTCTCACCATCCTTATACACAGCAAGCGCAATCCATGCTGAGCGATTCGGGTCGTACTCGAGTGATTTGATGGTAGCTGAAATACCAAGCTTATCCGTTCGGTCAAAATCTACGATGCGGTGTAATCTTTTGTGACCTCCTCCACGACGGCGTACAGAGATATGTCCGTGCGCGTTTCGACCAGAAATCCTCTTTTTGCCTTTTGTAAGCCGCTTTTCAGGCTTAGTTTTGGCAAGATGAGAAGTTGAGACAACGCTCATTTTTCTTCTGCCCGGGCTCGTTGGTTTGTAAATCTTAACTGGCATGTCTATTGAGTAAATCACTGATAGAGTCAGCAGCCTTGCCTCGCTCAAGTAACACTGGACTTTTTCCCGTTTCCATGAGCAGTAAACCAACATCTTTATCTTCAGGACTAGCCACTGCACCTAAAAGTTCAAAGCCACCATTAGGCAGATTCACACGACATATATGACTTGATTTTTTGCTATCCCCCCGCATGTTATCGTCCACGATTACATCTTCACCAAGTTCATTTTGTAGACCAGAAATTGCAGACTGCACCGCAGCCTCTGCATCAAATTCCTCAATCGCCGATGGTGGTTGTGTAGAAAGACTCATGATGATAAAGAGGTAAGATCCAAAACTTTACTTTTTTCTCCAAGAGTGACGATCGCACGTTTCTCCTGATCACGTTTCTGAAGATACTTTCCACGCCCAACGAGCCTCCTCTTAGGTCTGACCTTCATGATTCGAACATCTGTTGGCTCAACACCATAGTGACGTCTGAGCGCCTGCTTTACATCAATCTTGGTTGCCTTTGGATGCACCTTGAGTGTATGCACCTTATTGGCTTTAGCTCTCTCCGCTTTCTCGGTAACAACTTCGCCAGTGATGACTTGGGTAAGTTCCATTAGGCTTTAGATTTGGTAGTTTTCTTCTTAGGAGCGGAATCCGGAATTCCCGACTTCGCTCCGGCTTCGCCGGGCGAGCGGGGCCCGGAATCCGGACTATCAGACTTTGATTTTTTCTTACTATCATTTCCCGGATTCCGGATTCCGGATTCCGGATTCCGACCAAACGTCCTCTCCGCAACCTGAACCGCCTCCCCAACAAACACCAAATGATGCGCTCCCAAAACATCCTCCGGATTAAGGTACTGCACAAGTAATGTCTTGACCTTCGGAACATTCCCCGCACCGCGCTCAAGAGCTTCCATGTGCTCTGGTAGAACAAAAACAATCTTTCGACCGACTGCAACAGGAAGTTTTGAAAGCAATGTAACGAATGTTTTTGTCTTTGCATCATCTCCATATCCTTCCAAACCGATGATCTTCCCATCCTTGGCACTTTGCGAAAGACACGAAAAGAGCGCCTTGCGACGCATCTTCTTTGGCATATCCTTCGTAAAGTTCCTGTTACTCTTCGGGCCAAATGACTTGGCACCACCACGCAAGATGTTTGCACTCACGGACCCGCGCCTCGCACGTCCTGTCCCCTTTTGTCGGAAAAGCTTGCGCGTACTCGCCGTAATTTCTCCACGTGATTTGGCATGTGCAACCGGAGTCCTGCGATTGCTCTGCTGCCGCACAAGCGCCAAATGCATCAACCCCTCACTGATCTCAGCTTCAAACAGCGCCTTCGGCAGCTCAGCTGCTCCTTTTTTCTTGCCGTCTTTGGAGTAAACATCGATCTTCATTGGACTAATTGATAATGGAGAATTGATAATTGATAATTGGAAATTGAATGAAAATTGGAAATTGATAATTGAAAATTTTCTACGACCCACCTGAGGGAAGTGATTCAATCCTAAGAATCACCACTCCACCCTTTGGTCCCGGAATCGGCCCTTTAACCGCTATCAAATTCTCTTTCGGATCCGAAATTACAACTTCGCGATTTCTTAGAGTTACACGATCATGCCCCATTCGCCCCGGCATCTTTTTACCTTTTAAAACACGCCCCGGCTTGTCGCACATTCCAATTGATCCGGGCTCACGGTGGTGGTGCGAACCATGCGTTTCCGGTCCTCGGCTAAAGTTCCATCGCTTTATTACTCCGGCAAATCCTTTTCCTTTTGATGTTCCAACCACGGTGACAACACTCTCTTTCGGAATCGCCTCAGCCGTGACTTCTTTCCCTACATCAAACCCATCTAGTGACTCGACAACGAACTCGCGCTCTGCCTTGAATTTTGTGTGCTCCTTGCCTTTCCGGGTCTTCCACTTTTTTGGGCTCGCACCAAGAACCACCGCATCGTATCCGTCGCGGTCCTTGAGGCGATGTCTGACCACTGTGTTTGGATCTACCTTTAAGTAAGTAACAGGAACTGCAGTCCCATCCTCCTGGAACACACGCGACATGCCGATTTTTTTAGCGATAATTCCTGCCATGGCTTAGAGGTTCGGGCTCTGATTTGCTTTAGCCGTGTCACGCTGAGCGGAGCGCAAGCATCCGGTCAGGATGCGAAGCGCGTAGACGAAGCGCGACTGGTCATAATTCACATGAAAGCCTCAGAGCTCAATGAACAAAAGCTGAGGGAATTTACAGGGGAAATTGGGGTTGTGCAAGGATTCTGTGGTGTTTTACAGAGCTACCATTGACAAAATCACAATAAATGATATTTTGACTGCATGAGTAGCAAGACAGAGTTCCAAATTGCTTCAGAATCGGCAATGAAAAAAATACAACTGGGGAAGGAAAAGCTTAGCACTGATGAAGTGACAGCCCTTGCCGTGCGTTTTCCATTTTACATACAATGCGTGCTTGGCACAGGCGACCCTGACTTACCAAATAATGAGGAAGAGTTACAACAGAAAGAAGAAATTGCCGAGAGAATGATTCAAGAAATTGAGGCAGGTGTGCAGGCTCTGCGTGAACGGATAGAACAAGCTGATATCGCTCTTTCACCACGAGTCTTATCACCATTCAACAGAATCGAAAGAAATATTCGTAACAATCCTCTACGTAATAAGTACGCATGCAGGATGGCTGCCCTGCATGGCAGATTGTCGCAATATCCCATTTCTGAAAATGCATTCTTCTATATGCTTGCAGGGGGGCAGAGACAACAGAATGCTGCTTCATTTCGAGAGACTGATCGCACTGTTTTTTGCAGGGAAGATTTTTCTCGGGAGAGCCAGATTGATGCACTTGTTGCTTGTCATGAGATAGTTCATGTAACACAGGACGATGTTACCCGTGGTGCCATTAGCAGTGTTGCACAAGCGCACGAGTTTCATAATCGACTTAAGTTTCTTTCCCAGGGGAAAAGAGTAGTTATCAATGGAGAAGCATCACCATATACAACCGAGCTTCAGATTGCAGATCTTGCACTGGGAGGCGCGCTTCAAAAACCAGATACGATCTCAGAAGACCATTTTTTAGAACGTTTGGGAGCTACACGTCCTGACCAGGCATGCATTGGAGCAACCTTATTACGTCTTGCAAAATCTTTTCCTGGCTTTGAAAAACATCAGCTAAATCAACCATATCCCGACAGCTTCGTGTCGGAACTTATTAGCATGTATCGCGCTGAGGGTTACGAAATTTTATATCAAACACCTTCTGGACAATTGACTCGGATGAACGGCATTTGAACTTATTACAATCAATATACCCAAGAATGAGCCATTTAAGCCATTTCGTGCTATAATGAGTCGATGGCAGGAATCGGACCAATAGGACCAGGCTCACAAACTCCAGAATCAAAACGGACTGATGCTCATGAGCCAAATGCAGACGTTAATAATACTGATCCTGCATCAGTTGATGCGGCAGAAACACCTGTGGAGCAAGTAACATCCCAAGAACAAGTATCACGCACAGTTTTTGATACAGGTCAGGAATGCAGAAAACAAACTGCAAAAAATATTTCACCTGCTGCAGGAGCAGGACAATACGCTGAGAGCGAACAGCGTGACGGAGGAGAGCATAATCCTGACGAACATAACGAGGATGCCAAGAAGAAAAAGCGGGAAGAAAACTAATTACGCTTAATTCCACAACCAAAAAGCCGGTCTGCCTTTGGCTGACCGGCTAATTTTTTCAAGTTATGCTATTCCTCAGGCAAATCCGGAATCAAAGGCGTGCACTCACTCGGCTCACCAGTGCACACCCAGCCATCTTCCATGGTGCATTCTCCATCACATCCATCACCTGCACCAGTATTACCATCATCACATGCTTCGCCTCCTTCAATCAAACCGTTACCACAGAACGACCAGGTAGCTACCCCATCTGAATAATCAAGTCTTACTGCACTGCACATAGCATTTAGCGGCGTGTGGAACACAGGCGTTTGAAACTCATTTTCCTGCTCATCAGTCAAAATCAGATGCACATCATAATCTAGAGGAAGGGCAGTGCTCATCATACGCTCGGTGCTAAAGCCGCTACTTCCGACCCCATTCGTCCCCTCAAGATTTTTATAGTGATAGTGAACATTGAACGATACAGGCACATCTGAAGTTACTCGGATATCAGCCATTGGATATGCTTTGATTTCTTCCAACTCAACCACGTCCTCCTGTCCCGTTATATCTATCGTCTCAATTGGCCCTTGATCAAATACATGCTTGCGCAGAACGATGTTACCCTCCTCTTCATAGCGCATTGATACAGCCGAATAGTCGTAACAGCTTCTCTTGAACGACCAAGAACCAATCGTATCGCACTGTCCCTGTTCCACTCCTTCCGTTCTCTTGAAATCTGTATTAACACTGAACGAGAATGAGCCATCTACCCCACTGACAACAGACTCAGGTGTGTACTCATATGCACTCAAAAGTTCTGCATCACCAACCGCCTCTTCTGTAATTTGATCCACCAGGCGACCTGTTAGATTGATTGTGTCGACATCTTCAGGGCACTCGACAGTATCACCATCATCACCAGGATCATTCGGATCCGTCTCCCCTTCATCAACCTTTCCATTCTTATTCGCATCTTCCTCTCCATCTGGCACACCACCGCCGTCGGTATCAGCCTTTCCGGGATGAGTAACAGTATCCGGATCTTCGTCAGGGACAAACGGAGGTGCAGACGTATCAGGCATAGGGATAGCTACTCCAGCTTCGGTGCCATCCTGCAGACCATCTCCATCCGAGTCTGGATTGTTTGGATCGACCGGATTCTCCGGATCCGAATCACAAATCTCAGTCCAGTCCGTTAATCCGTCGTCCTCCGTATCTGCATCATTACGATCAGTCTCACCTGCATCCAACGTGCCATTACTATTCATATCCTCACGTCCATCACTCAAACGATCAGTATCGCTATCCATGCAAGATACACGAAGATCAATGGATGACATAAGGTAATAACGTTTGCCTCCAACGAGTGTCATCTTTTCTGTATTAAGATACCCATACTGATCCCCAGTAACATCAAGTTCACCCTGGCTTAGCCAGAAGCGCCCATCGAACAGTTCAAGCCCCGTTTTGCCTGCAGCCTGATTTGCAAGCTCATTTCCGGAGTACTCGTATCCCCAGTAACGTGAATTCTTGAATGTATTGCAGTCGCCATGCGCTGTAGCAACAGCTGATATCGTAATTTCATTACGACAATCAAATAGATTGTGTTTGTCTTCAAGAGCAGTAAATCCTTTAGATGAATCTTCCCCAGTTGGATCCTCCGCAGTGTAGTAATGAATCTCCACCCCATCCCTCTCTCCAATCAATCTGGCAGAAAGATCAGGACCGCCGGCGTAATACATAGACTCAAGTGAAAGAGTTGGAACAACCATTTCCTCATCGAGCAAAGAACCTCCGGCGACCGCCGAAGGCTCTTCTGCTACGGGAGGTGTAACCATTGCAACTTCTTCTTCGCCGCGGCCAAGGAACAGGAATACGGCAATTCCAACGAGAACAAGAAAAATGATCGCCTCGCAAGTTACGCGGACAACCGGAAACTTGTTTTCCTCCTCGTCGGAAGCATAGGAAGTTTCTGTGGATGAGTCTTCCAGCATGATGGTGTGGGGAAGGAACTAAAGTGTCATGCTGAGCCCGGTCGAAGCATGACACACGTCAGCCTTCGACTGTGCTCAGGCTGACACGGAATTGACCTTTCTATAAGCATATAATCCTCCTCCAGTGCAAATCAAGGTGAGAATGGCAGGCAGTGCAAGTGGAAGACCGGAAGGCGGAAGATTCTGCGCAGCGCCATGCAGGCGCTCTTCTGGCTGGGATGTTTCCTGGATTGTGCGTCGCGTTGGGCGAACAGGTGGCTCCGGCAACACATTTTTAATCGACCTACCCGGAATACGCGTATCCCGCGTTACGTTTGAGGGAAGATTCTGCGTGTTGAAGTTGCTTGGCCGCCTGTTGCCATTCCCCTGAATTAGTCCAGCTCTGGCATCATCACGAGTGCCTGACGTATTTTCACCTGGAACTAATTCCGGGATTACAATGTCACTGCCTTCTTCCGGAACAAGCGTAGGAATCGGGGATGTTTCATCAGTGACCGGATCCTCCCCTAAAAATTCTCCGGGGGTTATGTAGGCATAGACCATACTCGGAGACAACGCTATGAGAAGCGCAAAAGCACAAAATAACAGATGAATGTTTTTGATTTGCATTTTGTTATATTGTACCACAATAACAGATCTGACCAAATCTTAAAAACTGGCTTGAGAAAACAGTTTGCCTGATTAAATCGCACCTTGGTGAATATCAGCAAAAAATCGGTCAGAGACCGGCTTTTCTTTCCAAACATAACCCACATATCATCATGGTGCCACACACATGCAATCCTCACATACTTCGCCGCCTGTACACATCAGAATACCTTGTTCACATTCTTCGCCGGGATCGATTGTTGCGTTTCCGCATCCGGGCAACTGAGGCAATTCAAGCATACAGGAAGAAGAGCACCCGTCTCCATCAGTAGTGTTCCCATCATCACATTCCTCAGGAGTTTCCACAATTCCGTTCCCGCACAATGCAGGAAGAGGTAGTTCGATTGTGCATTCAGAAGAACACCCATCTCCGTCTACAATATTTCCATCATCGCATTCCTCGCCTGGATCAATTATCCCATCTCCGCATGACATTGGAATACACAAACAACTCTCACATCTCTCATCAACATTACATGAAAGTCCAGGCTCACCACATTCCTCTCCGGGATCTACTTGCCCATTCCCACACAGATCTGCCATTTCGCATAGGCACGTTGTTGCATTGCATATCTGACCGGGGGCACACGAAAGCCCCGGCTCGTTACATTCTTCGCCCGGATCAATCATTCCGTTTCCACAGCTTTGCCATATCCTTCCTTCAACAAGAATAGGCATCGCTGTCTCACTGTCTGGATCGATACCAGCATCGTAAAACGCATCGCCTCCGGAAACCTTGTCCCACTTTCCATTTCCCGTGACATCAAGATAAATTTTTCCTTGGTTGTAGAGACCGACATTATCAGCGCCATCACCATCCCAGTCGCCGATAAATGGCTTTGCCGTTTCACGAATTGAGTTGATTCCGAAGTCGTAGAATGTATCGCCTCCGGAAACCTTGTCCCACTTTCCATTTCCCGTGGTATCCAGATAGAACTTTCCGTCATTGTAGAGACCGATATCATCAGCACCATCACCATCCCAGTCACCAACTACAGACATAGCTGTTGCCTGAATTGAACGGATACCAAAATCGTAGAATGTATCGCCACCGGAAACTTTGTCCCACGAGCCGTTGCCTGTGGTATCCAGATAGAATTTCCCGTCGTTATAGAGGCCAATGGTTATTGAGGAGTCTTCATTAACAAATACCTGGCCCTTTAGATCTATTTTTCCAAATCTGTTGAATAAAAGAGCTGCTGCCAATACAAACAAGATGGCAAAAGCAACAATGAGTATTTTGTTTCTTTTCATGATGTGTATTGGTATGAATTATGGAAACACCTAACATTATACAACTTTTGACAAATTCTCACAACCGAATTCTGCACCCATAGGGAGCATTTTTAGCCTAAAAATGCACCCCACGGTAGCAAAGTCACTGACCACGGCAGAGCCGGTGGCATGGGAAGAGCCCCTGAAAGGGGCTGCTAAAGTGACTCTGAGCCACCGGCTGGTATTAGTCGTCCCACTTCAGATCAAGCTGTGGGTCATTGTCTTCTCGCCTGTCTTCTTCGAGCTGTTTCCTGACGTATTCTTCTGCTTGTTCTCTATCAATTCCAACTGTTCGTACAAAGTAACCTCTGCTCCAGAAGCTTTTCTTGGTGATATATAGCTATTTCTAAATAATCTGTCATACTGTAGGCATATCATTTCCCCTCATTT
>CAZWES010000019.1:0-22000 GCA_964632395.1 uncultured Candidatus Peribacteria bacterium | reverse complement strand
CTGCTTGAAAGTTGATTAGAACATATTTGTAGCACCTATTTTTTCCCTATAAGCCATATTTTCTGATATGGGCGACTTATAAAGCATCCTTATCAAAAACCTCGTAATCACAACTGCTGTAAAGAGCGAGATCAAAATTCCAAAGCTCAAAGTAACTGCAAAGCCGCGTACGATTGAGGTTCCGATTATAAAAAGGATGAATGCGGTCAAAAGTGTGGAGACATTGGAAGCCCAGATGGAACTCCATGCGCGTTTGAATCCTGTATCTGCTGCAGTCTGCAACATTTTTCCTTTTTTAAGCTCCTCTTTCATCCTCTCAAAAATAAGCACATTCGCATCCACTGCCATACCAATCGAAAGAATGATTCCCGCGATTCCCGCCAGGGTCAAAACTATGTATTGGTTTGTGAAGAGGAACACTGGCAACTTAAGAACTGCTGTGAACATGATTGCGTATGCGATCAAAGCAAGAGCGGCTATTACGCCAAGAATGCGGTAGTACCAGATCATGTAGATGCCGACGAGCAGAAAGCCGATCAGTGCAGCGCGGAGTGAAGTCCGCAATGCCTGATCTCCGAGAGAGGCCTCAACTGTCACCTGTCCGACCAAATGAATAGGGGCGGGGATTGCGCCAGTATTCAGATCCTGTGCGAGTCTGTTTGCTTCCTCAAAGTTTTCCGAACCTGTGATGATTGCAACGCCGCCGGGAATTTCACTTTGCACGACCGGTGCTGATATCAAATCTCCGCCTACAAAGATTGCAATTTGCTTGCCGACATTTTGCTTTGTGAGTTCGTAAAAGATTTTTCCGCCTTCCTCATCAAATACTATCTGCACAACCGGAACTCCGGTCAATTGATCTGTAGTCACAGTTGCACGGCGGAAGTGTTTTCCATCGAGCGCGGTATCCTTCCAGCCGGTTGGCAGGAAAGAGAAGAAGAGATTTTGTGTTGGAATTTGTTCCTCCATCGTGATCACTGCGCTATTTTGAATTTTTGTGAAGACATCCGATTGCAGTGTTTCCGGATTTTCTCCACTGAAAACGAGTTCCATGTAACTAATTGATCCGCCGAACATTTCGGCGTCCTTATCTTTACGTATCAAATGAAAACCAAATTCCGTCTCAATCGGTCCGGTGATATCACCTTCCGGCAGATCCCACACAGCCTCCTCAAATGCCAGAGTCATATCGCCTTTTGCGAATGAGTCCAATCTGCCGCCCTCTGCACCTGAAGGACCATCGCTGAATTCCTTTGCGAGTGCTTCAAAATCTTCTCCGTCTTCAATTCTCCTTATCAAGTCCCTCGCTATCTGATGAGCGCGATCGGAAGTCCTCGTCACGGATTGATCTGCACGAACAGCACCGTCATATGCGATTAAGATATGGCTTGCTTCAATTTTTTCTTTGGAAGGAGTGTATTCAGTGACGAGTATGACTCCATGTTCTCCATCGTCATTTTGTGCTTTTACGAACGATCCGGGTCCGATTTCTCCTGCAAGTGCTCCACTGTACCCCTCATCAAGTTCCGCCGGATCCTCATTCTCAAATTCTATGAGTGTAATCGTATCATTTGACTCTGCGAGGAACTCAATAGCGGAGATTGGATCGGCGAATGTGCGCTCGGCCTCCACTTTTTCTCCAGTCACTTTGATTAACATTATTCCTCTGTTTTCGATAGTTCTATCTCCCTGTGTGATGGAATCAAGCGTGACTTCGCGCATCAGAATTGGATCTTCCGGTGACCTGTTCCAGATATCTGCGAGATCATCAGGGAGTTCACTTAAGAATGCAGGCATTTCTTCGTTATAAGAAACTCCAAGCGTGGGTCCCAAATCTTCCCCAACTGTCTGAAGAGTTTCACCGGACTCAGTCATCCTTTTGTACGCAGTCTCCGCAAGTGCGCGCATTTTTGCGATCTGCTCCTCGTCCTCTCCTTCAAATTCCTCTTTGAACTCAAGTAGGATCGTCTTTCCGACAGTGCTGATGCATTGCTGCACTTCCACTACCCCGGGGCACTCCACAAGCAGGTGGCGCTCATTTCCGTAATAAGAAGGAGTGATAATGGCTTCCGAAACTCCAAGGCTATTCACGCGGCGCTCGAGCACCGTCCGAATAGCTTCAACCACATTTCGCTTCTGGAATTCGATGTTGCTGATCTGCGCACGCTTATCATCAATCTCGCTCTGCAACCCGTTTGCCTCCTCCAGTGTTTCGATTGCCATCTGGAGTTCACTGATCTGCTTATTCATCTCTGCCTCGCTTATGCGGAAATCAAGCTGGGTTCCGCCCTGCAGGTCAAGCCCCAGATGCAGAGTCGGCTGAAGCCACTGTGGCGTCCATCCTTTCATCCCCGTTGGCATCGCGGTTATAACGATCCATAGGGCAATGAGGATTGTGAGGGCGGGGTAGCCGTAGGTGCGGGCTTTGGAGTCCATTTTCCGGGTAAGTGTAGATGTAAATGGGTGATTCTGGAACAAAAAACTACGTCATGCTGAGTGCACGCCCCAGGCAGGGAAGGGGGCACCGATGTGGTGGTTGATATTTGTCACCGAACTTTATTTCAACAATTTTGCCCCCTTCTCTGCCTGGGGATCCACTCAGCATGACGTATTAACGTACAAGATGTGTCCCCTCGCGCACCATCTTCCCACTCAAATCCACTCCCCTCATCACACACCCATTATCAATAACACAATTCTCCAACACACAGTCCTCAACTTCACAATCCTCAAACATCACAACATTCCTGAGCTTACTCCTTGCAACTTTTGAGTTTTTTCCTAGAACGATGCTTCCTTCAAATTCAGTCTCACGATCAATAACACCTTCCGCGCGTAAAACATTTTCACCAACAAGCTCACGGGTTGCATTGAGATACGCATCAAAAGATCCGATATCAAACCATGGCTCTGCAAACGAGGCGCATGCAACTTCCATATTTTTGCTCAAGAAGTGCTCAAAAATTCCTCCAATGTTATCTGGATGATCCTTTGCATAGGCGACAAGAGTTTGTAGCGAATCAACGGGAAGCACATAACATCCAGTTGAAACCAAGGTTGACTCCGGTTTTTCCGGTTTTTCCTGGAATCCCGTCACTCGGTAAGTCCCAGTTGTCGGATCAGGTGATGAATCAGTTATGACGATCCCGAATTTTTTAGCTTGCTCCAGATCACGGATATCAAAAGCTGCGAGCAAGGGCTTGCCTGAAAATTTGCTAATGAAATCACTGATCGAAAATCCAACATAGTTATCCCCGGCGATGAGCAGAACATCCTCATTTATATTTTCCTCCGTGATCCATTTGGCAACAGCACCGAGTGCGCCGAGTTTCTTATCTTCATGGTCGGAGTCTTCGATGAGGATGGAAATGTTGTCACCTCCGCGCGTCACACTTCGACCGGGCTCAGCGTGACACGCTTGTTTCCATTTTTCAAAATCATCAGCAAAAACTGCATTGGTACTAATGGTGGTAGGAATGCCTGATGGGATCTTCTTCACAAGATGTGTGAGGAGTGGCTCTCCTGCGAGCGGTAGCAAGGGTTTAGCTCTTTTTTCTGTGAGTGGCCACAAGCGTGTGGCAAAGCCGCCGGCGAGGATGAAAGCACGCATGGGGTGCAGTCTATGTCAGTTTCCGGTTTCTGACCATTCATTGGTCGATTGGATTGGTTTTGCGGTTAACCCAATTCTCCCAGCAGGCATACATTCTGTGGTACTTTTGATCATATTACATAACTTGTGAACGTCTTCCGGAGTAAAAGATGCTGGATCGAACGGTTTTATGTTTTCGCCAGTTCCGATACACGGAATCCGCTCATCTATTTCTGCCTGAATCGTGCGAAGCCTATCACGGATCTCTTCAAGTACATTTCTCCGTAAGAGTTTGATGTGTAAGCTTGGGCGTTCCGGGTGAATAACCACTTGTCCGACGACATCGTCGTTTTCATCCGTCAGTTCAATGATTGGAGTTGCAAAGTCCATAATGATTACCTAAAAAACCACCTCCACCCCCCCTTTCCACCAACAGAAACAACTTGCTGTCCTTCCAATGCCTCAGTTGGCACCTGATCTTCTATCACGCCAAGGACGAATGGGAGGAGCATGTAGGTGATGCCGTGTGCTCTGCAGAGTGAGAGGAGATTTATGGAGTGTTCCAGTTGGTCGCATTGCACAAGGTGGGTCACTTTTCTTTCTCTGATCACATCTTCAAGTTTATTCAGTTTGCCCACAACAGGTACTCCGTGGATTTCAGATCTCGATGAGCCATGCCCATCTAAAATTGCAACGGGCGTGTAGGGTGATTTTTTGACCTGCATTTTTTCGATCAACCTTTCTGCCTCACGATTTGATCCGATGATGAGTGTTGGGTAAGTCGGAGGATTTTTCCTAAGAAACCTTCGCTGGATTTGATCAAAAATGATGTGCCAGACATAAATCATCACGGCAGAGGTTACGCCTGCCATCAAAAGAAGAAGGCGGCTGAAGAGTTCCTGCTTTAAAAAGTAAAAGGAAAGCGCGAAGCCAGCCATTCCAATCACGCTTGCGTATGCGATGTATGCGAAGTTCTTGGGGCTTTTTTGTACGCGGCTAAGTCCGTAATTCCTCATTGTTACCATCACGATTAACCAACCGGTGACGGTCATGAGTGTCGCGGTCAGATAAGTCTGGAAGGGGAGATCAGATGAGAAGATCCAGCCGACTTTTACGAAGTATGCGAGGGCATACGCTCCTGTGAAAACCAGGGTGTCGGTTGCAAGCCAAAGTAATGTTAGAAGTGATCGTCTCATGTTTCAGGGCGCCACCGCTGGTGGAGCGTGGGGGAATCGAACCCCCGTCCCATAGGTTGACGATCCTAGAGACACACCGAGTACGCCCCGTTTCCGCGGTGGCTTCAGCGAGGATATATGCTTGTATGTATCGGGTCAAATTGGCTTGTGTATCAAGAAAACTTGGGGGTGGACAACCTCTGATACATTTCGTATAATGGTGGTGTTGACGATCCTGGGACACGCCGTAGGGCGTTGAATCTCCCCGCCGCCAGAGGCGGGTTTTTTCATGTCATCATTTTCCTCAACCGCCCAACTCGTTCAGGCATTGGCGGATGCGTACTAAACATCTTGCTCCAGAATTTTTTCGCATCTCTTCCTTTAAAAGGGTTCACGATGTAAAGATGTGCCGTTGCATGATTTGCAGCTTCCAGCTTTTCCGGGTCATGTGCGATTTTTTCAAGCGCTAATGCCAATCCCTCCGGATATCTCGTCGTCAACGCTGCTTCCGCATCTGCATAAAACTCACGCTTGCGGCTGACGGCAAGCTTCAATATTTGTGCAATAAAAGGGGAGAGGAGTGCGAGTGTGATTCCGATTAAAATCAGGATTGCACCACCTTTTCCTTTTGAATCTCTCCTGCCGCGTCCACCGTAAAACATTGATCTAAGGAAAATGTCGGAAAGCAGAGTGATCACGCCGACAAGTAGAACAACAATTGTCATCAGCCTTGTATCTTCGTGCTGGATGTGTGCAAGCTCGTGTGCGAGCACTCCTTCAATTTCCTGTTTATCAAGTTTCTCAAGCAGCCCAGAGGTCACCGCAACGGCTGAACGCTTTTTAAAAGTTCCGGTTGCAAAAGCATTTGGTGCTGAGTCCTCGATCAAATAAAGCTCCGGAGTTGGAGTGCCGCGGCTTATTGCAAGATTTTCAAGGGTTCTGTAAAGCTCGGGATTATCATTATGCTCAATCTTCTTTGCGTGACTCATTGCAAGTACTGCGTTTTTACTGAATGCGAGCGAGACGAGGACGTAAAAACAGGCAAGGAGGAGAGTTGGGAGTGCGAACATGAAGGGATCTCCAGTCTGTACCTCAGAGAAAACTACTGCGATTGCAGTTATAAAGAAGATGAATGCGATTATTAGCAGTCCTGTGGCGAGCCGGTTTTTTGTGAGATGAGCATATACCATGATGAAACTACGTTTTTTTGAGGAGGATAATAAAATGATGGCTTCCTCTAATACCAACCAGCTCATATCCCTCTCTCCTAAGAAGCTTCAGAAGTTGTTTCCCGGTGATTCGTGGCAACTTAGGCAAGTTGCGCTAATTCTACCTCTTCATACTCCGTCGGCACAGTGACCTGCGAAAGAAATTCTTCCCGACCAACTTCCTCAATATAGAATTCAATGCCTTCTTTGAGATGATTGAGAGCAGCTTCTTTTGTAGGACCCTCTCCGCAAACCGGAACATCTGGCAAATATGCGGTAAATATCTTGAGTTCTTCGTCCCAGATGAATGTGACAGTTACCTTTCTCATATTTGTAGTATACCACATTTTTCAAAACTTCACCTGCACATTCTCCCTCTGCCCTTCCTCCTCAACCTCAAAGAACTCCTGCTTCCCGAACTTTCCGCCAAAGAATCCTGCGATCACATTATTCGGAAAAACAGCTACCTTCGTGTTGAAATCACGCACCATACCGTTGTAAAACCTACGAGCAGCCTGAATCTTATTCTCCGTATCCGTAAGATCTTCCTGTAGCTTCATAAAGTTTTGGTTAGCCTTAAGATCCGGATAATTTTCCGAAAGTGCAAAAATTGATTTGAGCGCGCCGGTCAGCATATTCTCTGCCTCCACTTTATCGTGAACATTTCCTGCACCCATTGCGGCGGTTCGTGCCTTCGTCACTCTGTCAAAAGTTTCCTGCTCGTGTGATGCGTATCCTTTCACGGTCTCAACCAAGTTCGGGATAAGGTTGTAGCGGCGTTTTAGTTGCACATCGATATCGCTCCATCCTTCTTTTACCCTTATCTGGGATCGAATGAGTCCGTTATAAACTGCTATCACAAAGATGATTATTGCAGCGAGGAGGCCGATGATTACGTATAGAGTTGTCATGGTGGTATTCTATTCGAAAATGCGAGAAATACAAAAAATGCGAAATGCGAATGCTTCGTCTCCGCGGCGCTGTGTCATGCTGAGCGGAGCCCGGAGCGTAGCGGAGGGCGGAGACGAAGCATAACAGCGCCGCTCCGCTCAGCATGACACCTCGCATTTCGCATTTTCTTCACGCCCCAATAATCACCGCCGTCCCCACCTCCGCCCACTCAAACACTGCCTCCGCATCCTCCGGCAAAAATCTTACGCAGCCGTGGCTTACAGGGATTCCTATGTGAGATCTGGCCTCGTGCCAGTAATCCGAGTCTTCGCGTTCATCGCCGAGGTAGGGGAGTGCGTGCAGCCCGTGGCTGTGACTCTCCGTGAATGCCAGGTAGTACGGCATGCGGTATGGGGTTGCCTGGCTGCTTATTCTTAATTTCTGTTTAAGGTGTATTTTAAATTTTCCTGTCGGTGTAGGTGTTTCCCATGCTCCGGAACTCACTGGATATTTTGTGATGATTGCACCATTTTCTATCAGCGTTACATTCTGATCCGAGAGATCTATGTGGATTACCTGGGGATGACCGGTAAGCCCTTCCATTTGCGAGCGGTGAGCTGCGATTCGCTGCTTTAAAACATCATTCCTGATTTTTGCCATGTGCATGCGCTCTATCCGGGAACCATAATTTTTACTGCTGTGCTGTTCTACAACAGATGGGAACCTGATTTTGTCTTCTCCAGTCGTAAGCAGACCGAGTGAGCGCTGTAGATCCTCAAACTGTGCGTTCAGAATATGCATATGCTGCTCCGCGCGCTCGGTAGACTCCGTGTATTGCTCAATCGTAGGCGCCATACTGGCCTTTCCCCACTGCGGAGCGAGCAAAAAGAGCGCGATCGGGATGATCGTTAGAGCGCCGACATGGTGATGGTGTTTATGTTGCATTTACTCTCTGATGTTGCATAATACACTAATTTGATAAGAATGTCAAATTGTGTTTACATTCCAATTTGGAAAGAGAGTGCCCAAATTTCTGATAGTATTCGCGTATGCCAAAGCACCTCTATGGCCCACACACAGAAAAGGCCCTTAAAAACTCCCCAATCTCAGGTTGGCCAATGCCGACCGAATTCATACGTGCTCTTGCAATGATCAAAGAGCATGCGGCAGTCGTTAACGGTGAACTCAAAGAAATTCCAAAGAGTATGTCACAAAAAATTGCGAAGGCTGCGAGGCTTATCAAAAACGGGAAGCATGCAGATCAGTTTCCTGTGGATGTTTTTCAGACCGGGTCCGGAACTTCATCGAATATGAATGTTAATGAGGTTATTGCTGGGTTGGTGAATTCGGGGGGGCGCAGTCTCTCGACTCGTTCAGCCCTCAGTTCCGCTTCGGGCTTCACTTGCTCGAGAAGAGTGCGAGTTCATCCGAATGATCACGTTAACAGATGTCAATCGAGTAATGATGTTGTACCGACTGCGATGCAAGTTTCGTGTGCACTTGCGGCTCGGGATAAGTTGAATCCTGCACTTGAGCATTTGGTTGAAGTCATGGAAAAAAAGGCAGAGCAGTTTCATGGAATTATCAAGACTGGAAGAACGCATCACATGGATGCAGTACCGGTTCGGCTTGGAGATGAATTCAGGTCATATGCAACTCTCATCGGTCAGGCTTTGGAGAGTGTTGATGCATCCATAGAAAAACTTTGCACTTTGCCGCTTGGTGGAACTGCAGTGGGAACGGGGCTTAATGCACATCCACAGTTTGCGAAAAAGGTCATTGTCAGATTACGGAAGGAAACTGAACTTCCGCTTACAGAAGCCAAAGATCATATATCAGCTCAATCGTGTCCCGTGGCATGTCTTTCCATGAGTTCTGCGCTCAAGGAAGTTGCCGTCACTCTCACAAAAATTGCAAATGATATTCGTTTGATGGGATCGGGTCCTGTTGCCGGACTCAACGAGTTGGTTCTTCTGGAGCTTCAGGCAGGTTCCTCCATAATGCCTGGCAAAGTAAACCCGGTTTTGTGCGAGAGTGTGGAGCAGGTTGCCGCGTGGGTCATCGGTGCTGATGCATCAGTCACTTACTCCGTATCAAGTGCAAGCAGGTTCGAACTTTGCACTGCATTTCCGCTCATCACATCAAAACTTTTGACCTCAATTGATTTACTTTCAAACGTTGGTCAATTATTTGCAGATAAGTGTGTGAGGGGCATTAAAGCAAATCGTAAAGTTATCAAGGAGCGGTTGGAGCGCAATGCAATGCTTGTAACTCCTCTTGCGAAAGAAGTTGGATATGAGAAAGCTGCGGAGATTGTGAAGGAGGCGATGCAGAAAGGGGAGAGGATTATTGATGTTGCATCGAGAAAGACTTCAATTTCTCAGGCACGACTAAAAAAAGTGCTTGATCCGGAGAAGATGGCTTGAACTGGCGCTCTCCGATTTACCAGTATTCTGGAATACTGGTAAATTTGATGCCGGTTTCGACAAATTGTATTATCTCTTCTGTAAATCATGTCCAAAGTCAACTGTCTCATCTGCGAGCGAATTGATCAGATTAAAAAGGGAGAAAATCCTTTCTTCGTCACTGAGCTTGAGACGGGATACGTTGTGATTGGCGATTACCAATTCTTCCGTGGCTACACGCTTTTCTTATGCAAGCAGCATGTATCTGAACTGCACGAACTTAATACCGAGCTTCGTCAAAAGTACTTAAACGAGATGAGTGTTGTGGCTGAGGCAGTGTTTCGTGCGTTCAAACCAAAAAAATTAAACTATGTGCTTCTTGGAAATCTTGATCCGCATCTTCATTGGCACATCGTCCCCAGATATGAAGATGATCCGGAGCCGCAGAAGCCCGCATGGTCGGTGGATAAGAGCTTACGGAAGGCTGAGGGGGTGAAGCCTTCTGAAGAGGATTTGGATGAGCTTAAGAAGAAGCTTTTGGTGGAACTCGGTTAATCTTTTTTAGGTGGGATACCTAATTCGCGATGCATCCGGAAAAGCTCACCAGCATACGTTGCTGCCCACTGCAGCTCTCTTTCGATTTCTGCCAGTATTTGCTTGGTTGATGGTACTTCTTGATCCGTTTCCTGGTCGGAGGGGATGGCTTCGGTTGCTTCTGACATGCCTTATTTATAGCACTCACAGAATCTATCGCAAGTGGTTTAAACCTGCGCCCATCAGAATTTATTCTGATGGTGGGGTCACCTCGAAACACTAACTTCAGCGCCCGCATCCGGAGCACTGACCGTAATCTGCATTCCCTCTGCTTTAACAAAATATCTTGTTCCATTTCCTGTTTTTGCTGTCACTGGATCTTCCGGAATTTTGACGAGATACGGCCCTTCCAGTTCATCTCTCAAATCCAAAAGTCCGCTACAACTTTCTGCAGAGGATCTACAAACATCCTTTGGCTCGGGAGATAATTGGCCAGGAAGCACTCCTCCGTTATCAATTGCATATTGCCACAAAGCATTCAAGATAGTATTAACATCCGCACGCCTCTGATCATCGTATGATTCCCGATATGCGGGGATAGCGGATTCCCCTTCAGGTTTTTTTGGAGCATTTTGGTTTGTTGGCGCAGTGACTGCGTCAGAGTTTTTTTCTGCAGAAGGCCGCTCCAGATTTTCCAATCCTGTGGATGTGCGATCAAGAGTAATTCCAAGATACTGCATCCCCATCACACTTATAAATGCAAGGATGCAGAGCGAAAGGAGGATTCCGACAAGTTTGAACATGCCAGTTATGATATCACTTTTTAGCCATCCTTCAGCTTTTCAGCAAATTCTCTGACCAAACATCAGAGCTGAGCATAATCAGCTTTCCTTCATATTCTTTGCATTCACTAAGAAGTTTTTCGAATGCATTCAGCAAAGCCACTACATCATTTTGTGGAATGCGGAGCAGAATAACTGCATAAACCTCAGTTGCTTTAGCTGATGCAAAGTCGCTGTCGTTTGTAACTATCGCACGATCTTCAGATGCAGACTGTTTCGAAATGATGCGATCGCTTGCGCCTTTTCCAATACGAATAAAATCAACTCCACGCTCTTTCAGAAACGAATCCAGGTCGGCGCGGACATTCTCATCAAGCAGTAACTTCATCTCCGGTGTTTATTACAATGTAGTTGTTTCGTGTGAGTGAAGCGGCGTAGTCTAGTGCACTCTGCAAATGCTCCATTTTAATCCCCGGGAAAGCTTTCAGAATTTCCTTTGGATCTTCACCTGCTGCGAGCATCGAAAGTACTTGCCACACCATTATGCGTGTCCCTTTGAACGTGGGCTTCCCGTGGCAGATTTCGGAATCGGCAATGATGTGTTCGTTCAGAGTAACTTTTGCCATAGCGCGGACAGTATAACACACTCAAACATCCAGATTCTCAAACCCACCAACCGGCTCCTCCCCCTCCGCAATCACCGGCTGCAACTCTTCGCCCTCATCCAATCCGCCCTCCTTCAATTTCAACACAATCTGTCGGTAATCACCCTCACCAACACTCTCGGTTGTAATATCCTGCAAATCCGGATCATTTGCGATGTAGAGGTGAACTACGCGGCGGAAATATGGAGACATCGGTGGTAGTGCGACTCTCGTCTTTTTTCTGCGCACAAAATCAATTTTCTGCTCTGCAATGTTGCATACTTTTTCCTCCTGCGCCTTTTTGTATCCATCCACATCCAAAACAATAAATGGTGCCCTCTCCGCTTTCTGCTTTGCCCGGATAATCGACTTCAACAAGTGCTGGATTGAGTTGATCGTCTCCCCGTGCCAACCAATAAGGCGCGAGGCTTCTGCGGATTCTATATCAACGCGGATTATGTCGTCATCTTCCTCAACTGTTATTTTGGAGAAGGAGAGTGCAAGCGCGTTAAGCAGAGTTTCCAGTGTTGTTTTTATAAGGTCTTGCATGTATGGTCAGAATACAACGAATGTGGACGAGTTGCTAGTTTTTAGTTATTAGTTTTTAGTTTCGAATAATTTGGTCTTCAAATCTACTCTAAACTAACAACTAGAAACTAATAACTAAAAACTTTTTACCGTTTTTTATTAACGAATACCTGCTGCCCTAGTGAGAACAGGGTCGAGGTTCCCCAGTACAGGCTTACTGCGGCAGGGAAGCTCCCCGCGATGAAGAAGATCATGAATGGGAACATGTACATCATCATGGTTTGAGTATTCATCCGCTCTGCGAGCGGCTTCTGCTCCTTTGGTTTTTTCTTCATTGCGAATGCTAGCTTCATCTGGAAGAACTGCGCAGCTGCGAGTGCGAGTGGAATGGCGCCGTTCTTTACGATAACCAGGAGATTTGATGGAGTTGGCATCCACGAGGTTGCTTCCCTGAATGGTACGTATCCAAGGTCAAGCAGCCCGAGAAATACGGTTGCGAATGACCAATCGAGTGCCTGGAAAGGCGGATACAAAAGATGTTTCGCGAGTTCCAGTGCGTCGCTATCACGGATGATGAAGAAGAGGCCAAGCAGAATCGGAATCTGTATCAAAGTCGGCAGGCACGACTGGAATGGATTTATCTTTTCACGCTTCCAGAGTGCCATTGTTTCCTGCGTAACTTTCTGCTGATTGTCTTTGTACTTCTTTTTGATTTCATCAATTTTCGGTTGCAAAGTTTGCATCTTTTTCTGGCTTTCTAGTGCGTGTTGGCTTGGGAAAAAGAGTATCAATCTTACAATCAGCGTGATAATAACGATTGACCAGCCGAGGCTGTGATTTGGGAGAATAGACGCGATCAATACAAGTCCGTTAAAAAGAGGTTTGCTGATAAAGGCGCGGAAGAGCGAAACCATCATCCCCGGAGTTTTGACCTTAAATTCCATGCTCACAACCTCATCACCTGTGACTTCCTGAGTACTTTCAAGTGGAAGTGAGATTTTGTAGATGCCAGCCTCACCGAATGCGGAGTATTTCCAGGGGCTTAAGCTGATTTTTGTTGTGCTGTTTGGAGGAAGTTCCGTCAGCGCTACGCATGGAGTAACAGGCTCTTCCAATTCAACCTGATAAAGCTTTCCTTCTTCCTCTTGCGACACTCCTTCAATTATTACCGGAGGCTCGGGGCAACGGTCAGTTAGCGTGATTCCAGTCTCCGTCCGGTTCTTAATTGTAATTTCCACATTGCGCCCAAGTGGTGCACTTTTCCTTGGTGCATCAAGAACAATCGGAGTCACTTCTCTTTTCTGCTCCCCATTCTTCTTCGCAAATTGCTCCGGGAAGAAAAGCTTGAGAGTCATCGAAGTCACCAGGTATACGATCGCGAAGGTGACGACGAATTGGAGGAGCTTGTTCTTAGGTCTTGGGCTTTGTGGGGGCATTGACTGTATTGGGAGTAAAGATGCCGGGGAATGATAGCATATGCAGTGGCACGTCACTCAGTGACGTGCTTCGGAGGAAATAGTGACCGAAAACCAGTCCAGCGCCATCAGCGATTCCTGCAGACAAAACGAATCTCATTATTCTTCCACGCGGCACGTCAGGGGACTGCCGTGCCACATGAAGCCTGCCGTCAATATTTCTTGATGTGCCGAAGAAACCTCCTCACATCTTCTTCCAGTTCCCCAAACTCACATTCCATACTCGATCTCCTCGGATTAATAATAAGCTGATACGTCGGCAGTGTTTTTTCATCCTTGATTGTTAAACGAAAAGCTTCGCGGCAGCGGCGTCTCATCCTATTCCTTTTAACTGCGCTTTTGTGGAGTTTTGTGGAGGCAACGACTCCGAGGAATAATCCCTGTTTCCCAAATTGAGTCCGCGGTGCTCCGGGCAGATATGTGATGAACATGTGCCTTCCGCGGAAGGTCTCGCCTTTATCACGTATGCGTTCGACGGATTTTCGGCCTCTTAAGGGTTGGGGGAGCATGAGAGTAAGTCGGGGTAATTTGTGCGCATCCAATCCTCCACAAAAGTTTGGAACTCTTTGACTTTACGAATTAATTCTTCTGTCTCTGTTTCTGAGGAAATATCTGATACGTTGTAATCGACCATGTTTCTTTTACGACGACAAATATCAAAATAGTCCGACCAATGCTTCACTTCATCTCCAGCAAATTCTGGGAGGAGATCAAATGTGATTTTGTGATGGCCAGCTCTTGTTGCAATTCTATACCCGGAACAAGCAGTAACTATTGTTGCAAGTTGCAGTGCGGCATTGTATGCGGTCGAAAATCTCCTATCTGTGGAAAGATCAGCGATGGAAGCATCTTTTAAATCCCGTTCAACGATTTTTTGCAGATTTTCTACCTCTTTTTTGCTTGTTTGGTGAGGATGAACGAACTTTTTGGCCAAATATTTCTGCAAAAGAGTTTCCATTGTCGATTAGGATTATATATTCATCTGATACCGCAGTCTTTAAAAAATGGTCTTCTTTTTGCAGTTTTTCCTCAGTTTCTTTTCTGGTGAAAATTATTGGATTAATTGAGCGTTCCAGTCGCTTTTCTGCTCTCCTGATGAGTGGTGCAATTTTAGAGAGAGTGATTTTCCCGATTATCATAAGATCAATGTCACTTTCTGCCACCTCTTCGCCTCGAGCCATAGATCCGTATATGAATGCACAGTCAATATCGGAAGAGAATCTGGCGAGAATTCTTCGCAGGATCTCGACAATACCTCCTGTCTTGACGAGTATTTCCTGTAGTTCTTCGATTATGGGACAATTTGGATCTGGCTCGTAATAGATGCGATTGCCATCGCGGTACGTTTGCAGAATTTCTCCGGCTACGAGCGCATCCAGTTCTCTTTGTAAGCTTGATGGTGAGCGATGTAAATGACGTGCGATCCTACTTAAATACCACTTTTTATTTTTCTGTATGAGAATGGTGTGCAGGATTTCGTGGCGCACATCCGGCATTAGAACGTCTATAGTGGAGGATTTATGCATACTGCGTAAGATTATACGCAAATTGCGTAAAAGTCAATACTTAATTTCTGTTAGAATTTGCGCATGCAGAAGCCTTGTGCCGGATGCAGCCAAGAGTTCGAGATCACAAATGAAGACCTGGCCTTCTACGAAAAGGTCTCGCCCGAATATGGTGGGAAGAGGTATTCCATACCGCTTCCGACGCTTTGTCCGCAGTGTCGTGTTCGCCGCAGACTCTCGTGGAGAAATGACCGCACGTTCTTCAAACGAAAATGCGATCTCACCGGTGAGGAATATGTTTCTATCTTTTCTCTGGATGGACCATACAAAGCTTACAAGCCAACGCCGTGGTATGGCGACTCTTGGGATTCTATGGATTACGGAAGAGATTACGATCCGGAAAAACCGTTCTTCGCACAGTTTGATGCATTGATGAAGGATATTCCGCATCTGGGGATAGATATCGTGAACTGCCAGAACAGCGAGTATTGCAATTATTGTGGGGATGATAAGAATTGTTACTTGGATATTGCGGGTGAGGCGAATGAGGATTGTTTTTACAATCTCTTTATCAAATACTGCAAAGACTGTGTGGATTCCACTTTCACTTACAAATCAACACTTTGCTACGAGTGCATCCAATGTTATGAATGTTACGGATGCCAACATTCGATGTATTTGGATGGCTGCAGCGACTTAAGTTTCTGTTTTGATTGCAAAGGCTGCAAGAACTGTCTGCTTTCCGTCAATTTACGAAACAAAGAGTATTACATCCTAAACGAGCTGCACTCTAAGGAGGAATACGAGAAGAAACTCAAAGAACTTAGGTTGGGGTCAAATAATGCTCTAAAAGAAGTCTTCAAGATCTGGAACAAGATACGGATCGAGAAGGGGATATATCGCGATATGTATAATTTGAATTGTGAGCGTTGTAGTGGGAACAACATCAAGAACTGTAAAAACTGTCATGGAGTCTTCAATGCAACTGAATGTGAGGACTGCAGATATCTCTACGATGTTTTGAATGCAAAAGATTGCCAGGACTTAAATTACTCCCTCTACGATCCGGAAGTTAGCTACGAGCTTTGCTCTACGCTGCATATGAAGCACTGTGCCTTTTGTTACGCATCACACTACTGCAGCGATTGCTACTACTCCGGGATGATCAATAACAGTCATGATCTTTTTGGATGTGCTGCGCTTAACCATAAAGAGTATTGCATTCTGAACAAACAGTATTCCAAAGAGGAATATGAAGAACTCGTTCCAAAAATAATTGAAAACATGAAAAAGGCAGGGGAGTGGGGAGAATTTATGCCCGGATCAATCTCTCCGTTTGCATATAACGAGACTGTGGCACAGGAATATTATCCGATTAAAAAAGAGGATGCAGATCGGCTTGGTTTTTACTGGCGGGATGCACCAGAGAAAAAGACAGTACCTGAAACATGTGAGGTTCCCGACAACATTGAAGATGTTCAGGACAGCATCACTGATGAAATTTTGTTATGTGTGCAGTGCTCCAGAAACTATCGAGTGATTCCGCATGAACTTAGGTTTTACAGAAAAATCGGCGTGCCTGTTCCGCCTGTGTGTCCGGAGTGTCGCCATCAAAACCGTCTTGCTCTCAGGAATCCGCGGGCAATGTTTGAAGGGAGTTGTGCAAAGTGCAACAAAGCAATTCAAACAAGCTATTCGCCGGAGCGCCCGGAAAAGGTGTTTTGTGAGGAGTGTTATATGGGGGAGGTTTATTGAGGTATAATCGGCATGTGACACAACAAGATTCCATCAAGCACTGGCGTGGCCGTTCCCGTAGTGAGCTTGAAATGGCTCGATCTCTTTTACAGGAAGAGCGGGAAGATTTTCGTGCAGGAGCGTTGTTTCATTGTAGTCTTAGTTTGGAACTTGGTCTTAAGGCAAAATTTATTGAAGAACATAAAAAGAATGCGCCTTATACACATGATCTTGTGGAGCTAGCTCATCTTATAAATGAGCAATGGACTGAGAAGCAACTTACTGCATTTGAAGATCTATCCGAGTTTGCAGTGCTTTGTAGGTACGGTGATGAGCAATGGTTGGAAGAAAAAGCAACAACAGAAAATGTCAATAAGTGGATTGATCAGGTTGATAATTTTATTTCTCTCTTGTGGTCATGAAGCGAGATGATGCTCTAAAGCTGGCACAGCAATACAAGAAGATTCTCCTGGAGAGCAATATCCCCGTAAAATCTGTAATCGTTTTTGGTTCTTTTGCTCGCGGAGAGTCTCACGAAGAAAGCGATATAGATATTGCTGTGATTGGCGATCCATTCCTCGGGTCACGTCACGAGGAGGCCATAGCGGTAAGGAAAGCCCGCTGGTCGCTCAGCATGAAAATTCATCCAATCTGGATGTATAACGACTACCTGGAAAACAAATACTCAACACTGGCTGATGAGATCAAAAGTGAGGGCGTGGAAGTTTAGATTTCTGCTAATCACTGCCCCAACCTCTTCCTACCTTTCCTGCGCCTATTTTTCACGACACGTTTGCCGGTCTTATCCTTCATCCTGCTAAGGAATCCGTGCTTTTTGTGCTGTTTCCTTTTATTTCTTTTGGAAAGCATTTTGGTGGGGGTTATTGGTTGAGGGGAGGATTGTTACAGGATTATATTGTTATATTGTTCGCAGAGCGAGTTAATTGGCGCTGTGCAGCCCTGCCAACCCCCGATGCCCGTAAAACGGTCAAGGATCGCTCTGTCGAACAATATAATCCTATAACAACATAATCATCATAATCATCACGTACGCAGCCCGCACACCCTATTTGATAGCCAATACCCCCGTCAAGTGATATAATGGTGAGATGGCAACGCGCTCACGCCACCTGCCGAATTACATCCTTATCCGCTGGCACTTCTTTGGTCTTTGCGTGCTCTCACTCGTATGCGTCTTCGTGATAGCACTTCTAACGCGAGCAGAGCTTAGACTTTCGGGTCGTGTGCTCGGGGCGGGGGACTCCGGTGATCTTGCAAAGATTTTTGAACTTCACGATTGCTCAAGTGTTGATAAAGTGCAGGATGATGAGGAGACGAGATTGCACGTTGTTTCGTGCGAGCCGTATGATTACCTTGTTACTTCCGAGATGGGTGATGGGGAGTGGGAGGTTAAAGGGGTTGAGAGACTTCATTAGTTGGAGACCGCGTGTCGCCCTTCGATACGCGCCTCGATACACTCAGCGACTCCGCTTCGCTTCGTCGCTTCGTTACTCGGCGCTACTCAGGGTGACACGCTACGTTTTCTTCTTCCCGCCCCATCTCCTCCCTGGCCCCCTCGCCCTCTTCTTTTTCAAAAGCTCAAGTGCTTGTTGCCTCGTCAACTCTTTGGGGTCCAGTTTTTTGGAGATTGATGCATTCGTCTTCCCGTCAGTCACGTACGGCCCATAGCGTCCGACTTTAACGAGGATGCCGCCGCCGGTTACGGGATCTTTTCCAAGTTCAAGCAATGGCTCTGCCATCTTTTTGCGTTTTTCCTGAGTTTCCTTCATCAATTCTTCAGCTTTTTCGAAAGTAACTGTGGTCGGGTCCATATCTTTCGGGAGAGTCGAAGTCAGCTTTCCGCACTTCAAATAGGGTCCGAACCTCCCAAGATTCACGGTAATCACATCACCACCACTCTGCCCAAGTTCTTTGGGGAAACTAAGAAGATCGAGTGCCTGCTCAAGTGTCACCTTATCCTTTTCTGTTCCCTTTGGCAGAGATGCGCTGCGGGGCTTTTCTTTCGTCCCCTTAAAGTCATCGGGTCTGCCAAGCTGGATGTAAGGTCCGTAACGGCCGGCGCGTGCGAGCACCTCGAGTCCGGTATTCGGATCCTTTCCCAAAACTTCTTCCTGTAACACATCTTCCTTTTTAACTTCCTTCTTTTTCGTCTCCACCCTTTTCTTAAATGGTTTAAAGAATGAATCCATAAAAGGTACCCATTTAACCGACCCTTTTGCGATCTCATCAAGATCATCTTCCACTTTTGCAGTGAACTTAAGATCCACAACATCCGGGAAGTGTTCTGCAAGAAGATCAGTCACGGTAAATGCAACGCTTTCCGGGATCAATTGCTTTCCATCCTTCCTGATATATCCGCGCTGCTGAACCGTACTGATTGTTGGTGCGTACGTGCTTGGTCGGCCGATGCCTTCCTCCTCCAGCTTCTTGACGAGTGATGCTTCCGTATACCTTGGTGGCGGCTGAGTGAAGTGCTGTTCGGGAGTTATTTGTGTGCACTTCAAGTCTTCACCCTTTTTGAGTTCAGGGAGGAATTTTTCTCCGTTTGAGTTTTCCTTGTCGCCTTTGTGCACGCGCATGTATCCATCGAATTCCACAGTCTGGCCGGTTGCGCGGAATGTGTATGCTTCGACTTCGCTCGTCTGCCTTCGCTTCGCTACGGCAGACTCGCTCCGCTCAGCATGACACGTAATATCAGCTCCGACGCGTTTCATTTCCGCAGCCGGCATCTGAGTTGCCACTGTTCGTTTCCAGATCATCGAATATAGTTTTAGTTGTTGTTCATCAAGAACGGTCTTCAAAGATTCCGGAGTTCGTGCAATTTCTGTCGGGCGAATTGCTTCGTGAGCCTCCTGTGCACCTTTACTTTTTGTCTTGTATCCCCGTGGTTTGCTAGGGATATATTCACGTCCGAACAATTTCTCAATTACCTGAGTCGCGTCATCAACAGCTTTCTTACTCAAGCTAACCGAATCTGTACGCATGTAAGTTATCAAACCTGTAATACCTTCACCTTTTCCAAGATTCACTCCTTCATATAATTGCTGTGCTACTACCATTGTCTGCTTAACCGAAAACCCAAATTTATTTGATGCGCCCTGCTGGAGAGTGGAAGTTGTGTACGGAGGAGGAGGATTCTTCTTAACTTTCTTCTCCTCAATTGCACTTACTTTGAAGGGCTTCCCATCAACTGCAGATACAACTTCCTTTGATTGTTTTTCATTTTTTGGAACGAACTTCTTTCCGTTCTTCTTTGCAAGTTCTGCGATGAATGATTCTTTGTTTCCCTTCTCAAGCTCGACTTCAATCGTCCAATATTCCTCTGGCTTGAATGCATTAATTTCCTTTTCACGATCAACGATAATCCTCACGGCAACGGATTGAACTCTTCCCGCGGAAAGTCCTCTATACACTTTTGCCCATAAGAAGGGCGAGAGCGTGTACCCAACGAGTCGATCAAGAATCCGTCGCGCCTGTTGTGCATCGACCAGTTCCTGATTAATCGCCCTGGGATTCCTCACAGATTTTTCAATCGCCTCTCTTGTAATTTCATGAAAAACAATCCTCTTCACCTTCGCATGATCTTTTTCCGGAATCTTAAGTGCATGCAAAAGGTGCCAACCGATCGCTTCCCCCTCGCGGTCTTCATCAGTTGCAATCCATAGTGTTTTTGAATCTTTATATACTTTCTTCAAGTTTTTGATGACGGTTTTCTTCTCATCCGGAACTTCATAAGTCGGTTCATAATCTTTATCCGTATCCACACTAAGAGTCTTTGCCTTCAAATCCCGCACATGTCCCATGCTTGCTTCCACTGCAAAATCTTTTCCAAGGAACTTCTTTATGGTCTTCGCTTTTGCCGGTGATTCTACGATTACGAGGTTTGAGGGCATCGAGTGTGGAGGGTAGGGGGGTGGAGGGTTGTTGTCAAAGTTGGGCTAAATTGTTAAATTGCTAAATTGTTCGCAGAGCGAGTTAAATAGCGTTTTGTGAGCGGTTGCCGACTCCAATAAAAATCTGAGAGCTAAAGGATCGCTCCCGCGAACAATTTAACAGTTTAGCAATTTAACAATTTATCCAATTGAATAAAAACAGTACTCAACAACCGTAACAACACCCTCACCACCATTCCTCCGCTTACGCAAGCCAAGATTTCTTTGCTTATGCCCAGAAAGTATTATCCTCAAGCCATCTTACATTCTTTAACCCACCTGTCTCATGTCAAAACAGGATCTAATCGACCTCATTGCCAAGCGCGCAGGCATTACAAAGCGTGCAGCAGGCGATGCGCTCGAGACTCTCATCGGCACAATTACTTCCGAGCTTAAGAGGGGTCGCAACGTCACTCTCACGGGCTTTGGCACGTTCCGCATTTCGCATCGTGCAGCGCGCATGGGCGTGAACCCACGCGACCCAAATCAGAGGATCAGCATCCCGGCAATGAAAGTTCCGGCATTCAAGGCTGGAAAGACTTTGAAGGATGCAATCCGCTAGTCATGGAATTTTGCAAAATAGACGTCCTCCGTGCGGAGGGCGTCTTTTTGTGATATAGTGGCGGCATGAAGGCAATTGATTGGACAGCCATGTACCGTCCATTCTCCTTCATTGAGGATAGATTTGAGTTCGTCAGTAATAGGAAGACCTTGCTCGCTCCAGCGAAATGTGCACACAGTGATTCGATTTGGGATCGAAAGATGATCCAGACATGCTTTAAGAAGTAAATGTTTGCCAGTGCACGTACCAATTTTCTTTGTTTCGAGCACTTCTTCAATTGTTCTTCCTTCTCCCCATGGAATCTGTGCAACTTTCTGGGCAAGTGCAATTAACTGATCGCGCCCATCCAGTTTTGTGATTGAATTTTCCTCGAGGAATTGTGTGATAGCCGGTGTATTATCTGTGATGGATTGGCTCATGGCTGTTGCAAGTGTAAGCTCTAGTAGGAAATGAATAAAGCCTGCCTCATCATCATAGATGGCTTTGGAGTTGCGCCACCAGGGCCCGGCAATGCGCGCACTCTTGCGAATCTTCCGAATATCACAAGGTTGGAGAAGGAGGTGCCAAATGTGATTATGGAGGCATCTGGTAATGCTGCTGGATTGCCGGAGGGGCAGCAGGGAGCATCGGAGCCTGGACATCTTGTTATGGGGGCAGGAAGGATTGTTTGGCATCCACTTGAGGAAATTAATCGTGAGATACGGTCGGGGGAATACTTCAATAATCAGGTCTACAAAGAGGCCTGCGCTCGTTCCAAGAACGGAAGTGGAGTACTGCATCTTTTTGGGATTTATTCATATGGTGGAGTACATGGTCATGTTGATCATTGGTTTGCTCTTATCAAGTTTGCTGAACAGGAAGGAGTTAAGGATATCCGTCTGCATCTAATAGGTGATGGACGGGATGTCCCAAAGCAGCAGTTTAAGGATGATTATGTAAAGCTAGAGGAATTTCTCGGCAAGCATCCATCAGTCAAGATCGCGTCACTTGTTGGTCGTTACTATGCAATGGATCG
>CAZWES010000018.1:0-22363 GCA_964632395.1 uncultured Candidatus Peribacteria bacterium | reverse complement strand
TCAGAGCTGTTTTCTTATATCTGATACTATGACAAATTATTATGAATTAGCTATATGTCATTACGATCATCTTGCTCAGGGTCGTGAAAATCACGAGCATATTCTCTCCAATTCATACCATCATTCTCAAAACCAATTTTCCTCGTAAATTCAATAAATGGATTGGGCATAGGAGGGGTATCCTATCAGTGTCCACTTAAATCTAGCAAGTGAAATATCCCCTTTCCAGAAGCGCCCTTATGCAATACCTCAACTCTGAGGGCAATCTGCAAAAAGACCTCTTCACCGAGGCAAACCGAATCCGGAAAGAATCCGTCGGCAACAGTGTGTATTTCCGTGGAATTATTGAATTCTCCAACATCTGTGAAAACGATTGCCATTACTGCGGAATCAGAAAAAGTAATGAAAATGTGAAGAGGTACACAATGAGCATGGAGGAAATTGATGGATGTCTTAAATTCATACAAAAGGCAAAATATGGATCAGTTGTTTTGCAGTCCGGAGAGATGACATTTCCAAAATCGCGTGAATTTGTTTTGAATCTCGTCCGACATATTAATAAAAATTATCCAGAGATGGGCATTACACTCTCACTTGGTGAGTTGCCATTTGATGACCTGAAAGAATTGAAGGAGGCTGGTGCACATCGCTATTTGCTCAGGATTGAAACAAGTGTTCCGCGTCTATTTAAAGAGCTCCATCCGGAATGTCAAAAGCTTGAAAGCAGGATGAAGTGTTTGGATGATTTGAGGAAGCTCAACTATCAAGTCGGCTGCGGGAATATGATCGGATTACCGGGGCAAAGTGATGACGATATTATTGATGATCTTTTATTTTTCCGTGACTCTGACTTTGATATGTTCGGGCTCGGTCCTTATGTGATACATGAAGATACTCCCCTCTCAACACCGGAAGTTTGTGCATGGTGGAAAAAGGATAAAGAAAAGATTTATCAGAAGACTTTGAACTTTATCGCGCTCTTAAGAATAATGATGCCGACCTGCAATATTGCATCTGCAACTGCATTGGATGCTTTCCATTCTTATGGAAGGATTGAGGCGCTCAAGGTTGGCGCAAATGTAATAATGCCTTCTGTTACTCCAAGCAAACATCGCAGTGACTATCTTTTGTATCAGGATAAACCATGTATAGATGGCAATGCAGAGCGATGCAGTGCGTGTATTGTAAAGAAGGTGAATTCTGCAGGGCTGAAACCCTCGCTTGGGGTGCAAGGAAATTCTAGGCATTATATTGATCGCAGAAAATGATCAAGTATCAATTTTCAATTTTCATTCAATTTTCAAATAACAATTTTCAAACCTCTACAATAATCAATGCCTGAATGTTTTGATCCTTGAGCCTTGAAAATTGAAAATTATTTGAAAATTGTAAATTGGAAATCGAAAATTTTCCCCGATAACCTACAGCCATGTCAAAGCGTACTGAGCGCAACATTCTGTGTATTGCAGGTCGGATGAACGCCGGCAAGTCCAGCCTGCTTAATGTGCTTTCCGGGCAAAAGGATTACGCGATTGTGGATGAAACTCCGGGAACAACGGCAGATACAGTCATAACAATCATGGAAATACACGGAATAGGCCCATGCAAAATACTTGATACCGCAGGGATTGATGAGAGCTCGGCACTTGGGGATAAAAAACGGAAGAAGACAGAAGAAGCGATTGAGGAATCAGACTGTAGCCTGATCGTTATTGATCTACTACGTGCATCAGAGACGAAAGACCTTAGCGCGGAACTTAAATTGATTCGGCATGCAGAAAAATATGGAAAACAAATTCTTATCATCTATAACCTTTTTCAAAGTGACATGGATGAAGAAGATATTGAAAGAAATCAGAGAGCTATCGATCGTTTACTTGGAAGCTCACACCCTGCGCTCAGAGTTGATGCCACCGACATGTCCACGCAACAATCACTCGCAACCTTCATCAACACATTCTTCCACCGCGAATCTTGTGAGATTGATTTGCTTCCTGATTTGAAGAATGCCGGATATGTATTACTAGTTGTGCCAATGGATGAGGAAACTCCGACGCTCAGATTGCTTCGCCCACAGGATATGGCTGTGGAACGCATCCTCAGGAATTTTGCGACACCTGTGCTTTTCCGGCCTGACTTGAAGAAAGCACGAAGCAGCAATCCATCTGAAGCTGAAACTGAAAGAAAAAGATTTGATCAACTCATCAACCACCTTTCTGAATCTGAAGATGGGTTGCAGCTTGTAATCACAGACAGCCAGGCATTTGATGTTGTCTCCGAGTGGGTGCCGGAAGAAATCCCACTCACATCATTCTCCATAATGATGACGAACTACATGAGCTTCGGGAATTTGGAGCTATTTATTGAAGGAGTGAAATCCGTTGATGAACTTCGCCCGGGGGATCCGATCTTGATAACAGAAGCGTGCAACCACAGCAGGAAATGTGATGATATTGGCACAGTTCAGATTCCAAAACAGCTTGAGAAAAAAGTTGGGGGGAAGCTGAATATTAATTTCAGCTTCGGAAGAACTTATCCGGAAGACGTATCCGAATACAAAATGATCATTCATTGCGGTGCATGCATGATTGACCGGCAGAAATATTTGCGAAGGATTTTGAAAGCGAAAGAAGTGGGTGTGCCATTCACAAATTACGGGATATTGCTTTCCTATTTGCAGGGAGAGAATGTGCTGAAGAGGGCAGTGAAGCCTTTCTATTCGCCTACTTTCACAGTCAAATCCCCCAGCACCTGCGCCTGACATCCAAGCCTCTCATCCGGACCCTCCACACCCATATTCTTCTCCTTCTCGTTAACTGGACTGACTCTGCCCTCGTCTAAAGCTTTCTGACCATCTTTTATGGTGCAAATGCAGGTTGTACAGAACCCGCTCCCCCCGCATGCATGTTCCATGGGAACATTATTTGCCATTGCAACTTGAAGAATTGTCTGGCCGTCTTCGGCCCCAACCGTAGTGGATGAGCCGTCTTGTTGGGTGAAGGTAACTTTTGGCATTTCTTGGGGGGTTAGGGAAATTAGAGAGTTAGGTTATTAGGGTCTCTGCACATTATTGCACATACCTGCGGACTCGCAGAATTAGACCCTAACAACCTAATCTCCCTAACTCCCTAATTTCCCTATCTCCTCCTCCGTCCCAACAAAACACACCTCAAGAAACACCATTGAGCTGTTGTAGCTCGATGGTGCGCCTGTTCACGCTGTTCCTCCCCTTTGCTGATCATCATCGTCTCCCTCAACGTGGCGGGACGTACTGAACGTTATCAGAACACACTCGGAGTTACTACCGCACGGGGTCGTGGTTGCTTAGAACGATCGTCCGAGGTGTCCTGAGCGTCCTTCTCGATATACCCCATGGTAATACCCACATGCTGACGGGTCCCATCGTGCGAACTTTCTGGAAGCCAGTATATATGGAGCACCTTTTAAGCAGAGATGGAATTAAGGACTCCTGCCTTACATACCGCAATGATCGCGATCTTATCTGTCACCCAATATCGCTGCTGAATGTCCGTAATCTTTGGGTGATGTTTCTTCGCATATTTTCGGAGATCAGAAGGTGGGACAAGCAATGTACCAGCAAATATGTCTGCTTCTTTTTCTTGGTTGTGTGGCAAATTGCTTGTGGGAGCACCAAAAGTACTCACATGCCCCAAACACCAATGACCTATTTCGTGTGCGACAGCCCAGCGCTTTGAGAGAGAGGATGCGTTCGGGTTATATATCACTCCTCCCTCTCCCTCTTCCAGTTCCACACATACTCCCCTTATCGTTTGAGGCAGCTCAGTTGTACCCAAGTTGACCAAGCAGAGGGATTTGAGAATTGGAAGAACATATACAGGTAAAGATGCGTTACCATGTTTCTTCCAGATCTCCTCGGCACGATGACGTGCGATGGTTGAGTCGGCCTTTTCGAGTTCATCAATGCTTGTCATCTTTTTCTCCTTTGTGAACTTGTTTCATGGTTGCAATAATGTGCAACAGCGTCTTCCGATCTTGCTCCGAGAGGTTCGGGTCTGCTTTCAGAGCATAGCGCAGCGCAGGCGCTACCTTCTCTTTCTGCTGCCCGGCCAATTCTGCCACTGTAGTTTCCAGCGCATCCGCAATATTTAAAAGGTCGGCAGCGCGGACGCTCCTCTCGCCATTTTCAATAAGAGCAATATATGTAGCAGACTGCTTTCCCGCAGCTTTTGCAAGATCAATTTGCGACATACCAAGAGCTTCTCGTCGTTCGCGTATACGCTTTCCTATGAGGATTTCTGCATTTTGCGTCATTATTGGGCACTGTAGCACAGCGATAACCCCAATACAATCATCTTGAAAATATTATCAATTTGATTACTATAGATTCATCATCCTGATGAACCGGTTCTGTTTGGGTGAGTTCTAGTATTTCATTCCAATATCTTATCATGATTTCTCCATTCAACGGCCCATACGCATTCAACACGAATGCAATCAGCATGTATGCCCCTAATAGTATTGGTGTCTACTATCTCGGCGAAAGAGATGGTAGTGATATGACCCATTACTACATCGGGAAGGCTGCTAGGGGTGATTCCAGCATCCGTGACCGCCTATTCAGTCATCTCTACGAAGAAAAGTGGCCAGATGTCACATGCTTCGGTTTCAGAACCACAACCACTGCAAAAGAAGCAGACGAACTAGAAGAAAGCGAGATTAAGAAGTACAAGCCAAAGTATAATCAAGTAGGGAAAATGCGTGCTTACTGAAGTAAGTAGGAATTGGGAAATGAGGGCGTTTCGTATCCGCCCTTTTTCTCATTTCTCAAAAAGAAAATCCTCAATTCAATGCTGATACCTCGTCATTAGGAGCTACAATGTCATCATGCCAATCCCAACCTACGAACAGCTTCTCTTCCCTCTCCTCCACTTCCTCAGTGACGGAAAGGAGCGCTCGCTGCGCGAGGCGGTTGAACACCTCTCTGATCGCTGCAAACTGACGGAGGAAGAGCGCGAGAGGCTCCTGCCATCCGGCAATCAACGATACATCGAGAACCGGGTTGGATGGGCGAGAACGTACTTGAAAAAGGCAGAGATGCTTGAGTATCCCCGGCGGGGACACATGAGGATTATGGAACGAGGGAAAGAATTTTTATCGACTAACCCCGACTCGTTGACCGTAGATAATCTTAAGAAGTACCCCAACTGGGAAGAGAACTGGCACGGAGGGGAAGATGGTGGAGAGAAAACGGAAGAGAGCACAGAAAATAAAACTCCTGAGGAACAATTGGAGCTTGCTCATAACCAACTATCGAGCGGTTTGGAAGATGAACTCTTAGAACAGATAAAAAGTTGCACCCCACGCTTTTTCGAGAACCTTGTTGTGGAACTGTTGCTAAAGATGGGATATGGAGGATCGCGTAAAGATGCTGGTGAGGCCATTGGACGGAGTGGCGATGGTGGCGTTGATGGGATTATTAAAGAGGATCGGCTTGGGCTTGATGTCATCTACATACAAGCAAAACGATGGGAGGCATCCGTGGGACGACCTGATGTCCAGCGTTTTGCAGGTGCGCTGCAGGGGAATAGGGCTCGGAAAGGTGTGCTCATTACGACTTCCAACTTCTCACGGGAGGCCAAGGAGTACGTGGAGAGTATCGACGCAAAGATCATCCTCATAGATGGGAGAAAACTGGCGCGACTCATGGTTGAGCACGATATCGGAGTCTCGCCGAGTGTCAGCTATGTGCTTAAGAAGATCGACATTGATTATTTTGTAGAGGAGTAGGTGCAACTCATCCGGCTACCTTCTGCTTGACTGATTCCCAGTCTTTCCCCTTCGTCATTACGAACAAGCATTTGCCGTCACTGCGCTTCTCCCACAGTTCTCCAAGCTGCCTCTTTTCAATACTATCGGGGAGATCCCACCAATCAGATCGCTTATATTCAATAGCGAGCACTCGACCACCTGTTAGCTTCACGAGGAAATCGGGGTAGAAGCGGTCCGTTGCAGTTTGCAAAGAAAACGACGTCGGCTTTCGCTCAACATTCCTCACCCAGTATTCAACACTCGAAAGTTCCGTGGCTATAAACTTGGCGCATTCAAACTCCTCGCCTGTGGTTTTAAGGTTGCCAATATGAGGGAAGAAATGCTTTGGAAGCTCAATGAACCCACTATAGACATAGTCATAGGCATAGCGTCCGCTCTCAAAAACAATCTCTGCGTTTCCTGCTGATGTGAACTCACTTGGATTTCCAATAAGCGTCTGGTAGACCTTTTTCATTGCCTCATCCTTTGCTTGTTGCATCTTGCGCTCCAGTGCTTCACGTAGGCGGAATTTGGCATACAACAACTCTTCGAGAGCGAGACCACGCTGTTCTATAAGATATGTGATGGCACCATTCAAGAAGGCAGCCTTCTCATCGGGAGTAATACTTTCCTCGTGGAGGTTGCGCTCCAGCCAACTCACGAGCCACACTTGATCATGGTCGTTCTGATAGTCGAACATGGCAAGCTGGTGTTCGATCTTTTCAATATGCTCAAAACTAACCCTCTCATCCTTTAGCACAATCCTGCCGCCCTGCGCATGGACATTTGGTTTGGGGAATTCAGCTTCACTAAGTTCAAGCGAGTGGTCTAGCAATCGCCATTCACCCTCAAGAAGGTGTGTTTCTTCAAACGGCTCGAAAATGTTTCCTTGTCGGATGGAGAGAAGTGGAACATTGAATATCTCCCCCCGTTCTGATGGTGATTTTTCTGGAGGGGTGTGTGTCCCTTTGAGTATTTCGAGCGCCTTGCGTACGGCCTCCTTTCCTCCTGTTGTCTTGAAAGCATTCTCAAGCTTTTTTTCGAGAGCAGGACTGAATTCTCCTTTCAATGTTACCTTGGAGTCTTCAGGTGTTACCTCCACCTGTTCTGATAACTTCCCAGCAATAGCATCTAATGCTGGAAGTTCTGGGGAATCATATGTAACCGATGGGAGCATCTCGAAGAGAGTTTGTTCGTCTTCAGCATCCACTGCATGGAGCAATTCGTGTGTTTCCTGACGTTCAAACCCACTGCGTACCAGTCCATCCCTCAAGTTTTCTACAGTAGCGACGAAGTTTGTAGAGGTAACGAAAGCATATGCCTCATTAAGCTCTTGTGTGGTCTTCCGTTTGGCATGTGGCATACGCAGCACACGTCCAAGAACCTGTTCTGCCGCTGTAGAGGAGGTGGTGTTGCGGAATGAGCAAAGCACATATGCAAATGGACAATCCCATCCTTCACGGAGTTTATCCACCGTGATTACGAATCGTAGTGGGCATTCTGGTGCCAAGACATCTTTGTGCTCGGAGAGCTCATCCTGTGCACCCGTAGCAATTGCTATCTCTTTTTCAAGAACACCAAAATCTTCCACGAGTGCACGCTTTATGGTTTCAGGAACGAGCGTTTCGTGTTCGGGGTCTCGTCTTTCTGCCTGTAGTAGCATGATGGGACGCACATACTCCCCAGTTGCTCCCTGCTCGCTGTTTGCTTTTTGTTGAAGCATATTTAGGCACGCAATGCTGTCGCGTAAAGTGTCTTTCCAATTCTCTCGCCGCACTATCTCAAGTGGCATCTTGATCATGTCCTCTGCATGGAGAGATGCCGCCGATACACTGAAAAGTACGTTGCTGGGTTGCAACTTACGATCCGGCGTTGCGGTTAGTTCTAATATCGCACTTGGCTCCAAACGTGCAAGCGTATCAAAAGCGAGTGGCGTTCCTTGGTTGTGAGCTTCATCTACGATAATAAACGGATGTCTCAATCGCAAGGCATCCACAAGCGACTGGTTGCCAACCGTATCGGCATCGGTAATCCCTTCGAAGTGTGGCTGCATGTCTGTGTTTTCCTTATACACATTAAGCTTGTCAGTATCCTCCCGCTTAAAGCTCTGCATTGTCGAGACAATAATGACATTTGATCCCTGTAGGATATGTGGTTTCATACGGAGAGCCTCTTCTATACCCATTACCTCCACTTCTCCTAAAACTGAAAAGACAGATTGGTGCAGAAGTTCATTTGGCTCTCGTAGCATTCGAAGTGTTTGTTCTCGGATTGGATCCGAGGGGACAAGCCACAATGTCAGACTATGACGTGTGAAAAGCAGACTTCTATTTGCACGCTCGATTGAGAGTCCACCAAGGAGAGTCTTCCCGCCGCCAGTAGGAATGCGTAGGCACACGTATGGTGTTTCAGGCAGCGTGCCGAGTGGTAGATAGTGTAGTTGTGCGCCTTTCCACTCCTCAGTGGTTTTTTCGTACGCCCCCTTTGGACTGCTTTCTGATCGGCAGTAACGGAAGTACTTTTCCAGCCAATCAAGAGCCTCTGATTGATAATTCTTTAGGGTCATGGTGCTTCTATGCGAAGTTTATATGGGAGTTGCTTAAAAACGACGCCTTCTTTACGGAGCCTTGCAGCTCCTATTCTACATGCTGTGCCGTAGATGACTCGTGGTCCGTTGTGCTCTGTTAATTCTCCCAACACCTTAGAAGTGAGGACATTTCCACCATTAGGTGTCTTGTCTTTTAGTATGCCGTTGTAGAGCAGAAAGATTGCAGCCCCATGATGTGTACCGATGTGGGATGAATTGGGGACATGCTCTCTTGGCAAGGGCTCTCCCGTTTCCGTGAAATACACATGTCTGGCAAGCTCAGAAAACCTTACCGACTCTCTGATTTTTCCTCTTTCATCAAACAACTGTCCAGATAATTGACAGTATCGGAATCCTCCACCCAAGCCTTCTACATGTTCACCCTTTTTATTTTTGTAGCCTTTAGCAACTCTCCTTACGCGCTCTGAGGTTAGTTCTCGTGCAATAGAGGGTTTCATTTCCACGAGAATAAAACGCCTGTTCTGTTCATCAGCCTTATTCAGTTTCATGACGGCATGTGCGGTAGTGCCTGACCCTGCAAAAGAATCCATAACCAAATCGTCATTGCTTGTTGTAAAACTAATTAGTTCTTCAATAAGCTCTGTGGGCTTGGGGAAGTCAAAAGGCCTCTTATCGTCCGGAAATATTTCCTTTAGTTCGTATGTCCCAATTCTGCCATCCAATTCAAAAAGGCTACTCAGCTTTGCTCTATGATCTTTTACGTAAACCTTCAGTTCAATGATTTTATTTTCATCGTTTCCGAACAGTACTCGCTCTTCTTCAAGCAACCTATTCATTGTCTCAGGTGGGAATCGGTATCCCATCAGTGGTTGCACACAAGGCTTTTGTGTAATGGGGTGAATAACATCATATCTGTATCCTTCCTTGCCGGGGTTATGAACACTCTGACTACCAGTGTATATTCCTTCGTCGTCTATGTACTTGTACCTGTCAAATGGCCACAGGAACGCCTTATTCTCCCTGAACCACCTTGTGTACTCAGCCTGCCTAGTACTCTGATCTGGATGCTTCCGTATGAATTCCTCACCGATTTCCAGCAATTTTTGTTTTACAGCTAGAGTCGTTGATTTCCATTCTTTTGCTAATAACTTCTTATCCCTTGCATAACAAAGAACATACTCATGCTCAATAGCAATGTTGGTAGGATTGTTGTCAGTGGCATTTTTCCAAATGATCGTTCCAGCTCGGTTGGTGACGCCAAAAATTTCATCCAAAAGCATCCGAATGTTGGCCAATTCGATTTCATCAATGCTCGCAAAAATCACTCCATCTCTCTTGAGGAAGTCTCTTAGAAGCTGAAGGCGTGGATACATCATACAGAGCCACTTGTCATGCCGGGAAAGGTCTTCCGACTCCTCACCAACAACTCTACCCAGCCACTTGCGGATTTCTACGCTGTTAACATTATCCGAATATATCCAGCCGGTTCTTTTCCCTGCTTCATCCCTCTCATCCATCCCAGTGTTGTAGGGCGGATCGATATAGATACATTTCACGCTCCCCGCGTAATACGGGAGCAATGCCTTTAGAGCCAATAGGTTGTCTCCTTCCACAATCAGATTGCCGCTCCCGGGTTCCCCACAAGAGAGATCCGCTGCATCCTTTAATAAGTGAAAAGGAGCCTGATGATGGTGACTCACCACCGCTTTTCTGCCGATCCAGTTCAATGTTGGCATACGATTAGTTTATACCAATTTCTTGGCTAATTGGTCTGTTAATGGAAAGATATAGGTACATGCCCCCCACTCGCACCCGCAACGTGTACGACCCCGATTCGGAGAAACCATTTAAACTCTCCCGCTCTCGTCTCGCACTCTTCCTCGAATGCCCACGCTGTTTCTATCTTGACCGCAGACTTGGAGTCGATCGCGTATCCGGGCCACCGTTCACTCTGAATACCGCCACGGACACACTTCTCAAGAAGGAGTTCGATATTCATCGCACCAAGAAAACGGCACATCCTTTGATGAAGGCGTACAAGATCGATGCTATTCCCTTTGCTCACCCTGACCTCGATGACTGGCGACACAACTTCCGTGGTGTGCAACATCTGCATGAGAAGACGAACCTATTGATTACGGGGGCAGTGGATGATGTCTGGGTGAATCCAAAAGGGAAACTAATTGTTGTGGATTACAAGAGCACAAGCACCACCAAAGAGATAGATCTCAATGATGGCTCCCCATGGAAGGAGGGATACAAAAGACAGATGGAGGTGTACCAGTGGCTCCTGCGCCAAAATGGATTCTCGGTACTCAATACAGGCTATTTTGTTTATGTGAATGCCAAGACAGATCGGAAAGTATTCGATGGAAAGTTGGAATTTGACGTAAAGCTCATCGCTCACCGTGGGAAGGATGATTGGGTTGAAAATACTATTGTGAAAGCATGGCGGTGCCTGCGCAGAAAAAATATTCCGAAGGCGTCTGAGGAATGTGAATGGTGCGCATATAGGAGTGCAGCGAGGAGACTGGAAACCTAACCTCAATAACTGTCTGTTGCCCGACATTGCAAAAGGCATTCCTGCCCTTGGGAGAATAGGGGGGCGATTTAGCAGTTCGAGCGTTCATCCGCACAGTTGCACCCTAGGGTGCACATTTCGGAAACGAAAGCGGCCTTTCCCTAAAACGATGCCGTTCTCTGTGCAACTGCAAACATTGCAATCTCCAACGCACGTGCGCGGGGAGCAATCATGTCGTAACTGTAGTATGCAAACGCGCATGCGTGAAAAATGCCTGAACCCACGCAAAAATTGACGAAGAATTCAGCTTGTATTCCAATAACTCTCCATACTTTTCCTGTGTCCTCCGTTGCGTCAGGAATATCTAAATAGCCTGCTTATCCTTTTAGATATCTTCCAGGTCAACGGAGAGCCGTGGAGATATATCTTGTGCAAAAATCCAGCACGGGTGTATTCTGGTGCCGCACTAGTTTCCACAACTTAGGCGACGCCAAAATTTTTGTGCGTCCTGTGAAAGAGCGCCCAGAGGGGCGTCGCTGACTTCGTTCAGCTCTTCGCAGGTTCGCCTGTGGGAACTGGTGCAACGGAGCACAGGGCGTCCCTTTAGAGTGTTAGCAGATCACACAGGGGCGCAAAGTGGTTCCGACACCATTTCTCCCCCCTACAACATTATGACAAAAGAAATAGCAAAACTAATCATGTTGATAATGGAAATCCTATCTATATTGTTTCTGATGGTATGCGCTTACGCCATTGGTAAAATATTGGGTCAAATAATCCCAACTCTAATCATTCAAGTTTTGTTGATCATAGGTTTCCTTATGGTTCTGCCACTCATCACTTTTGATGCAGTAAAGGACTTTGTAAAACATGTACTTATAGGCTACATCGTCATCGGAATAGTATTTCTTCTCTATTTGGTAATAATCGGAGGGTTAACCTGAATGGATAGTCTCAATCCTTTACAAAGTTTAGCATCCTCCGAAATTCGCTAGCCAACTTATCTCGGGACGCGTTCATTTTATTTGCCATCATCTCGTACTCCCGAAAGTAAATATCCACAATATAATCAATTGATCTTCTGAGATCGCCAGATACATTCCTTCTATTAGCTCGTTTTAAAATTCTACCCCAGTGTTCCAACTGCTTCTTCGGAATGAGCACAAAGTCGGATCGCTCGTATGTATGAGGGTCAAAAATCGGAGATGTGGTAACTTCCACATAACCCAGTGAGACTAGACCGAATAAGCTAACTTTCTCCTTACCACAATAATCCTTGAGTAGATCCATTTTCTCCAGAAATACATCCTCAGCAGAAAGGGTTTCGTCTTCAAAATACTCGAAGTCAATGTCTTCATGCTCTTTGCATTCTTTCCTCACACCTATCCCCGAGAGAGCGCTCACCATGTATACAGGAATAAATTCCTCCTCTTTTTCTCGCTCATGGATTGCAATGGAGATATCTATGTCTTTAAGGAGCTTTCCATACCGAGAGGTGAATGGTTGTGCTTCAAGTGTCACAACATATTTATCCCTAAGCCTGTCAGCACTTTCTATTCGTCTTCTGCGATCGCGATTCAAATAAATGTTTGACTTCCAAGTATTGACGAATTCTTTATGCTCCTCCTTAGAATCTGAAACTAGGCCTGCAAGTGCTCCAACCCACTTCTCAGGAATAGGTCTTTTTTCATTGAACCACTCTTGCACTGTTTTGTGATGTAGTCCTAGCTCAACAGAGATCCGATGGGGATTGGTACCCATCTCATTGGCACGCTCTTTGAGTAGCTTGGTTACGTCGGACATAGTGGGAGGACAGATTGCCCGCAATTGCGGGCATATATTAGCCCGCAACAACAAAAAGTCGAGGAGAATAAAGGTATGGCTTTTAACGATGCAGAAGTGCAGGAGTTTATCGCCCTTTGGAAACGAGTGTCCGGGGGTAAAGAACTCAGCGAGGAAGAGGCGCAAGAGCACGCCGAAGCGCTGATTAATTTCCTCTCCCTTCTGCATCGAATGGATTCCTAATTTATTTCCTACTCCCTATTATCATGTACGGTACAGCAATTGTTGAAGGATTTCCTCTCCCATCCATCACCGCAGTGTTGAAAGCGTTTGATGCTGAAGTGATTAATTCTAAAAAGGGGCATAAACAGCTTATGGTTAAGACACTTAGGGGCATGTATGTTGTTGAAGACTTTTTGAAGGTCGATGAAGTCAACAACTGTATTATCCGCAGAGTCAAAACCACAGATGGAGAACATGACTGTCGCTACAGTCCAATTGAATTTGCATATATGGTACTGAGAGCTCCTGACCTCGAAGATGCTTGGGTTGGGCTGTTAATGCACATGAAGAAGTACGAATCGTACGCACTCAACTGGCACTGTCCTCTGCCAATGAAAACTGCGGATTACGATGATGATGCTGCAAAGGATGATTGGCTTTCGCTATTCGGAAAATCACGATATTCATAGACTCCATTCCCTTATACAAGAATGTCTCTCGAAGAAAGCACGAGTTTGATTATCGGCTCTATTATGGACAAAGATCCTGTGCTGTTCCACGATCAGTATGGGGTTCCTTATATCTCAATTGTGCTTCAAGGACAGAAAAGAACCTTTGCTTTGAGATCAGGAATGCTTGAATACTTTATCAGGTACGAGTTTTTCGAAGAAGATGAAACGACCTTCACTATAGGTGTATTGAAAGCTGCAATTGAAACGCTTGCAGCGAAAGCGGTAGTAGCTGGGCCTTGCATTGAGCTTCACAATCGCATTGCTCGTGCTAGTGATGCCATCTACTTCGATCTTGGTAGTGGAAAAGTTGTAAGAATCAACAAGCAAGGATGGAAAATAATGGAGAATGCCCCGATGCCGTTTTGTGCTTACAGACATCAGAAGCAGCAAGTGGAACCGAAAAAGAAAGGAGAAATCGCAGAAATCCTGCAGGTTACGAACATTCACAGCCACAAAGATCAACTTCTCTTTCTAGTGTCCCTGATCGCCTGTCTAATCCCAGATATTCCACGCCCCATTGTGTATTTCTACGGTAGAAATGGATCTGCCAAATCTTTCCACGAGGTGTTAATGCGTCGTCTTATTGATCCATCCGAAACCGAGAAGATGTCTTTCCCACCGGATAGGAAAGAGCTTGTACAACAACTAGCACATAACTACCTAGCGACTTATGACAACATCTCACATATCTCACAAGATCAGTCAGACTCTCTATGTCGTGCGATAACAGGGGAGGGAACGTCAAAGCGATTACTCTATACCGATCAAGATGATATTATTTTCCGATACCGCCGGGCGGTCGTCATAAGCAGCATTAAATATCTTGCACGAAATGCTGATCTCCGTGAGCGTTGTATAGCAATACGCCTACAGCGCATCTCTGAAAAAGACAGACGTGATGAGGAAAGTTTGCTGCAAGAATTTGAGGAAATGCGGCCGCGGATTTTTGGAGCAATGCTCACCACTCTTTCTGGTGCCATGAAACGTATTGAAAATTTGGATATCGGGAGTCTGCCACGCATGGCTGATTTTGCACGGTGGGGTTGTGCAATTGCTGAGGAGCTAGGATATACCTCTGATGAGTTTTTAGGCGTATATCGTTCAAATCTTAAAACTCAGCACAAAGAAATGATGCGCCAAGATGAAGTTTCTCTCGTGGTTATGGAGTATATACGCGAGCGCGGAGAGATTCGAGGAGAGCCATCCGACGTGTACGCTCAGTTGTGCAGCAAAGCAAAGCAAATGGGCATGGATACCGATAAAGGAAGTGGCTGGCCACAGGCTTCACAGGTATTAACTCGCAGGCTGAATCTTCTAGAGGACGATCTTGCTGATGCTGGGATACGGATTAAAACGCTCAAAAAGCGTGGTAATGATCGATGGATGGTAATAGAAAAGCTCCCACGGGCGAACGATCAGTCATAACACACCGTCCATGCCGTCCACTATGTCCTAGGCTCCACGAAAAGACGAAGGACGCCCCGGACGATTCGGACGGTTGCTCTCCCACCTCCATACTTCCTCCCTTATCAAGCCTTTGATATAATGTAAGTTTTTTCCCTTCTATAAGCCATTATGAAGTACTGCGCATACATAAGAAAAAGTAGTGACCGTGAAGACCGTCAGGTGCTCAGCATCGATGCACAGAAGCGCAAGGTACTGGAGTTTGCCGAGAGAAACGAACTGGAAATCGTCCGAGTGTTCGTCGAAACCAAATCCGCGTACAAAACAGGACGTCCGGCGTTTAACGAGATGATGCAACTGTTCGAAAAAGGTAAAGCAGATGCAATACTTACATACCACATGACACGCCTCGCACGGAACGCGCTTGATGGAGGCAGAATCATTTATCTTATGGATAGCGGTGTGATCAAGGAGATCAAGACCCCCGAAAACACATTCAGAGACAACTCCAACGACAAGTTTATGATGCAAATACATTTTGCCATGTCTAAGAAAAGCTCAGACGACAACAAAGACTTTGTGACACGCGATATAGAATCCAAACTCCTTAAAGGCGAGTACCCCGGATTTGCTCCGCTCGGATATCTCAACGTGGATGACAATGGAAAGATCGCCGGGAAGCAGTATGAGCCGGAAAAGCAGCAACTACTGGAAGAACTCGGGCGCCCTCTCAATCGTGTGGAGATTGATCCGATTACGGGTCCGCTCATCAGGAAACTCTTTGAGGTGGCAGCCTCCGGCGTGTACTCACAACGACGACTGGCGGATATGGCTCACGATCTGGGAATCAGACCACGCAGAGGGAAGAAGCTTAGCAAGGCAACGACATACAGTATCCTCACCAATGATTTTTATCGTGGGGCTATCCGTTTCCGTGGAGAGCTCATAACGGACAACGTGCAACACGAGGCACTCGTCCCGAAAAAGCTCTTCACAAGAGTGCAGACGATGATTGATCGAAGAGGGACGGGAAGCCAGAGGAGTCATCTCTTTGCCTATACCGGTCTCATGCAGTGCGGAGAGTGCGGGTGCGCGATCACGGCACAGATCCAGAGAGGACACATTTATTATCATTGTACGAGGAACAAGGGTCCGTGCTCACAAAAGAAGTATGTGCGAGAGGAGGAGATCGAAAAGCTGCTGAAAGACGTTCTTGCCGGACTCATCATCCCCTCGTCATTCCTCTCATTCGCATGGAAGAAAGTCAAACAGATACACAAACTGGAAGCGAAAAGCATCGACACGCAGCGAAAGAGCGCCGAACGCAGCTACAATGAGTGCAAGAGAAGACTGGATAATCTGCTACAGATGAAGCTCTCGCCAAAGAACGTGGACGATATACTCCTCACCGATGACCAGTACATAGAACAAAAAAGAATCATCATGGAGGAGATGGAAAGGATAGAAGCGAAGCTGCAGGACAAAAAGGGAGCGGGTACGAATTGGGTGGATGACTGCGAGTCGTTTATTAACACAACGCAGGAGTACTGCCGTCGTCTGGAAAATGGAACGCTGGATGAGAAGAAGGAGCTTTTCCTCCTCGTCTGTTCGAACATGACACTCAAAGACGAGGAGCTCGCTTTTTCTTACGCAGAACCTTTCGCGAGTATCTCGAAATTCCCGCTCGCGGGTCAGACCGCATTCGAACGTCCTCCGTCTTTTTCCGAAAAGAAGCTCGCCACATTGGCGGGTAAATGGCGGGACCGACGGGACTCGAACCCGCGACCTCTCCCGTGACAGGGGAGCGTTCTAGCCGACTGAACTACGGTCCCAGAGGATTGAATGATCATACTGCTTATTTCAGCTGCAAGACTGTAGCAGATAGAGGGAAGGCTGAAAATCAAACCAAACACCATTACCATATACGCGTGCAGACCGAATTCTTTAAAACTTGGCTTACAAGGCCCCGTTTTCAGCAATCATGCATTGTTGCCATCTTTTTGGCATACGCAATACTCAAAATATCCCACCTTGGAATAGCAGTTGGCGATCAGGGACTTTACTATTACTCCTCTGCTCTTTTTGCAAAAGGATACATACCCTATAAAGATTTTTTCTGCGCACACCCTCCTGTGCAGTTGATCGTTGAAGCGATTGTGATAAAAATATTTGGAACAAACCTTAAAATTCTTGATTCAATCCCGGGAATCATCAGCGCCCTCTCTGGCTTCTTTGTTTATGCAATCGGTAAAAAAGCACTTGGATTTTGGGGTGGGCTACTTGCATGTGTTTTATTCCTTTTTTCAGCCACCGGACTTTATGAGAGTTCCCACTTTACCGGGATGAACCTTGCCGTGCTATTTTTGCTCTTTGGGATTTTCCTGTTTCTGGAAAATAGATACCTTCTATCCGGCTTGATTCTGGGAGTTGGCACACACGCCGGAGTATATGCTGGACCGGGGTTTCTGATGATTCTGATCCTCTGTTGCTGGAGAGGAAAAATCCCGATTAAAAATATGTTTCTTGGATTCATTTTGAGTTTTGGAGTTTTGAGTCTCATATTTTTAAGCCTCGCAGGCAAAGCATTCTTAGAACAAATATTCCTGTACCACATGCTTAAACCGGAAATGGCAAAGTTTTTTGAATCTAAGGTTGTCGTATTCTTTAATAACATCTCCTGGCAACCTGTGCTTTTTGTATTGAGCATGATTGGTGTGATTCTTTTTATTCAGCTCTTCCAAAAATGGAGAACGCATGATGATGAGACTCCTTTGGAAAAAGTTTGGATACTGCTTACGAGCACAGTTCTTTTGATTGGATACAGCGTGTGCCTCCTAATCTTCCAGCGCGTTTTCTACCACTACGTGCTCCTACTTATTCCATTTGCCTCAATACTCTCAGCTTTTCTTCTTAAAAAGATATCTAAATTGGGACATACAGGTTTTGCAGTAATTGCTACTCTCCTCCTCATTCATATCACAGTTTCTGTTTACACAAGTAACATCAGACGGGAAGAAATGCAGTTTGAATCAGCACACACAGTCGCATCCGTGATTCGTGAAGAAGTGGCACCTGATGAATCCATTTTTGGAAACTATGCAATTGCCCCCACCCTTGCCTTTCTTTCCGGCAGGCGGATTGCGGGAATGGAAGTAGACACAAGTGCCATGCGATTTGAATCCGGCATCAGCAACCTGGATGATGTTATCCAAAATATTGAATCGGATAACATTGCCGCAATCATCTCCCAGTCTGTTGGAGGAATTGGAAACTATCCGCCATTTCGTGAATACATGGAGAAGAACTTTATAAAAGCACGTACTTTCAAGCAGAGAGCCTCTGATGAGGAGACGCTTGTGGAGGTGTGGCTGAAGAAATGAGATGTATACTTCACATGCAATGAGCTCAAAGGTAATTCTAAGGCTCGCGACGATATCCATCGTAACTTTCCTTGTCGGAGGCTATACATTCCTCAAGCTCGCAAACCTTGAGTACTACGCAAGCGATCATGGAATCTACATCTACGCTTCACATCTCTTCTCACAAGGCATAATCCCCTACCGGGATTTTTTCTTCTCACATCCGCCACTCCAAATCAGCCTCTCGACGATCTTAGTGCTCATCACTGGGACTAATCTGACTGTACCCAGTGTTCTCCCTGCATTTATTGGACTGATATCAGGAATGCTAATCTTTCTAATCTCCTTTGAGGCTTTAAAAAGCCAGAGACCTATCATAAGATGGAGCTTCCCCTTACTCGCATCAGCTCTTTTTCTCTTCTCACACACAAACCTCGTAACAACACTCTCCTACACAGGTCATAACTTAGCCGTGATGTTGCTACTCATCGGCACATTCCTTTTCTTAAAACAAAAGAAATTCTGGAGTGGTGCCGTATCCGGCCTTGCGATGATGGCAGGTATCCAGGCGGTAGTTGGATTTGCTGTGCTCTGCATTCTGCAATTTATGTGGAACAAAAAGAAGATCAAAAACCTGATCCTGGGATTCGTGGCATCTACCGGCCTTATTCACCTGATCTTCACAATCCTCGCCGGTAGCAATTTTTGGAAACAGGTTTATCTTTATCACTTTGCAAAGCCAGCTGAGGATACTTACCTCGCAGGGAAGATGCATGTGCTCACATTTATGTTCAAGGCAAATCCGCATCTTGCACTACTTGCACTTATTGGCTGCGCATTGCTCGTCATGCGATTCCTGAAGTCTGGGCAGATTGAGGATGAAGATATTCCACGTGAAAAACTTTTGACGATGAGCGCCTTGATGTGCGGTGCTTATGTGATATTTCTTCTTTTTATGCACCCAATCTTCCCGCATTACTTCCTGCCACTAGCTGCATTCGCTTCCATCCTTGGTGCTGATGTTGTAATGCAAGTCCTGAGGAAAATGGACATGCCCACGCGACTACTTAGCGTTTCGCATTTGGCAATCACAGTGATAATCATCCTCGCAACCCTAACCCTCTATCACACTTTCAACATCTACAAAAAAGAGCAAATGCTCACCACCTTCAATCACGCAGAAAAGGTTTCAGCCCGGATCCAAGAACTCACAAAACCAGATGAAACAATCTACGGTGATTTCGGCATCATCCCGCTGATCTCACTTCTATCTGAACGAAGAATTGCAGCAGATGAAATTGATACGAGTGCTATGCGTTTTATCTCCGGACTTTATGACGTGCAAGAAGTCATCAAAGCAATCGAGGCGAATAACATCAAAGCAGTCATCGGCAGGGTGAATAGGGGCATCCCCTCTTACTTTCCATTCAAAAAATATTTGGAGGAGAATTTCTTTTTGGCGGAGCGTATTGAGCCGGAGAGAGTGGGGGCTGTGGTTGAGGTTTGGCTGAGGAGGTAAGTCTAACTGCATCTTGCTCGGCATGACGCGGACTCGACAACCGTGATAGACTCTCCCCCTATCCCTATCCAAAATCCTCTCTCCCTCACCGGAAAACGCTGGATTCTGCCTCCGCAGGGCACATCCGGGGATTCTTTGATTGAGAAATTGGCAACCGAGCGTGGGGTTGATATCAACCAAGCGCCTTCATGGAGAAATCTTACAGACCCAATGGCTCTTGGCGAGATGAGGAAGGCTTGTGATCGCATTCAGAAAGCAATCGACCTGAAGGAGGCTGTCGGAATAATCGGCGATTATGATGCAGATGGAATCACAGGCACCGCACAGCTCGTAAGATTTTTCCGACGTCGTGGAATTGAACCCGAAGTCATTCTTCCACATCGCCAAAAGCATGGATACGGAGTTAAAAAAGAATTTATTGATGAGCTCAACTCGAAAAATGTGACGCTGATTATCACGGTGGATACCGGCATCAGCCATGCAGAGGAAATCTCACACGCCAAATCGCTTGGCATTGATGTGATAATTACAGATCATCACACACTGCATGGGGATAAGCCCGAGGCAATTATCATCCATCCCAGAGTTGATTGTGATCATCCAAATAGTGACCCCGCAGGATCAGGGGTTGCATTCACTTTTGTAAGGGCACTTGAAGGTGATGAATGGGAAGGTAAGAATGTTGATGTTGCACTCGCCGCAATCGGGACAGTCGCAGATATCATGCCGCTGACAGGGGAAAACCGAACCATCGTTCAGCTCGGACTTGAAGCTATGACGAATGGGAGCGGATCACCTGTTTTTGATCTTGCAAAAAGTACTGTGAAAAACGGGGAGCCGATCACTGCGACTCACATTGGATTCAGAATTGCACCGCGCATCAACGCAGCAGGAAGACTCGCAGATCCTGTAATTGCACTAAACGGATTGCTGGAAGGTAGTGAAAATCTTGAGAGGTTGCATACGCTTAACACTCAGAGACAAGAAGCGACAAGACAAATGATGGAGGTTGCAGAAAAATTGGTCAGCGATGCGCCGGTTCTGATAATTAAGTCACCAATGTTTCACCCGGGCATCATTGGACTAATCGCTGGAAGGTTGACGGAAAAATTCGGCAAGCCAAGCATTGTTGCGTGCGAAGCAGGTGATGAGGTGACATGTTCTCTTCGCAGTATCCCCCAGTACCACATCGCAGATGCGCTTAATCGTGTGAGTGAGAATCTTGAAACATTTGGAGGGCACAGAGAAGCTGCAGGATGCACACTCAAGAATTCTTCATGGGAGAACTTTACGGAAGCTATGCTCCATGACATCAAAAAACAAATTCCGGATCATGACTTTGCACCAAGTTTGCAGGTTGATGTGGAACTTGAAGGTGACGCACTCACTCTTGATCTTGTCAAATCATTGAAGTTGCTTGAACCATTTGGCGCAGGAAATCTGGAACCTTTTTTTCTTTTGAGGAATCAGAAAATCGGTTGGGCAAAACAAGTTGGTAGTGATGGTGCGCATCTTCAGTGCTCAATTGGCAGCAGAAAAGCAATCGGATTCAGACTTGGGCATCTTTTGGATAATTTGCCCGATCAGGTTGATGTTGTTTGCAGATTGGGAATTGATACGTGGGGCGGGGCGGAGAAGGTACAGATTGTGGTGGAGGATTTTGCGCTGCCAATAAAGCAGGATAAACCAGTCGAAGAAGTGAAGGTATTACAGTAAAATTCCCATGTGGAGGGATGGCCGAGTGGTCGATGGCGCGCGCTTGGAAAGCGTGTAACCTCGCAAGAGGTTCCAGGGTTCGAATCCCTGTCCCTCCGCCAGCTCCAGAAGCTGTTATATTGTTATAGGATTATATTGTTCGCCCGTCCGACCGTCGAGCGGGCGGGCAGAGCGAGTTAATTGGGGCTTTGCGTTCCTGCCAACCCCAATGCCCGCAAATCAGCAAAGGATCGCCCTGCGAACAATATAACAATATAATCCTATAACAATTATGGTTTCCCTCACCCTCCAAACCTCCTCCCCCAAACAAGTCCTCGATCTCACGGATCAGGTAAACGAGGAACTTTCTTCACAATCTAAAACCTCCGGCCTCTGCCACCTGCACATCCTCCACACAACCGCGGCACTGACCACTGCAGATCTGGACCCCGGAACGGATTTGGATATGCTGGATGCGTTTGAGGAGATCATCCCCAAGCTCAACTATCGCCATCCGCATGACCCAAGTCACGTCGGCGATCACATCATGGCCTCGATTATTGGATCTGATGTATTGGTTCCATTTGAGGAAAAAGGGCTGATCCTGGGTACTTGGCAGCGGATTGTGCTTGTGGAGTTAAGTGGGCCGAGGGAAAGGCAAATTATTCTTAACATCTCGCAAGCTGGATAAATATCGTAGATCAACCGCTTGCATTTGTGACCAAAAAGATGAAAATCGTACCATGGAGACATTGAATGCACATCCACCAACAATGGAAGAATTTGAAGCAGTGGAAAAAACAGACAAGGGCACAAGATTCCGACTGGATATAGCATTGTTCTGCCAAATACACAGAGGCGATCTAATAAGAATGGCTGGCAACATCACTGCAAAAAGGCAGAAGAAATACCCTGAGTTGCGCAATCTTATCACCTCTGTAGAAATATTTTTTCAGAGTGAAAAACCCTGTGCTACGCCCCTGCGTTCCGCTTCGCTCCACTCCGGGGCTA
>CAZWES010000017.1:12010-25930 GCA_964632395.1 uncultured Candidatus Peribacteria bacterium | reverse complement strand
TCACTTCCTGGTCATTCAGTCTCCTTCAGGCTCATTATTGGATGAGAAAAGACTATGTGGATTTGATGCACATGTTTATATTTTCGCTTTTCTAAGATCCACTCTAAATCCACTTTTTGTTGCGATAGTATGTATTTTCTCAATAGTCGGGTATGGACTTTTGTCTGGCTTGAATTCAAAGGTAAAGGGATATCCGCGAGTTCCATCGGCTGAAATGAATAGCAGATCTTGATCATGGATACGCAATATTACATCTTGAATATATCGCATGAGGTTCCTCTTTACTTCATACGAAAATTTGTGGTCATTAGGAGTTCTTGGTACGAGATGACCTCCACAAAGCCTAGTCTCATCTGTCTCATTATCTGACATGGTTTGGACTATAATATCTTTTTTCCTCCAGTCAATCTTTCTAGGCACATTTTTCTTCCAAACACCCCCGCCACCTCAAACGCCCCCGGGCTGTATGGCAGCCCCGTCAGGGCTGCACGCAGAGGCCATAGGATCTGTCCTCGCTTGAATCCACTTTTTTCGGCTGCCTCAAACAGCTTTTCTTTCAAGGTCTCCTCATTCCAGTCTTTCTCATCAATCCCCTCAAGAGTTGCAGTCAAAATTTCAAATATCTTTGGCAGATCTTCCTTCTTAATTTTTTGCTTCTCATTTGCAAAAAGATCAATATCAACTTTCGGCTCCTCATAAAAGTAACTCATCATTTCCAGCGCTTCGCGGAAGAAGGTGATCCGATCTTGTATCAGTTTTGCTTTCCCTTCAAATGCATCATCTTTTTCCGCATCCGGATATTTTTCACTGACGAGTGGACGGATGCGATCGGCAAAGTCATCCACTGACATTTTGCGTATCCACTGCCCTTGCAACCAGTCGAGCTTCCTCGTATCAAAAATTGCCCCACCTTTTTGTACGCGGTCAAGTGAAAATGCAGTTATCAATTCCTCAAGTGAAAAAATCTCCTGCTCCGTTCCGGGGTTCCAGCCAAGTAGTGCGATAAAGTTGATCATTGCTTCCGGCAGGTATCCCTTCTCGATAAATGACTCGACGGAAACATCGCCTGTTCTCTTGCTGAGCTTCCCTCCACCTTTGGCAAGCAGAAGCGGTACGTGTGCATATTTTGGTGGTTCCCAGCCGAAAGCGCGGAAGAGCAAAAGATGTTTTGGAAGAGATGGGAGCCATTCTTCACCGCGTATCACAACATCCGTTTTCATCAAATGATCATCAACGACGTGTGCGAGATGATAGGTTGGGAAACTGTCTGACTTCATAAGCACCTGATCATCAACTGTATTTGTCGCGAACTCAACTTTTCCGCGTATCTCATCCCTGAATTCTATTTTTTCTCCACGCGGTACAAGAAATCGGATCACATAAGGCTCTTTTGCGGTACGCTCTGCGGATTCTTCCTTCGGGATATTTGCACAAGTTCGGTCATACATCGGTGGTTGTTTTCTTTTTGATTGCTCCTGCCTCATCTCATCAAGTCTTTCCTTTGTGCAAAAGCAGCGGTAAGCGTGACCGGAATCTATCAACTTTTCCGCATGCTCTTTATAGATTTCAAGTCGCTCGGATTGGATGTATTTAGGATCGATGCCCTCATCTGGTTCAATCCCGGCCCATCGCAAAACCTCAAGCAGATGGTCTGTTGCTTTCTCTACATGCCGCTCGCGGTCGGTATCTTCAATCCTGAGGTAAAACGTGCCTTTGTTCTTCTTTGTGATCAGATAGTTGAAGAGCGCGGTGCGCAAACCACCGATGTGCATGTAGCCGGTGGGGGAGGGGGCGAAGCGGGTGCGCATCAGCACTACTCTACCACTTCTGCACTAAACGTCACTTCTTCTTTAAGCTCGCAGTGGAGGAATTTCCGTTGCCTCCTGAAAGAGTACCTCTGAAGGATGATCGGCTAGATTGTGAAAATTTCTTCTTAATTTTGTTCGAGGTAGGCCTGATCCATCGGATGATGTCGACGCTGTTGCAAGTGTGTCGAGCGAGTGTTTTCTTATTGTTCCGTACGCATCCGGATACATAACTCCTGCGAATAGCATCTGTCCCACTATGTTGTTAGATGCCCGGTAAGCTTCTTCCATTCTATCAGTCGACAAGCTTCCGAGGAGGTGAACACGGGCAGAGTTAACCTCATTTATTATTGATGATTCTCTGCGTGTGACTATGGGGCATGGTAAGTCGCCTTTCGGATTTTTTACATCGAGGTGTCTTTGTGTGGAAAGAAGTACAAGTGACAGTTGTCTTATGTGTGCCAGTGCGTCATATATTGACTTAACAGGTCTGGAGGCATTTTCAAGCGAGCCTTTTGCGCCAGCAATTCTTTGCCAAAGCAGCTCATTTGGTCTTTCCATGTCAGATGGCTCAGACAATGTGTTGGATGCGTAAGTTATTGGAACAAGGCATTCGAGAAGCAATGAAACTAATTTTCGCCAGTGAGCGACTGCCTCGCTTGTGTGATTGAATTCTTGGAGCAAGGCATCTTCCATCCAAGATGAAAATGCTCTTGTTCTACCTGCTACTGCATTTATCACTTCCTTCGTTTTTTCGTCGGATATCTGTCTTTCGGGTTGAGTTGTGAGAAGGTGTATGGCTTCTTTCATAGGACTTTGATCGTAGTAAAGAATGTGATGCCAATCAAGCGTCTGTGGTTTAGTCAATTGCCTCCGCACTAAACGTCACCGCCTCAACCGGAACATCGCGGCCGTCAGTTTCCAGATCCGCAATTGCATCAAGCACATCCATACCCTCAGTTACATTTCCGAATACCGTGTGCTTGCCAACAAGCCAAGGAGTTTCTTCTGCGTGGACGATGAAGAATTGGGAGCCGTTTGTGTTTGGCCCGCGGTTTGCCATTGCGATTGCACCACGCGACATGGGTAGATCATTTATCTCATCTTCGAAATCTGTACCCCAAATACTTTCACCGCCCGTTCCGTTTCCGCGCGGGTCACCGCCCTGGATCATGAAGCCTTTTATTACACGGTGGAAAGTCAGGTCATCGTAATATCCATTCTGAGCATGGGTCACAAAATTCGTGACGGTTTTTGGTGCTTTATCTGCATCCAGCTCAAGAGTCATTTTTCCAAGTGATGTGTTTAAAGAGACAGTGTGGGTTCCGGAAAGAAGTTCAGTGTCGGTTTCTTGAGCTTGAGGTGTGGGAGGAGTCACTTCTGGGGTGGGGGAAGAGGGTGTGGTTTCTCCAGTGCAGGAGCAGAGGAGGAAGGTTAGTAGTAGTGTGGTTGTGAGCTTCATATCGTTGATATTGACGTGGTCGGAGAAAATTTTCAAGTACCAATTTACAATTTTCAGACAATTTTCAAGTACCAATTTTCAAACCTATGTTTGATCATTGAACCTTGAAAATTGAAAATTGTTTGTAAATTGATACCTGAAAATTGAAAATTTTCTCCGACAGCCCCAAGTTCACACTTTCGCCTCAGCAATCAGTATATTCGCAATCCTCTCCGCTGCATCCATATCCGAGAAAGCATGAAGCTGATTTGCCAGCCTTTGACGCTTATCCTCATTTTCCGCGAGCGACTTGACGGTTGGAACCAGCGAATCTTCCAGTCTTTCTTGGGTCAGCACCAAGACAGCTTGTGCAGCTTTGAGCAATTGTGCATTTTCTTCTTGATGGTTGTGTGCGAGCTTGGGCAGTGGAACCAGAATCGTCGCTTTGCCGAGTGCTGCAAATTCAGAGATTGCACCGGCACCAGCACGGCTGATCACAATATCCGCGATTGCGAGTATGTGTTCCAGCTCGTCATATTTCACTTCTTGCTGCAAATATCTCCCGTGGCTGATTTTAGGGTTCGACTTTCTTCTTCCCGTTAAATGCACAACGTCACAGAGGTAAACGAGCTCATCAATTTTCTTCCATACAGCCTCATTCAATGCTTTTGCACCCTGGCTACCGCCCATCACAAGCAGAATAGGTTTCTTGCCGGAGAATCCTGTAACTCTGCGTCCGCCATCTTCCGTTCCGGTTAAAAGTTTTTTGCGCACAGGATTTCCCGTCGCACTTATTTGAATATTTCTCTTTGTCATAACTTCCGAATTGGCGACCTCTCTTTCCGGCGTTCCAATGCAGAGGTGCTTTGCAAATTTTAAAAGCATCACATTCGCTCTGCCCATTACGCGGTCTGATTCATGCAAAACGATCGGCTTCCTCAAAATCCATCCAATTAGAGAAATTGGCACGGAAACATATCCGCCTTTGGAAAATATCACATGTGGGCGGAAGATTATCAGAATGAAAAATGCCTCAAGTAGTCCAAGAGGAAAGAATATTGGGAACATCAGCAAACGAAGTATCGAGTTTGTCCTTGCTGCAAAAATCGGCACATACTTTATCTTCTGAGACTTTAGGAACGTGCGATCGTCCTTTCTAAACGAGCAGACGAAGAGTCCGCGTGTTCTTCCATGTTTCTCTTTAAGGGTTTCCCACACTGCGAGCGAAGGAGCTAAGTGGCCTACTGAGCCGCCGCCGGAGAAGAGGATGCGGAGGGGGGAGGTCATTGGAATGTAATTGTATCAAAAAATGGTGGCGCGGGTTTTCCACAGGATGCGATCGTGGGTGTTTAACAAACCGCAGCCACGGAGGGCTGCTCTGCGTGTGGAAATAATTCCAAAACGCAGAACGCCCCACAGCCCGTGCTGAGCCGAGCCGAAGCATGGGCGCGACTCTGTGGAAAAAATTTGTTGCATCACCAACTATGGCTGCGCAATCAGCCGTACAGCACTCAGTGTCCTCTTCTTCCTCCTACTCTTAACTTTCTCTTCTGTCGCGTAGGTCGAAATATTCAAAAGAATTCCAATTGCAGCAAGTACTGCCCAGTGCGAGGAGCCGCCATAACTTATCAAAGGAAGCGTGATTCCGGTGAGCGGCATCAGTGCCAAGTTCACGGCAATATTGATGATTGTCTGGAATGCGATCCACGATGTTATTCCAGCGGCGACAAGAAGGCCGAACCTATCCGGTGCAAGTCTTGCGATTCTGTATCCGCGTACGATCAAAATACTGAAGAGTGCGAGGATTATGAGCATCCGGAAAAACCCGAGCTCTTCTCCCATTGCCGCAAAGATCGTGTCGCTTTGCACTTCCGGCAAATATCCAAACTTCTGAACGGACTTGCCGTATCCCTGGCCGAAGAATCTACCCGAGCCGATTGCGATCAAAGCCTGATTAATCTGGAATCCGATTGTTTCTACAATCGAAGGATCATTTGGATTCAAAAAAGCAAGGAAGCGTGCACGGATATATCCCTTACTCAGAATCAGAGGCATGGAAAGCAGTGCGCTTGCAGCTCCACCGATTATCAAATGGATAACATTTCCTCCGGCAACAAAAAACATAGAAGCAGCTATAGAAAGGATAACGAGTACGGATCCAAGATCAGGCTGAAGTGCAACAAGAAGAGTTGTCATGCTGAGAAGAATTGCAAACGGGAAGAAGCCCTGTTCCAAAGTACGTATCAACTGTTCACGTTTCTGTAGCCAGACTGCAAGATAAAGTATCAACGCGATCTTCATAAATTCCGAGGGTTGGAGTGAAAAGGGTCCCAAATCAATCCAGCTTCTTGCCGTTCCATAATCAGCTCCGATTCCGGGGACGAATAGTGCGATCAGCAGCAAAAAACTTATTGCGAAAATCGGCAAGGCGAATTTTTCCAAGAGCCGGTATGGCACAACCGCAAAGAAAGCCATGATCCCGAGCCCCGAAATCACGTGCCAGAAGTTCCTCCACAGATAAAATGCATTGGAGGGTTCTTCCATCTCTCCAAGTCGGACAAGCCTTGAGGTTATCTGGAAGCTCTCGAACACGCTCACGCTCGCAATCATCGCGAGGCCAAAGAGTGTGAGGCCGATTGTGACTCCGAGGAGGAGGGTGTCGTATCTTCTTAGCATGTTCGGGCTGGTGGATCTGGTCCTATATGAGGTTAAATTGTTATATTGTTATATTGTTCGACAGAGCGATCCTTTAGTGCTTTTCGGGCATTGGGGTTGGCAGGGCTGCAAAGCGCTGTTTAACTCGCTCTGCCCGCCCGCTCGACGGTCGGACGGGCGAACAATATAATCCTATAGCAATATAACAATTTGACTACTCTAATCACAACACTGGCTTCGTTTCTGGCTTCTTTGACGACCACCCTCCTCGCCGATCACCTCCTCACGTCTCGCATCCCAATCCTCGGCTCCACAATCGGTCTTGAGCGCACGCAAAACTCCGGAATCGCTTTTGGGATTGATCTTCCCGGGTGGGTGCTTGCGATCCTCATTCCACTTGCACTCCTCTTCATCATCCACTTTGCCTGGAAATCAAAGAGCAGCAAATTTCAGTCAGTAAGCTTCGGCCTGATAATCGGTGGAGCTTTTGCAAATATCTTTGACCGGTTCAACGATGGGTTTGTGACGGACTTTATCCAAGTCGGCTGGTGGCCGGTTTTTAATGTGGCGGATAGCTGCATCACTGTTGGTGTAGTGATGTTGATCGTGGTGGAATTGTTGAGTGGGCGTGGTCGGGGATAATTTTCAATTTACAATTTACAATTTTCAAATAATTTTCAAGGTTCAATTTTCAATTACCCAAACATCTTCTGTTTGAACCTTGAAAATTGATAATTGTTTGAAAATTGACACCCTCGCCTTCGCGTAGCCGGATCGCCAACGTGATACAAGAATGCATGTGATAAGTTGGCGATACCGCTACGGCGGAGCGAGGTGAAAATTGATAATTTTCTGCGATCAACATGCGTCATATCGGGTATACTCCCTCCCTGCCCATGCCCCAAGAAATTCGCTACAAAATCGAAGGAATCACGCCTCTACGCGGAGAGGTCACCTTGAGCGGCGCAAAGAATGCGGTGCTGCCATGCATGTGTGCAGCACTTCTTGCAAAGGAAGAAGTCACACTCCGAAACGTACCAGAAATTGCGGATGTCTTTTCGCTACTTGAAATCTTCACATATTTGGGTGTCGAATATTCATTCCGCGATCACGTGTTGACCATTAATGCGGAAAAGCTTGAATGTAAAAGGATTCCGCACGATCTTGTTAAAAAGTTCCGGGCATCAATACTGCTTTTGGGTCCGATTCTTGCACGGTGCGGCGAGGTCGTCCTTTCATATCCAGGAGGATGCGTTCTTGGCAAGCGACCGGTTGATGCGCACATAGATGCGCTTGTACAACTTGGTGTGGAGAATCATTCGGATGATGAGACGCTGCATCTTAAAGGTGTGATCACAGGTGGAGAGATTGTGATGCCGGAATTCTCCGTCACTGCTACAGAGAACGTTTTGCTCGCTGCGGTTTCTTCCAAAAATGAGACCCATCTGCACATCGCAGCGGCAGAACCGCATGTGCAGGATTTATGCAAAATGCTTGAAGCGATGGGTGCGAGAATCAACGGTATAGGATCACATGACCTTGTTATTTCCGGTGGATTACTCGGCGGCACGGATCACTCGGTTACAACCGATTACTTAGAGGCTGGATTCTTTGCACTTGCCGGCGTTCTCACAGGTGGAGATCTTCGCATCCGTGGAGTAGAGGGTTGGCAACTCAGGTCATTTTTTAAAGCGATGGAAGCGCTTGGTGCACCTCATTCGTTATCTGACGATGTTCTTCATGTCCACGGTGGTAACTCACTCAGGGCTTGTCTAGTCAAAACAAACATCTTCCCCGGTTTTCCAACCGATCTGCAGGCTGCTTTCGGCGTTGCAATGACTCAGGCAAACGGCGTGAGCCGCATTTTCGAGCGCATGTACGAGGGACGCTTTGGATACCTCTTCGAGCTTGAAAAAATGGGTGCGAATGTGGAGATGCTTACAGCTCACGAAGCACTCATCATCGGACCAACTCCACTGCATGGCCGCACAGTCACAAGTAACGACATCCGTGCAGGGGCTGGCATGATTCTTGCAGCGCTCTGCTCACGCGGCGAAACCCTCATCACAGACGTGCAGTACATAGAGAGGGGATACGAGCAGCTCCCCGGCAAATTAAAATCCCTCGGCGCTTCGATTGAAAGAGTGGCATCAACTACTGTAGAATCAGCTTATGCTAACGATTCAATCCAAGGGTGGAAAGACCACATCGTGCCAGACGAAAGAAAAGTCTCTGCTTCTGTTTCCTGAAAAGGAGCAGAAAGGAGATGAAAAAACTCAGGTGCTTCTTTCTTCATCAAATGGGAAAGATGATCGACACACGATCTCGTGGCCGGGCGAATATGATTACGATGGTATTGCAATACGTGCAATGGGCAATGGTGAGAGTGATCAGGTGAGTTACATCATCACAGCTGAGGGCATGCGTTGCGGTTTTATCAGCTCTCCAATGCGTGAGTTCACAGAAGAGGAAGAGGAGGTCATCGGCGACTTGGATGTTCTAGTGGTTCCTGCAGATGACGTAAAGAAAGTGCAAAAGCTCGTCGAAGAAGTTGATCCGCGAGTAGTTATCCCGTTAAAGACTTCCGATGAAAAAGTTTTTGCCGAAGTTCTTGCAGCGTGTGGTGGTAAGGATGCGGAGAAGGTGAGTGAGGTCAAATTGAAGAAGAGTGGGTTGCCGACGGAGAGTAGGGAGGTTTATGTTTTGAAATAGTGGTGTCCCCAGCAGGAGTCGAACCTGCATCTACTCCTTAGGAGGGAGTTATTCTATCCATTGAACTATGGGGACTCGTTTCCATTTTACCGCGTTTATGGTTTTGATTCCTGCACAATATGTGCTTCACTATCCGGGCTTTGACCAGACGTGCATCCAACCACCAGGGAAAAGGCTCTACGCCTGCAACACGCAGGCCAAAAGCTAAGCTTAGGAAGCGGAGGAATAAGGAGAAGGCGAGGGAGCGTAGGAATGCCAGAAGGGGAGTTTGATGTTTGCTGTTGGTGTTTTGCCCCCTAACCCCCGCATTGGGCTGCGTTCAGTGCCACCGCACAAATCTCATTTTTAGTTATCCTTTTGATGCGGGGGAATGTTTGTTTTTTTGTTTTGTTTCTGTAGCATGTTTTCCCTATGGCTAGACCTCGAACCAAGGGCGATGGACCGCACGGGGAGGTGCTTAATGAGTTTGGGGAGGTGGAGCGCTCGCGGAAATCCATGATTTTGTTGGGTAGGGAGTTGAGGGGTCGAATGACAGAGGCGGAAGAAATTTTGTGGGAGCGATTGAAGAAGAAGCCTTACGGTCTTAAGTTCTACAGGCAACATCCGATTGATCGATATGTTGCAGATTTTTATTGCCCTAGAAAAAAACTGGTTATAGAACTTGATGGTGGAATTCATGACCAGCCTGATCAAAAAGAACACGATAAATTGCGTGAGGAAAAATTTCATAAGCGTGAGATTCATACAATCCGTTTTCGAAATTCTGAGGTCATGAGTGATATTGATGGGGTGTGTTATAGAATTGCGAAGGCATGCTATGTGAGAAATATTAAAAGCCCCCCAACTTAAGCCCCCCGCATCAAGCGGATAAAAATGCTTGAGCTTAATGTGATGGCATTGAAAGTAGTTCGATGCGGGGGGTTGGGGGGCTTTTCCGGGCGATGCTAACTCCCAATCTCCAGTCATCACACTACCTACGCCCCTCAGAACGATAACGAGTGAGGAAGTTTTGTTATGTCCCAAACGACATCACCATCTTCTATTTCGCTTGATAAAGCCTCAAACTCCTCATCAAACACATAAGTTTCAACCCACTCAAGTTTCTTCATCAGTGCTTCATTGCTCTCCGCACGCTTTCGGAATATATCTTCATGCAGCGCATAGTAAACAATTGATTCCGCAACATCCTCCCACGGATCGCTCATTGCATATCCGGAAACAAAGTCTTCTTCTGCTGCTTCCATCTTTCTTTTCCATGGGTTTTGCCATGAGATATGGTAGAAGATAAGACTCGTATCATTGTTATATGTAGGAGTAGGTCCATCCGGAAATTCACTTGTTCCCGCGGATGATGTTCCTTTATATGCACCAAGATCAACAATGTGTCCGCATTCGTGGATCATCACAGCGATAGTCTCGTCACGTGGCATTCCTCCACGAAGGAGTATGGTGCTTGAAGTTGATTGCCCGCGATCAGCTCTTTGGTCATATCTGACGACAAGGTGTTTTAAGTTTTGGCGGCAGAGGGGAGTCATCCATTTAAGAACATCACTCAGTAGTTTTTGATCTTTGGGGCGAATGTCTTTGTGGTTGACGATGGGGAGGATGGAAGAGGCTTCTCGACTCCCATGCACCAGTCGCGCTTCGCGCTTTGGTGCATGGTCGCTCGAAGAGAGCGTTCCAACAGGATGTGCAGATGCGATTTGTGTGGCGACAGGTCTTACCGTAGGCGTTTCAGATTTGGTTTCCACGGTATTGCCCTGCCCTGCGGCATATGCTATGCTGAGACCGAAGATGATTGATACGGAGAGGAAAGCAGCCCGCTTCACAGTGGGTTTGGGTAAAAGGAGGAATTTATACTATATTTCAGTTTAGATGTCAAGTACTCCAACAGATCCTGCCAAATCCGGGCAGATTCTCGAGCTCAAGATCGAGAAGATTGCCGCAAATGGCCATGGAATGGCTGAATTGGATGGTATACCTGTGTTCGTACACGGGGCGATTCCGGGGCAGAAAGTCTCGGTCGTTATCACCAAAAAGAAGGATAGGTTTATGGAGGCAAGGATCCAGAAGGTCATCAAGCCCTCAATTGATGAGGTCAAGCCCCGTTGCAAACATTTTTGGGATTGTGGCGGGTGTGTGTGGCAACATCTTCCTTATGATAAGCAGATTGTCTACAAAGAAGATATTGTCAGAGAAACTTTGGAACATGTAACTCCGGCTGATGAAAAAGTCAGGAAGAGTTTGCCTGGCCGTGTTCTTTCCATCATCCCAAGCCCAAATGTTTTTCACTATCGTAATAAATTGGAACTCTCGTTTGGTTTTGGTTCCATGAATCGTGAGGATAGGCATGATACGAATACCGGAAAAACAAAACGTATTTACTTTGATGAAAATCCCGGAATTGGTTTCCACAAACCAACCGAGTGGGCGACTATTCTGCCGATCGAGGAATGTCACTTGTATGATGAGCAGATAGGAGCGCTTTTACAGGAGGTGCAGAAATTCATGAAGCAGACGAATCTTCCCGTTTACAATCCCAAAACGCATCGTGGGATGCTGCGTCAATTACTCCTTCGTCGTGGAATAAATACAGGTGAACAGATGCTTTGCTTCTTTGTTCAGGCCAGAAAAAAACAATTGGAGCCCCTGTTCCAGCACTTCGTAAAGTTCGGACAAAACCCAAACGTCACGTCACTCATAGTTGTAGAACATTTTGGAATGAACGATAGACCAAGCCTGGAATCTTCCAATAAAAAACAACCGGATATTCGTGGCATCCACACGTTAAAAGGTGAGCCTTATGTCCGCGAGCGACTTTTTGATTTGAACTTCGAACTCTCCCCGTTCTCATTTTTCCAGACGAACACGCTGGCTGCAGAAAAGCTTTACAAAGCGATTGCAGAGGCTGCGGATCTTGGTGGGAGAGAAACGGTTCTTGATTGTTATTGCGGACTTGGTTCCATTGGTCAATACCTGAGTCGTTTCTGTGAGAAAGTTGTGGGCGTGGAAAGCTCCGCGCCTGCCGTTGATGATGCGCTTAAGTCTGCTGGAAAAAACAGAATTGGAAACATCAGTTTCTACCGTGGGGCTGCCGAGCAAGTGCTTAACAATCAGCTCAAGGCGGGTGGAAAATATGCATTCGATTGTGTGATTGTTGATCCTCCGCGTGCAGGTCTACATGCAAAAGCTACGGAAGCCATTCTCTGCCACAGACCGGAAAAAATAGTCTACGTCTCCTGCAACACTGCAACATTCGCACGGGATCTGGGGGAATTCCTGAAAAACGGATATGAGCTAAGAATGGTGCAGCCGGTGGATTTGTTCCCGCATACAGCTCATGTGGAGACGGTGGCGTTGTTGCAGAGAGGATAGAAATAATCATGATTTTGTATGCTCAAGCTCACAAATGATTGTGTAGGATGTGTTTCCTATGCCAGGAAAAAAGCGCATTACTCCGGAGGTGGTGGAAGTTAAAGGAATTGATCAAATCTACCCGCAACTTCTTATACCGAAAAACCTCGAGAGCTTTATCAATCGTCATTCTAATAGAGTTGTAGCGGTAGAGGATTTAATGTCTAAAGTTCGGGCTGCAGTCGGTTTGGGAATCGATGCGGCAGTTATGGCACGTCATTTTCCGGAGATATATAGGTTTGGTGTGCCACATGGCAAACAGCTGGATGGTACATATGATCTTTTTGCTGCAGATCTCGGTATTGAACCAACAGAAAAAGGGAATGCGTTGCTGATAACTGGCGGGTCATATGTTTTTAATTCGATGCCCTGGCGTTTGGCAGGAAAGGTTGTTCATGAGATTAACAGGTTGCTCCGTGAACGGGAGGATAAGAAATATCACAGAGAATCATGGAAAGGCGTTGATTGGGAATGGTATGGAACACAATTACCACCGAAAAATAAGTTAAATTTACGGAAGGTTAAGCGCAGGAAGTGATAGAATCAGTTATCCACACAGTACAATGTCAACCTTGACCGAATCCAAACTCGCACTAATCGACCGCTGGCGCAGCGAAGGAGTAGCTGAAGAACTTCTAAATGCGTTCGAGAAAGTTCCACGTGAGGAATTTGTCCCTGAAGGTTTTAAGGAACAATCGTACATTGATCATCCGTTGCACATTGGGCATGAACAGACGATTTCTCAACCAACGACAGTCATCAACATGCTTTCGTTGCTTGAGGTTTCGGCGAAGATGAAAGTGCTTGAGATTGGATCAGGTTCTGGTTACGTCTGCGCACTGCTTTCCGCACTCGGCTGTGAAGTCATCGGGGTTGAACTTGTGCCCGAGCTTGCAATTCGTGCGGGCAAGGCGCTTGAAAAAGTCGGACTTTCTGAAAATGTTTCCATTCATGCGGCTGATGGAAGCAGGGGGTGGGAGGACTCTGCTCCGTATGCTCGTATTTTAGTCTCCGCTGCATGCCCGGATGTTCCGCGCCACATTTTTCCCCAACTTAAAGATGGTGGAGTGCTTGTTGCACCCGTTGGTCACGTAGAGCAAAGGATGATTGTTTGCAGGAAAAAGGACGAGGATCAGATTACTGAGGAAGACCATGGAGCATATGTTTTTGTGCCGATGAGGGGAAAATGAGCAAGCTCATCACTCCCACCTGGCTAATCTCCGAAATCGCAAAGCAGTTCCCGCAAACCGAGGAAGTTTTTGCCGAGTACAACCTACATTGCTTCCAATGTGCAATTGGAGTGGTGGAAACTCTGGAGGAGGGATGCCGTGGTCATGGGCTAACTGATGAGGATATAGATCTGCTCGTCACTGACTTAAACGACTGCATTTTGAGTGCGCCAAAGAAACCAAAAAAACTTCACATCACAAAATCCGCAGCGATGGAAATTAAAAAGATGGCGGGGGGCGATACTCTTTCCGTTCAGGCAAACGAAGATGGAAGTTTTTGCATGGAGTTCAGATCAACGAGAGATGAAGGTGAGGAAGAGTTTTTTTGTGAAGAAGTACCGTCAGTCAAAATTTTTGCCTCGCGGGAGAGCTTGGAGAGGATAGGGGGAGCGGGGATTGATTTTAGGGATGGGGGGTTCAGGCTAGAAATTCATTCCTGAAAGAGTTGTTATTAGTTTTTAGTTTTTAGTTGTTAGTTATTTAGTTGGGCTACATATTCTATGATTAAAGTCTGATTCACCAAATGCAGGGAACTAAAAACTAAAAACTAATAACTTTCAAACTTTTCGAGGACTTCAATCCGCTCCCTCCCCCCTCAGAACCACCCACCCCGTCCGCCACAAAATCCATAAGTCCATCCACGGGCTCCATTCCTCAATATATA
>CAZWES010000017.1:0-12000 GCA_964632395.1 uncultured Candidatus Peribacteria bacterium | reverse complement strand
AGATCGTAGCGGACCTCTTCTTCAAATTTTAGATCCGATCTCCCCGAAATTTGTGCAAGGCCGGTTATTCCCGGGCGAACGGCAAAGACACGTTTCTGGAAATCGCTGTAGCGTGCGACTTCTTCCGGCAGATGCGGACGTGGGCCAACCAGAGAAAGATCGCCAAGCAAAACATTCCAGAGTTGCGGCAGTTCATCAAAACTCCATCTTCTCAATATTTTTCCAATACGCGTCACTCTTGGATCATCTTTGATCTTGAAAAGCGGGCCATCCGATCTGTGGCTTTGTTTGATGAGCTCCTCCTTCAGCTCATCCGCATTTTTCACCATTGATCGGAATTTGAGTACTCTGATCGTAGTCACTCCACCTTGTCCTGTGCGTTTTGATCTGTAAAAAATGGGGCCTCTGGAATCAAGTTTTATCAGAAATGCAATTATCAGGAAAAATGGTGAGAGAAGTATCAACAGGATTGCGGCGATCAAAGCGTCACCAATTCTTTTAAGCACTGCGCCCCAGCCATCAAGTGAGGTTGCACGGAAGCGCAAAACCGGTACGGGTCCAAACCTGAACACAGAGAGGAGGTGGGGAACATCAGCTAAAACCGGTGGCAGGAAAGCGTAGCCGATGTGATGCGATCTGCAGAAATCAATCAGTGTGTTTGTCTCCTCGGAGTTTCCCGGATCAGTTTGTAGAATCAAATCAACATTTGTAATTTGTGCGTCACCTGAGTGACCGATGTATTTGTACCGTGGATCTTTTTCCAAAAACTTTTTCACTTGGTCGGGAATTGGTTGAGTGCCAACTGATGCGACCCTTCGCACTCCTATTCCTCTTTTTAAAAGTGCGCGTTGTGCAAAAGTCAAAATTATTCTTCCGGCGCTCGTCAATATCACTGTGAAGAGCGTTGCGTGTAGCAGTAATGCACGGGAAAAGAAGAGTTCTTTCCTAACAAAAAAGAACCAACCCATGATTAGTCCAACCCATACAATTGTGCCAAGTATGATGCGCGCTTCTTCACGAAAGAAACTCAGTGTCACTCGGATCATATAGAGTTTTAGCAATGCCGAGATCATCAAAAACAAGATAACTCCGGGGATCAAAAACCTGTTTACGAAATAGGGGAGTTCGGGGAGAGTCTGTGCCGGCTCCAAAATCTGCACCCCGGGTATCAAGTCAATATTTTGTGATCTTAGCCACCAAGCAAGGAGGAGTGCGCCAGCGAGTGCCAGGGCATCGCATGGGATGCGTAGCAGGCCGAATAGGACTTCGGAGCGTTTCACGTGGTTATTGTATAGAAAAAACCCCTTTCGGGGTTTTCTTATTTCACCGCTCTAGTACGCCGAGTTCTGTCTGGGATGACCATCGATCTAGTGTCACCATTGCTGATGACATCATGCGGAGGGGCAGCCGGCAGGGTGGAACCATTCTGTAGTTCCGGTCGCCCAAATCCTCCTTGCACCGCCTGGAGTTTACCGAGTTATTCCCGTCTCCGGGAGACTGCTTCCTGAGAGCCGTTTCACCCCCCTTCGCTCCTCACTCACTTCGTTCGTTCGTCGCTACGGCGGGGTAAACTTCTGAAGCGAATAAGGAGTGAAGAGGGCTCGTCTCTGTGGCACTGTTCCTCTCTCATCCCTTACAAGTCAGGATGGGTGAGAGGGCGGGCGTTACCCGTCAGGCGTTCCGGCTGCGCCGCGTGCGGCGCTGCCGTTTTTCGCGGTGCTCGGACGTTCCTCCCACCTTCGCTAAAGGCTACGGTGGGCGGTCATCAAAGAGCGGAGCTTCATTATATCTTTTATTGGGGAGCTTTTCCAGCATTCTGGCAAATTATTTTTTTGCGCACGTTAAAACTCTCTGGGTTCTGCCTCTACTCATTTTCGTCCCTGCAATCTGGGGATTTGCTTTGATTGTATTTCAGGATTTTGTTCAGAAACTCATATCATCAGACAGAAGAGCAACTGTGCTTTCCATCATGAGTTTCTTCCGCAGAGGCATTTTCTTTGTTTTTGTACCGTTCCTGGGGTGGGTCACGGATGTATATTCAATACAAACAGCGTTTCTGTGCTCCGCTGTAATTGTGTTTGTATTTAGTGTGGTGTCGCTTCTCTCGTTGAGGATGGTAAAGGTCATATAGCGTGTTTGCGGCTACATCCCGGCGACCTCGCTCCGCCGTAGCGGTATCGCCAGCTCATCACAAAATGCCAACAAGGCGCTGGCGATCCGGCTACGCGAAGGCGAGAGCGGGATCGCCAAAGTCATCTCTGTAATCGCAAAGAGCGCTTTGCAGCATGGGGAGGAATCTCAAGAAACCATCGAATAAGACATTCCGACAGAAGTATTGCTCTACGTGCAAGAAAGTGGTGTTTTTGCCACATAAACACGTGGAATGATTCCCTACTTATTCCTTGTCATAGAGCTATTTGTAAGTGATAGTGCGTCTCCTCTCAAATGAATAAAGTACCCTCGAAACACTGGAGATCAGATGAAGAACCTCCAACATGGGAAAGTGTAATAAAAGAGGCGATAACAACTGCTTCATTTTTAGCTGCGATAACCTTCGTGCTTTGTAAAGAGGGATGTCAGGCACGCGCTCACGATGTACCCGAAGATATCCCCACAGTAGATGTAGACAGATTAGAAATCCTACATACTCATGATGTTGTGGGGAAGAGCACCCCGAATCCAGCAAGTAAATATAGTAGAAGTTACACATTAATCTGGAACTGGAGAGATCGGGTAGGTGAAAACAGGCAGGGAGATTTTATATGTGATGCATATGCAAAGAGTGCAAAAATTCCAACTTTCCGTGCAGGATACCATTCAGTTTTTATGTTCGATGAGAAGGGGCGAATGTACAAAGTAAGAAGTCGATATCTAAAGGAAGCTTGGAGTAGAACTGAAGGAGGAATAGGCGGCGATCCTGAGATAAACAATAAGAGGAAGTATCCCAAAATTCAAAGGAGAGGAATTCTTAAAACCCCTAAAAAATGAACGCTTGCTAAGTGAAAACTGGAGCCGCCTCGGGGATTTGAACCCCGGACCTATCGCTTACAAGGCGATTGCTCTACCACTGAGCTAAGGCGGCACATTGGTGACAAAAAGATCAGTTGTTGATTGCTCTTCCGCCGCTCGCCGGCCGTAGTCCCGCGGAGCCCGGAGGGCGGAGTGGGACGGAGGCTGGAGCTAAGGCGGCTGGCCAGGGAAGAGTATACACTGTGTCTGTGCAGAACACCGAGAGAGCACCAGCAATAATGACCAAAAAAGACATTTGGCTCTGGGCGCTCTACGATTTTGCAAACTCCCTCGCGTATGTAGGTTTTGTATTCTACTTTGGCTTATGGTTCGTTGCTGATATGGGAGGCTCAGATCTGTGGATTAGCGGAGCTGTTGCTGTTTCTACAATTCTACTCCTTTTAACACTTCCCATTCTCGGCCATCTTTCCGATCGCACACGGAAGCGTATGCCTTTCCTTTCCATACTAAGTCTGCTCTGCATGGCAGCGATGCTGGGACTTGGTTTTGTTACAGGGTCATCCGATACGCTTACACTTTCCATGGCAGGAATCGTGATTGTGATGTACTTCTTCGTGCAGTATTTCTACCAGTCAAGCCTTGCGTTCTATCATTCGTTCATGAAGGATTTGAGTGCTAGCGGAGTGTCTGTAGAGAAAATATCTGGGTTTGGGATGGCTGCGGGACAGCTCGGGAATATTGCCGGGCTTGCACTATTTCTCCCGATTTCTCTCGGGAAGGTGTCATTCTTTGGCTTAAGTGAGAAGCCGGCAATTTTTGCGGTTGCAGGATTACTCTTTTTCCTCTTCTTCCTTCCGACATGGTTGTTCTTAAAAGATCGCTATAATCCTCCACTCATAGGGAGCAAGAGTGCAAACCTTGGATCGAGTTTGAAAGGAGTGTTACACGACCTGCGCAATATCCGTCAGTATCCTGGTGTACTGCCCTACCTCATATCGTATTACCTGTTTGCGGATGCTGTGCTCACTCTTGGACTGTTTGGTTTTCTGTACCTTGAAGTTGTTGGAGATCTTGATGACACCGCAAAGAGCATTACGGGTGCTGTGAGTTTATTTGCAACGTTGCTTGGCGCCCTTGTGAGTCCTGTGTTGGTGCGACTGTTTCGTGGGAAAAGGAAGAGGGTTATCTGTACTTTTCTGTTTCTGTGGTCGATTCTGTTCATGCTTCTTGCCATTGCACAAGTAGGTGTACTCTTTACGATGATTGTTGCTATGAATGGTTTTGTCTTTGGAGTGATTTTTGCACTCTCAAGAGCATTCTATTCGGATCTTGTACCAAAGGAGAAACAGGCGGAGCTCTTTTCTGTGTATGTGCTCTTTGAGAGGGCAGCATCAATATTAGGTCCACTTCTTTGGAGTGGAACGGCGCTTCTCTTTGCTTCCTACGGTCCGGATAAATATCGATTTGCTGTTGGAGTGCTTGCTTTAATTATTCTTCTAAGTCTTATTCCTCTCCGCTATGTTTCGGAACCCTCTGAGTAGTACGATTGGAGCAAAAACCACGACAAAACACTTGCAGATTTTTTGCATTTACGTAACATCGGCTACCCACCCGAATACTTATGAGCAAATTGAATTTCCACATCTGCAGCGCGCTATCATGTGATTCGGCAGCAGTAGGTGATTTTATCCTGAGGTATGGGCAGAGCGAGTTGAATTATTTGCCTGAAGATGAGATAAGAGCACATGTTGAAAAGATCAAAACGGGTGCCGTATCAGCAGTTGTTGCGTGGACGCGTGATGAAGTACAGGAAATAATCGGTGTTGTGACCTATGAGATCGTAAAACGATATCCGCAGTATCAACCAGAAGGGCGTCGAGAAGAAGATCATGGTTATTTAGCTGAGGCTGTTGTTAGGGAAGATTGTGCAGGACAAGGCGTGGGATCCAAATTGTTGAAGGAAGCCATTGATAAGTTGAGAGCCAAAGGCATGAAAGAAATTTATGCAATGAGACATGCGGACAATGTTTCTTCTGCAAGAATGATGGAGAAAGGCGGGATGGAGATAGTGGATGAATTCGATGATCCGGAAATTCGTACAACGGGCTCAGGGCGAACTGCAGTATGCAGAAGGATTGTGGAGTAATAGGTGAGTAAATCTTGGTCAATTCCTACAAGATCTGCTAGCCTCCCTTCGCTGTGATTTCCCGAGCCCTCATCTCCGTCTCCGATAAAACTGGCATAGTGGAGTTCGCTCAGGGGTTACATAAAAAAAATATTCAGATAATTTCCACAGGAGGCACTGCTAAAGCGCTTATGGAAGCTAAGATTCCCGTCACGCCAATCGAGGAGATCACGCAATTCCCAGAGTGCTTTTCTGGAAGAGTAAAAACAATGCATCCGGCTGTGATGGGTGGAATCTTATTCAGGCGAGGGGATCGTGATCACGAAATGGAAGCAGAGAAGCTGGGGATTGAGCCGATCGATTTGGTCGTAGTCAACTTATATCCATTCGAGTCCGATCAGCAGGTTGAGCAGATTGATATTGGGGGTCCGACATTACTCAGGAGTGCTGCAAAAAATTATCAGTCAGTGACTGTGGTGTGGGATCCGGCGGATTACGATCGGGTACTCAAGCAAATTGAGAAGGATGGAGACACGTCGGAGGAATTAAGGAAGGAACTTTCTGCAAAAGTCTTCTTGCGCACTGCTCAGTACGATAATCGAATTGCGTCGTGGCTTTCTGAAGGAGCGTTTGATGGTTTGATTCTCAAGAACAAGCGAGAGATGCGTTATGGCGAGAACCCGCATCAAACCGGTGCTTATTACGATTTCTTTGGGCAAGAGCGTCCGTGGAAAGTTTTGCAGGAAGAAAAACAGATGAGTTACCTGAACATTCTGGATGCGGATGGGGCGTGGAACCTTGTTCAAGAATTTGAAGAGTCAACCGCTGCCTGCATCAAACATGCAAATCCCTCCGGTGTTGCATCACATACTGATATCAGTGAGGCGTTCCAGCGTTCATATGATACGGATAAGCTTTCTGCGTTTGGAGTGATAATTGCTTTGAATAGAGAATGTCCGGCTGAGGTGGTTCAAAAAATTATTGATCAGAAGATATTTGCGGAGATTATCATCGCTCCGGAATATGAGGAAGAAGCATTGGAGCTTCTTAAGCAGAAACCGAAATTAAGGGTCATCGCGATGAAAGCACCAAGCACCAAGCACCAAATTCCCTGCCTGCCGAACCGGCAGGGCAGGCAGGCAAAAGAATCTCAAATCTCAAATTCCAAAGTTTTGAGCTATCGTTCAGTTTTGGGTGGGATGTTGGTTCAGGATGAGGATTCGAAAGTTGTAACGAAGGATGATTTGAAGGTAGTGACCTCATCGAAACCTTCAGCTGAGCAAATTGGGGATCTGCTTTTTGCGTGGAAAGTCGTAAAACATGCCAAAAGCAATGCGATTGTTTTTGCAAAGGATAAAGTTACGGTTGGGATTGGCTGCGGGCAGACTTCGCGGGTTGATTCAACATGGATTGCGGGCAAGCGGGCAGGGGATCGTGCAAAGGGAGCTGCAATGGCTTCCGATGCCTTCTTCCCATTTCCGGATGCCGTGGAGACTGCAGCGGAGTATGGCATTTCTGCAATCATCCAGCCGGGGGGTTCTATACGCGATGAGGAGGTGTTCAAAAAGGCGGAGGAGTTGGAGCTTTCGATGGTTGTTACGGGGGTGAGGGGATTCAGGCATTGAGGATTTCTGTTTGGTACAATACGTCTCCTATGCCAATAAAACGTAAAGGCTTTGGCAAAAAGGGTGACGTTCTGGATGACATGGGTGATGTGTATCTCTGGGCAACAACCATGAGAAAACTGGCTCGCGAACTTCGCAAAAACATGACTCCCGCGGAAAAAGTTCTTTGGCGTGCCCTCAGGAATAAGAAACTGCATGGACTTAAGTTCTACCGTCAAACTGCAATTGATAGATATATCGCTGATTTTTATTGTCCTTCAAAGAATTTGGTTGTTGAAGTGGATGGCGGTATTCATCATCACGACAGGGATCAAATGGAGAGAGATGAAGTTCGTGATGAGTTCATGAAAAAGAAGAGGTTGAGGATTTTAAGGGTTAAAAATGGTGAAGTTTTCAAAGATTTGGATTCTGTACTTAAAAAGATTGCAGGGATGTGTGGGGTGTTGGAAGGTGGAGATCTGAGGAAGTAATGCAGGTAGAGATTTGAGGTTTGTGGGAGATTGCGTTGTAACGCCCTCCCCCCCGACCCCCTCCGCGCCCGATGCTGGACGGGGTCAATTAGAGCACTTTGGCTGATCACAGAAAGTTTTGGCGCGGAGGGGGAGCTCTGTATTTAGAATAAACAGAGCTCCCTCCCCACGCTTACAATTTTTTCAAAACGCGTAGTTATCTGAAATAACAACTGAGCGGCTTGAGCGTGGGGAGGGTCGGGGAGGGGGCGGTCGGATCGCATTTTTCCATCCAGTTTCCGTGAAAGATTAAGTTGCTGTTCTTGTATCATGTTGTTTGCTAATTCGATAAACTCTCCATGTTTTCCGTTATTCGAAATGATCAACCTCACCACTCTTCGCACCGACCCCAAATCCTACAAAAAAACCGCCAAGGACAAAGGGATCTCCGTGGATATCGACGCTTTCCTCAAACTTGATGAAAAGCGAAGAGACTTGCTGCCAAAGGTCGAAGAGATGCGATCGGAAAAGAATGCAGTGAGCAAAAAGGTTCCGGGAATGAAAGGTAAGGAGAAAGAGAAAGCACTCTCTGAAATGAAGGAGCTCGGAAACAAACTGAAAAAGTCAGAAGAGAAACTTAAAAAAATTGAGGATGAGTGGAGTGCGATGCAGCTTATGCTTCCTAATTTGCCGCATCCGGATATGCCGATTGGGAATGATGAATCAAAAAATGTTGAGGTCAGCAAGTGGGGCGATCCTGAAACTTCGCTTGGTGAGAATCCTCCGAAGGAGTTAAAAGATCATGTGACTCTTGGCGAAGATTTGGACATCATAGATATTCCACGGGGAGTTAAAGTCGCGGGTAAGCGCAGTTACTTTTTGAAGGGTGATGGAATGCGGCTTGAGTTGGCGCTTTTGAATTACACGCTCGATCACTTGGTGAAGAAAGGATTCACGGCGTTTACCCCTCCTTTGATGGCAGGTTGGGAATGCCTGATGGGAACAGGGTTCTTTCCTGGGGCGGAGGAGCAGACTTATGCAATTGGTGCCGAACGCGAGCGCGGAAAAGTGGAATCAGATGATCTCTACCTCATCGGCACCTCCGAAGTAAGCGTTTGCAGTTACCACAAAGACGAAGTTCTGGATGAAGCTGAGCTGCCAAAGCGCTACGCAGGGCTTTCAAATTGTTTCCGCAGAGAAGCCGGTACGTACGGCAAAGATACAAAAGGCCTTTACCGCATCCACCAATTCCAGAAAGTCGAGCAAGTCATCTTATGCAAAGCGGATCAGGAGGAAGCGCTCAAGATTCACGATGAAATCCGAACAAATGCGGAGGAGGTTTTGCAGGCACTCAAGTTGCCATACCGTGTGGTCAATGTTTGTACGGGGGATGCGGGGCAGGGGAAAGTGTTCATGCAGGATATAGAAGCGTGGATGCCTTCGCGAAATTCGTACGGCGAGACGCACTCATGTTCATATCTTGGCGACTTCCAGGCGCGTCGCCTCAACATCAGGTATCAGGATGCTGGAGGTGAGAAGAAGTATGTACATACATTGAATAACACCTGCATCGCCTCCCCCAGAATCCTGATTCCCATCTTAGAGATGTACCAGAACGCCGATGGCTCAATTACAGTGCCAGAAGTGCTCAGGCCCTACATGAATGGGCAGGAGAAGATTGGCTAATCTCTCTCATCTTCAATCTCCCCCACAAGTTCCTCCAGCACATCCTCAAGTGTCACCAAACCGACAACCTTCTTCCCCTTACGCAAAACAATTGCCATGTGCGCATGCTCATCACGGAATTTTATTAGGAGATCATCTGCACTTGTTTTCTCATCAACAAATAGGGGAGGGCGTGCGTAGTACTCCATAGTTGTATCCTTTTCACCTTTAGTACTGCCCGCCAAAACTTCAGTTTCCAGAATTATGCCTTTTATATCATCCAGATTTTTACCATAAACGGGGAAGCGGCTGTGAGGATCAGCGATGATTTTTTTTGCTGCTTCACCGATCGACATCTTAACGGGGAGAGAAACGATTTCTTTACTCGGAGTCATGATGTCCTTTGCAGCAACGTCATTAAGATTGAATACGCGATGGATGAGTTGGCCTTCATCCTGTTCTATGTGCCCGCTTCGTCTCCCAATTCTCACGAGTGATCTTATCTGCGCCTCAGTTCCGATTGTGCGTTCTCCTTTAAAAACTTTGTGAATTATTTTTTCAAGTGGCCAGATGACTATCATAAACGAGCCGGTTGCAATCACGACGAATGGGGAAGCAAATCGGCTGATTACTCTTGCGTAACGTGTTGCAACAGATTTTGGGATTATTTCCGAAAAGATGATGATTCCGAATGTAAATGCAGTTGTCATCACTCCAAGTACTGCAGAGCTAAAAAGTTGGACTGTTTTGTGTCCAACAAGAATGGATCCTGCAATATTTACGATGTTATTCAGTATTAACACCGCAGTCACCGATCGGTTTAAGTGAGATGTGACGTATTGGAGCACTCCAGCAAAAGTTTTTTTCTTCTGCACCATCATCTCTACTTCCGAGGGCGTTATGCTGAGGATGGCAGCTTCTGTTCCGGAGAAGAGGCCGGAGAAGATTATTACGAAGAGGACGAGGAGGGTGAGTTCGAGCATGAGGCGATCTTACCAGAATGATGCCCACCTTCGCTCCGCTAACTTGAAGTGCTCCTGCCAGCCTTCGCGCTTGATGGCCTGCCATCCGTAGCGCAGCGACTTTGTGGAAGAAAAACTTCCGCAACGCTCAAGCGCTATGGCTGGCATCCTTCGCTGCGCGAAGGATGGCGGAGAGAGGGGGATTCGAACCCCCGAATCCGTAGAACGGATTACCGCTTTTCGAGAGCGGCGCCTTCAACCACTCGGCCATCTCTCCGGGGGATATTCTACTTGTATTTACTTTTTCTTTCTTACAAAAGAAGTCGTGTCTCCCTCGATACGTCCCTCGGTACGCCCTTCGGGCTACTCGGGACTACTCGGGATGACACGGCTTTTTAAGTTGCTCTGTTACAAAAAATTCATTGCAAATACCTCTAAATAGGCGAATGAGTACAGAATTCTTGTCGTTTTGAGCCCAATTTGTATACTCATGCAACTTTATTCGAATAAAGTCAATTAACTAAAATCTTTGCAAATTCTGCCCATATGAGTAAAATTACGGCAGTTCATACATCTCTTCCCCCAATTCATTATGAGTTACGTAGTTGCTTCCAAAATCAAGGATCTTCTAAAAAGCATGGGAATGATGACTGCAGGTGACTTTGCAGACTTCCTAAGCAAGGAGGTTGAGGCCACAGTCAAAAAGGCCGCAGGCCGTGCAAAGGCAAATGACCGCAAGACTGTCCGCGGAACAGACCTCTAAACTCTTTAATGGGAGTGAAAAGGAGTCTGCCAGAATGGGAGACTCCTTTTTAGAGGATAGTGGATAGTGGATAGAGGAAAATAAAAGTCACTATCCTCTATCCACTATCCTCTTTCTATCCTCTTCTTAATTCAGAAAAAATAAATTCATCCAACTCCCCATCCAACACCGCCTCCGGATCACTAACTTCCACCTCCGTCCTTAGATCTTTTACCATCTTATACGGATGCAAAACGTATGAGCGGATTTGTTGGCCGAAGTCTGCGCTTTTTGTTGCACCCTTCATTCCTTCCAGTTCTTTGGATTCTTCCTCCCGTTTTTTCTGCAGAAGCTTTGCGCTCAAAATTTTCATAGCCTGCTCTTTGTTTTGCGCCTGCGATCGCTCGTTCTGGCATGCAACAACTATCCCCGTCGGTTTGTGAGTGATGCGTACTGCGGAATCAGTCTTATTAACATGCTGCCCCCCGGCGCCGCTTGCTCTGAATGTATCAACTCTGATTTCGGATGGATTTATCGCAACCTCATCAGTTTCCTCAATTTCAGGAAGTGCTTCAACCAGAGCGAATGATGTCTGCCTCAGATTCTTTGCATTAAATGGTGAAAGCCTGACGAGCCTATGTGTGCCGCGCTCTGCCTTCAGTAATCCATAAGCCTTCTCACCTTGTATGTGCAGCGTGCAGGATTTTATTCCCGCTTCCTGCCCGTGCGTTTTCTCTAAGATATCTGCTTTCCACTTTTTACGTTCAGAGTAACGCATATACATCCTGACTAACATTTCTGCCCAATCCTGCGCATCTGTTCCACCTGCACCCGAGGAAATGGTCAAATAGCAATTACTTGAGTCATGTGGCCCGCTGAAGAGGAGTTCTGTTTCAACTTCTTTCCAGCGCTCGAGTAATTTAACTGCATCAGGTTCAAGCCCGTCACGTTCTTTTTCTGACGTTGAATCCATGAGTTCGACGAGTGCGTTCACATCTGCAGCAAGGGAGGAAACTGGTTCCCATTGGCTTTTTAAATGCTTGAGTTTCGTAAAAAGCTGCTGCGCTTTTTTCTGGTCATCCCAAAAACCTTCTTTCTGCGATTCCTCTTCAAGTGTTTTTATCTCTGCAGGTATTCCTCTTTTTTCAAAGAGAGTCCTTCCCCGTGTTTACAGCGGAGTTTAGCTCCCGGATTTTTTCGAGGAGGTTTTCCATGGGGGAAGGGGGGAGGGGATATTACCCCTATTATACCTTATTCTTCCACAACCTCCTCTTTAAGTTTTTTTGCAAGATCTTCGAAGAAGTTCTGCACATCCTCTTTTGATATGCTACCCAGAATGTTCGGCAAAGCGGGCAGACGGGCGCCACGAGCAAGCTGAGAGCCAAGCACAAGGATGTCGGTATCTTCTTTATATTACACCTTTACCCTGCGCTTAGCCCAGGAGCGCTACGGAGCGTTAGCG
>CAZWES010000016.1:0-31290 GCA_964632395.1 uncultured Candidatus Peribacteria bacterium | reverse complement strand
CTCCGCTAACGCTCCGTAGCGCTCCTGGGCTAAGCGCAGGGTAAAGGTGTAATTTTTGGCTGATGAGGGCAGGTTGGCAAAGTGGGCAAAGTGGACTACCAGACACGACATGCATTCACGGTTTTTGTTTGCTGTTGGTTGTAGCGGCCTCCCCCCTAGCCCCCCTCCGCCTTCAGGGATATAACTTGAATTTGATCTCGATATAGAAAATATAGCCCGTAGGGCGGAGGGGGGAATGTTTTTGTTTTGCTTGTTTATGTTTATTGTTTTTGTTTATTTGGTATCGCAGGCTTGCAGAATTTTGCTCGTAACCTTGTGTATCTGAGTTAACACCTCTTCATTAGTAAACCTCAAAACTTTCAATCCAGTTCCCTTTAGATGATTATCACGCTCTTGATCGTATTCGCTCTGATCTGGATCATCATGAATACCCCCATCTATCTCAATAACAAGGTTATGTTTGGAGCAGTAGAAATCAACTATGTAATAGCCAATCGGATATTGCCTGTAAAATTTGATGCCCCTCAAGGCCTTCCTACGAAGAACCATCCATAATTTCTTTTCAGCAGGAGTTGCATTCTTTCTAAGCTCCCGAGCCCTCAAAGTAAGTGTTCTGCCCCAAGTCATAGGAGGCAAATTCTAACCAAAAAACAAAACAAAAACATCCCCCTCTCCACTATTTGCGGATAACAAATAACCCCCTCCAGCTGAGCGGAATAATAATCTGCGATAGTGGAGAGGGGTTAGGGGAGAGGCCTTCACAGGCACAGGTAACCGCAGCCAGTCCAGCACCCCCCACAAAGAAAAACCCGATGAACGAATCACATCGGGTTTTCACGAGCAACAAACTTGCTGCTCTCTGAGATCATCCGTGATCCCAGCTAGTCCTTCCTTGGCTAACTTTCCGATGCTGCTTCACTGGCAGCATTCGCCGATTCCTGAGCCTGCGCGGCCAATTCATGTCGCCTGATAGCCTCGTAGACTTCACGACGATGAACCGGCACCTCTCTGGGGGCTTCAACTCCCAAGCGCACCTTATCTCCGCGAATCTCGACCACAACGATCGTAATGTCATTGTTGATGACAATACTCTCGTTCTTCTTGCGGGACAGCACCAACATGATCTTCTCCTTTTTCCTGCTGGTTCAACACCCACATCTCGGCCACCGTGACCAAGAAAGACGATCTGCAAAAGAACAGACTAAAACCAATCTTCCTCCAAAATCCCAATTCTGTCAAGTGGCAAACAAAACAAAAACAAAACATTCCCCCGCATCAAAAGGATAACCAAAAATGAGATTGGTGTGGTGGTATTGAAAATAACTCAATGCGGGGGTTAGGGGGTCCTCCCCGGCAACATCGCCGGGTGCAACAACCCAAACACCCTCAAAAGCACCCCCGAAACAATAAGCATCACTGCCCCAAACATGATTGTCCGCACGGAATTGCTTGCCAAAGGTGCCATGGCAAACAGTGCCAAACCGAGGGTCAAACTATAGGCAAACCACTGGCAAAGTCTGGAAAAGGGGAGTCTAATGCGAACTTTTTTAAGACAAACTACTAGCAAACCACTGGCAAGCAAGAGGTGTGTGGAGATGGATGTTATGCCCGCACCAATGAATCCGAAGTAGGGAATTAGCGTCACATTTGATACAACTGAGAACACGGCACCCGCCATTGTGATTATGAGGAGCGATCTCCACGAGTAACGGTTGAGCAAAACATAGAAACAGAAGCTGACTATCATCCCAAGGAAGATTGAGAAGCTAAGTAGCATGAGTGCAGTATCGGACCCCGGTGCGAGAGGTGTACTTAAGTACGACTCTCGGGTGACCAAAAGTACAATTGGCCGCGCCCACAGGAATGCAAAAAGTGAGATAACCGAGCCAAGTGTAAGGAGTCCCAAAAGCAGAGTACCTAAAAATCCGGAAATATCCTCTCCGCTTTCCTGTCTTTTACTCATTATCGGAAGTGCAGAGTTTAAGATGAAGGTTGGGAGCAAAAATCCAATTTCTGCGAACCTTAAAACCGTTCCGTAATACGCATTTTGAATGTCATAGTCCTCTGGCCGGAGCATTGCGATCAGGCTTACATCCGACTGGCGATAAATTGTAATTGCAAAAAATGCGAAGCCATATGGGCTTGCCATCTTAAGAAGTCGAAAGATTTCTGCCTTGGCAAACCGTGGGCGAACCTCTAGCAAACAAATGGCAAACCAGATAGATAATATGAAGAGCGTGAGCGATCCGATTCCACCAAATGCAAGGAAGGCGTGATACAGATCAAGATTTTCACTCTGCCTTGTACCCAAAAAGATCGCAATCCCCATCAGGCAAACCGGTACAAACTTCGAGCAAACCTCCGCAACAAAGATAAAGTGCATCTTGTAGTTAACCTGAAATACCGTCCTGAGCATTCCGGAGAGCAGCGTGAAGAACGGCACAAATGCCGCAATTGATATTCCAAGTGGTAGGGGAGTGCCAGAGAATGCAGGCAGTACCCATGCAATCAGAATCGCAGATCCAAGTGAAATTAAGGTGATGACCGCACGTAGGATGAAGAGACTACCGAGTGTTGTAGCTGGATCCTTTGCACGGCTTAGCTCACGAACGGAAACTGCATACAAACCAAAATCCGCAAGTATCCCGAAAATTTGGAGATACGCGTATACCGTCTGATAGTTTCCGACGAGGCTCTGGCTTAGAGCAGTTGTGACGAATTTGATGCTTAAGATCCCAAGCAGCATCGTTACGGCTTGGCTCCCAAGTTGCCAGAGTGTGGAGGTAGCAATCTTTCGGGAAGTCATTTATCGGAAGTATAACGTAGTAGCGCCCTCCCCCCGTAATCGTATCAAAAGCAATCGAGCAGGGAGACCACAATATTGTGGAAGATATTCGCGAGCAGATGGCGACCTGCGAAGTCCCGCACTTCGATGGCTCTAAGTATGTGATGCGGGACAAGCAGAGTCGTTTCTGCGAGCCAGATGCAAGGATTACTATTTGGTTCTCCCTGCGAGCTGCTTTTGATACATGTTTTTTGGTTACTTTTTTGCGCCAAAAAAGTAACAACCAAAAAGTAAGCAGATGTATCATCACTGCAAATTGGTATTGGCTCCATAAGGGGGGTCGGGGAGGGAGCGCTACATCACTGGTATTCATCCCGGTTTACCCCTAGAATGCCAACAGTTTGTACCGCTTTACCAACCCACTATGCCAGCCCCCTACACCATAGAACAAACCGCTAAGGCTAGCGGACTTTCCTCCAAATTCATCCGCCGGCTCAAAACCGCTTTGCCAGAGCTTTTCGAAAAACACACCGAACGTGGGCAAAGCAATTCCCTGCTTTTTGATGAGGAGATCGTGGAGGTTCTCAAGCGCACAAAATCACTCAAAAACAAGGGGCGAACCCTCCAGCAGATTCGTGATGAACTTGCACACGTAGCAGCCAGGCACGAAGTGGCACGGCACTCCCGTGACGTGCCGCGTGGAACAACAGATGACCAATCATCCAGTCTGCAGGATTCAGACGATAGCCTCTCCTCACCTTTCGCATCTCCAATCCGTAAACCCTCGGATAATCTCCAAACACAATCTCTCAAGCGTGAAAATGAAATGCTTCACTCGCAAGTTTCATTCCTGCAGGAGATGGTAAAGCGCTCCGAGGCTCGCTTTGACCGCTTGCTCCCCGAGGCAACTGCAAGCACTCCGAAGAAGGGGATTAAGTCCCATCTTATGATGTGGCTGGTAGAAGCAGCAGTTGTAACGGTATTCGCCGCAGGATTCATTTTCATGATTTGGTTGTTCGCGCAGAGGGCATTCAGTCTCTAATTTGATAACTCTTCAATCATGATTAAAAAATCTGAAGGTCCTGATCCCGAAACTCCAAGCTGCGAAGTGGTTGACCCTGATGCTGAACAAATTAAACAATTCTTATGTGATTTTGCTTCCGGGGCACCAACATGCAGAAGCAATCTTGATGCGATAGGACGCATAGCGGGTGGAGGTGCTGTTATAGCCTATTTCGTCATGTGGCGACATCTACTTGAACAAGTTTTCGAGCGGCTTTCCGGTCAATAAGTTTAATCGATGAAAATTGGACCTTGAAAATTGTCTGAAAATTGGAAATTGATCATTGAAAATTTTCTCTGACACGCTACGATCCTAAATACATGCCCCTCCCATTCCAGCATCTGGTATCTGCAGAACAGATCACCCGGGAAGTGATGGAGGACATCTTTTCCGTGTCCCAAAAAATGGAAGGCGTGATTTCGGGGGAGGGAAGGAGCGATCTTCTTGAAAAGAATGTGGTCGCTACACTTTTCTACGAACCAAGCTCTCGCACGATGCTCAGCTTCCAGGTTGCAGTGCAGCGCCTTGGCGGCGGGATGATTTTTGCCCAAGGGCGGGAGATGAGTTCTATGAAAAAGGGTGAAACAATCGAGGACACTATTCGCATGGTCACGCAGTATGCAGACCTGATTGTGATGCGACATCCTGAAAGCGGCGCTGCAGAGAAGGCTGCAAAAGTCTGCACCGTTCCATTCATCAATTCGGGTGACGGGGGAAACGAGCACCCGACTCAGGCACTACTTGATCTTTACACGATCCAGAAAGAATTCGGAACACTTGAGGGATTACACATCGCACTTGCCGGTGACTTACTCTACGGCCGTACCGTTCACTCGCTCGGCAAATTGCTTGCACGAATCCCAGGGACAAAGCTGACGCTTATTGCACCTAAGGAACTCATGATGCCGGATGACGTTAAAAAAGCCTTCTCGGAGAATTCAGTCGAATACGAAGAGATGGAAGATCTGGAGGAGGGGACTCGCGCAGACATTCTTTATATGACTCGTGTTCAAGGCGAGCGCTTTAAAGATCAGGCCGAATTTGAAAGGCTGAAGGATAAGTATATTTTGAAGGCTGATCTTTTGAAGAACTCCAAAACCAAAGTGATGCACCCGCTGCCACGCGTGAATGAGATTTCAACTGATGTAGATGAACTACCGAATGCGCTTTATTTTACGCAGGCAAAGAACGGAGTCCCCGTAAGAATGGCATTGCTTGCTATGATGCTCGGGAAAGCATGAGCTCCCTCCTCATCCAAAACGGCCAACTGGTAACCGAACAGGGTATTAGTCGTGCAAATATAATGATAAAAAATGACATGATCACTAATATCTACGAACTAAAAACTAATAACGAAAAACTAATAACTCCATCGGATACAGAAATAGTAGACGCAACCAACCTCCTCATTTTCCCGGGACTGATAGATTGCCACGTCCACTTCCGCGAGCCGGGCAATACCGAAGCTGAAGACATGGAAAGCGGAGCAGCATCAGCTATCGCAGGAGGAGTGACGACTGTGTGTGATATGCCGAATACAAATCCGCCGACATGCACTCGCAAAGCTTTGGAGGATAAAATTGAAAGAGCAAAAAGAATTGAAGGATGTGACATTCGTTTCTTCTTCGGCGTGACAGAGATGGATCATCTTAAAGAGCTTGAGGGTGTTGATCTAAATGATATATGCGGAGTTAAGCTTTACTTTTGTCACTCAACCGGCAATCAGAAAGCAGATGAATCTGTAATTGAGGAAACATTCAAGCTTTGCAAAAAGATGGGGCTTACCGTCGTCTGCCACTGTGAGGATGCGGAGATTAATGCAAACGATCCAAGCCGTCCGCCGGAATCAGAAAAGGTTGCGATTGAGAGAGCGATTGAACTCACCAAAAAACATGGAACAAAACTACACATCGCGCACATCTCAACATCACAAGGTGTTAATCTTGTAAAGCGGGCAAAGAGCGAAGGATTACCTGTGACATGTGAAGCTGCACCACATCATCTTTTCATGACCGTTGATGATTTTGAAAAGCTTGGGAGCCTCGCAAAAATGAATCCACCCCTGAGGACAGCGGATCATGTTGAAGCACTTTGGGTTGGAATTGGTGACGGGACAATTGATTGTGTTGCAAGTGATCATGCACCGCACACACTAGAAGCGAAGGGTTTTTGTAGGGGCGTTTGGCCAAACGCCCCTACAAAAACCACCCCTGCCGGAGTTCCCGGAACAGAAACAATGCTCCCGTTACTCCTTTCATGCATGAATGAAGGACCTCATGACTCTGACAAAAGTTCACGAAAGCCATCCATTAAAATGTCACCCAAAGACATTCTCCGACTCCTCTTCACCAACCCAAACAAAATTTTTGACCTTGGCTTGTCGGCCGTAGCTCCGAAGGAGCGAAGGCCTGGCAAACCGGGGGTTCAGGTTGGCAAACCGACTGACCTGACCCTGGTAAACCCCTCGCAAACCTGGCAAATCCACGGAGAAGAGCTCAAAAGCAAGTGTGGATGGACACCGTACGAAGGGTGGGAGGTCACCGGACGGGTAGTAAGTTTTTAGTTGTTAGTTACTAGTTATTAGTTCTCCGCATTTAGTAAACCCAGCTTTCCGTCCAGAATGTGCAACGAACTAAAAACTAACAACTAAAAACTATTAACTGATAACTTTTCCACGATAAACTCACCCCAACCAACCCCCTCCACAAATGTCAGGACATTCAAAATGGCATTCTATCAAGCATAAAAAAAGCGCCGCAGACGCAGCCCGCGGCAAAATCTTCACACGCCACGCAAAACTGGTTGAAATCGCAGCACGCGAGGGTGGCAGTGGAGATCCGGAGCAGAATGCAAAACTCAGAACTGCGATTGCTGATGCCAAAGCAGAGAATGTTCCGAATGCAAATATCGACCGTGCAATCAAAAAAGGAACCGGTGAGCTTAAAGGTGCAGCTCAAACCGTATCAGTAATTTATGAAGCATACGGTCCGCAAGGCTCCGCCTTCATAATCGAGTGCCTGACTGATAACAAGAATAGGACCCTTGCGAATGTGAAGACAATTCTCGGGAAAAACGGTGGGCGGTTTGCAGAATCCGGATCAGTTATGTGGATGTTCGAACAGAAGGGTGTAGTAGTGGCACGTCACTCCCCGCCCGAACGTGCGTTCGTACGGGCGGGCGTGACGTGCACTTCGGAGAGAAAGGCAGCCAACGACCAGTCCAGCACCACAAACAATGATGAACTTGAACTAGAATTGATCGATTCTGGCGCCGAAGACATCAACATCCAGAATGGCATTATTGAAGTTACAACCGGACGGGAAGGGTGGGGGAGTGTCCGCGACCTTCTGAAGGAAAAGGGCTGCGAACTGCAAACCGCAGGCCTCAAATATGTTCCAAACCAAACAGTGAAAATTGGTGACGAGAAAAATGCCTCAGGCGTGATGAGGCTTGTGGAGTTGCTGGAGGAAGATGATGACGTGAGTGAGGTTCACGTTAACGCTAACATTTCCTAATTTCACATAACTAAAAGAGGATAGTGACCACTATCCACTATCCTCTTTCCACTATCCTCTTGCTAAACTCTCACTGATGCTCACTCTTACATCCCTCGAAGCCACAATCCCCCTTAACCTACAGCTGATATTTGCCGGACTCCTCGGACTTTGCTTTGGAAGCTTCGGCACAATGCTCCTATGGCGAATTCCAAGGAGAGAGAGCTTTGGAGGAAGATCTTGCTGCACGCAATGCAACCATATCCTTGAGTGGTATGACCTGATTCCTGTTGTGAGCTACTTCATTCTTCTTGGCAGATGCCGCTACTGCAAAAAGGTGATCTCCACGAGATATTTGGCAATAGAGGTTTGCACCACCGCACTGTTCTTTTTATTCGCATACAAATTCAGGGATCTTGAACTTATTCTTCTTGCACCTTTGGTAACCGCAGCTTACTGCACGCTTTTAATCGCATTCTACGATTCCTCAACCAAGCGAATACCCGATGCATTGATTACGGTGATGGTTCTTGCGGCACTTTTTTACCAAGTAGGGAAAAGTGCACTCGTATCAAATCCGGAAATCCTGCGTGATGCATTCCTGGGAGCAGGCATCTTTTTTATTTTCTTCGGAGGCTTATGGCTGATCCGCTTTGGAAAGCTGATAGGCAGCGGTGATGTATTACTTGGCACATCTATCGGAATAATTCTTGGTCTTAAAGGAAGTTTTCTTGCACTGTTTCTCGCATACATTATCGGAGCGCTTATCGCATCTGTTTTGCTACTGATGAATAAAGTTGATCGCAAAGATGCGCTTCCATTTGGACCGTTCCTATCCTGCGGAGCTCTACTCACAATTTTTTTGAATGAATGGTTACTCAGCACATTTGGAGGATTTATGATGCTATGATGTGGCTTCGCGATGATGGCATTTCCAGTAGTGGATGCAATCCTAATCTAGTGCCGGCGAAGCGATATCGCTACGCCGGCATAGTAAAGTGATGTAGAAAGTTAGATGGAACCAACATCGCGAAGCCGCAAAAACGGGGCTGCTCTCTGGTGACTCATGGAATCCTCAGGAAACAGCCCCGTCTGGTACCAATAGTTGAACTTAACTTCGATAGGGACATGCCCCACGCCGCCCCCGGGTTACGGGGAGGAAGTCCTTTTACTGGCAAGCTCAATTGTAGGGTATTTGGGAGGTTTGTCAAGGTCGTAAACTGCGCCAGAAAGCCTCATATCAATAACTCTGCTAGAATGTACGCCCAATGCAAGAAGACTTAAATCCACCCCCGACCACGTCGGGAAATTGGCTCTCCGCTGCATGGAGATTCTTAAAGAAAATTTACGGGCGCTGCCGCGCTGTGTGGATGATGGGATTCACGAAGCTCCCTGACCCACTTCAAAGATTTTTAAGTCGTCACAGGTGGAAAGTCACTATCACACTCGGAGTGCTGATGCTTTTAAGTTACGGATATTACGCAATCACAAAAGAGCCAGAGCCGGAGATTATCACCGCGGAAGTTACGCACGGAGAGCTAACACAGGTCGTGGAAGCGGTTGGCGAAATTACATCAGAAAGGAATCTTAAGTTGCAGTTTCCAATTTCCGGAGTTGTTGCAGAAGTGCTTGTGAGGGAGGGGGACAAAGTAGAACTTGGACAAAGAATTGCATCACTGCGTGCAAATGATCTTAAGGCAAACATGAATTCCGCACTTGCATCGCTGCAGGCATATCAGGCAGAACTTGCGGAGTTAAAAGAGGGGACACGCCCGGAAGATATTGCAATTGCAGAAGCGGAACTTGCAAACAAACGGGCACAGCTTATGGCAGCAGAGAATGAACTAAGCGCATCGGAAGAAAAGCTAAGGATTTTGGAGAAGGAAGCAGAGATAGGACTCGCGGGAGAAATAGGAGAAGCAAGCAGTGCAGCAAGTAGGCAGCTCACAGTCGCACGCACAGCGCTGAGTATTTTTGATGATGTAGTTGAGGACCCTGACGTAATCGATGCCTTCCAGCGAGGTAATCCCGGCAAGGACCGCTTGATGAAAAAAGAGCGTGATCGGGCTGGGCAGATTGTGGACTCAGTGTTTGAAGATGGTTTTGGTTTTGAATCATATGATGAAGCGCTCACAACTCTGCAAAAGGTCAGACAGGGGTTATCCGTGGCCACAAGAACAATGGAAGATCTTTTTATGAGCCTTGCCACTCTGCCACCAACTAGCTCATTTAGCCGAACCGAACGCGAGGCAAGAAAAGACGATGTAGCCGATGAGAAAACCAACCTTCAAACGGCACTGACAAGTATTGATACTGCAATCAAAGACCTACAGGATGCATCAGCAAACTTTGATACGAAGATCGCAACGGAGAACTCAACGATCGCGAGTGCAAAGGGTGACATTCTGAACCTTCAGACTGCAATCCGTACAGAGGAAGCGGAACTCGCACTGGAAAAAGCAGGCGCCAGACCTACGGAGATTCAGGCCTCTGCTGCACGCGTTCGGCAGGCCGGAGCGGAATACGAACGCGCAAAAGCAGATTTTGAAGACACGATTCTTTACGCGCCAACAACCGGATCGATTACCAAGGTAAACATCAAGGAGGGTGAATTACTCTCAACCGCTTTTCAGCAGGAACCAGCAATTACGATGCTCGGTGAATCTCCATACCGGGTGGAGATGTATGTTTCGGAAGTTGATATTCCAAAAGTGCAACTGACGCAGAGTGGATCTGTTGAACTTGATGCTTTCCCCGGAACCCTATTTCCAATTACTGTTGCAGAAATCGATCCTGCCGCATCCGATGTGGATGGCGTTCCAAAGTACCGCGTTAAGCTGGACTTTTTGGAGATTGATCCGGGATTCAAAATTGGCATGACGGGTGATGTGGATGTTGTTACGGGCAGCCGTGAGGATGTTTTGATGGTCCCTGCACGCGCAATTCTGGAAAACGAATTCGGCGATATATACGTTCGCATCCTTGGTCGCGGAGATAATATTGAAGAGCGTCGCGTAGAGATTGGACTGGAAGGGGAGAACGATGTGGAGATTGTTAAGGGTGTGGAGGAGGGGGAAGTTGTGGTGGTTTTGTTGAAGAATGGGAAGTGATATTTAGTGATATGATGCCCTTGTGAAAGTTTCTAGTTTTTAGTTATTAGTTTTTAGTTCGGAAAAAATGATGTCCTCAATATGTGAGACAACTAATAACTAAAAACTAACAACTAATAACTTCCCTAAACATGGCTAAACAACCTCTAATCCTCACCAAAGATCTCTCCAAGTCTTACTTCTCCTCAGCAGGAATAGAAACCGCCGTGCTACATGATGTTGATCTGATCATTGAAGACGGAGAGTTTGTTTCCATCATGGGCCCTTCCGGCTCCGGCAAATCAACCTTGATGCACATTCTTGGATTTTTGGATACAGCCACAAAAGGAACATACACATACAAGGGGCGGAAGATGCGGGATATGAAAGAAGATGAGTTGGCACTAATACGTGCAACCGAAGTTTCCTTCGTTTTCCAGTCATTCAACCTTCTCTCTCGTGCAACCGTTCTGGAAAATACCCTCCTTCCGCTCCTATATCACCCAACAATTCCACCAGGAGAGCGTGAGGAGCGTGCGCGCAAAGCAATTGATTCAGTCGGCCTCTCGCACAGGGCAGACTACAAAACTAATCAATTAAGTGGAGGTGAGCAGCAGCGAACTGCAATCTCACGTGCACTTGTGACGAAACCTGAAATCATTTTTGCCGATGAGCCAACTGGGAACTTAGACTCCAAATCGGGCCAACAGGTGATGAGCATTTTGCAACGACTCCATAAAGACGGGCACACCGTGATCCTTGTTACGCACGAAAGGAAAACTGCAGAGCACGCAGAGCGTATTATTCATATTATGGATGGTGAGATTGATAGTGATAGCAGGGATTTTAAGAGGGTGATTGCGAGGAAGGAAGCAACTCTTAGGTAAACTGGGTAATTAATTGATAATGGATAATGGATAATGGATAATTAGCCTTATGAAAAAGGAAAATGTCATTATGGAGAAAACCTATAAATATGCAGTAGACATAGCAAAGTCCTACTGGTGGATGGTAAAAACAAAAAAAGAATATGTGGCGAGCAAACAATTGTTCAGATCAGGCACAAGCGTTGGAGCTAATGTAGAGGAAGCGCAAGAGGCTCAGAGTATGGCCGATTTTATCTCAAAAATGTCAATTGCACTCAAAGAGGCATGTGAATCGCGATTTTGGCTTCGACTCATATGCGATAGTGACATCGTAACGCGTGACCAGTTAAAACATCTTTTTGATCAAGTAAATGAAATAATCCCGATTCTAAAATCAATCATAATAAGCAGCAAAAAAAATAAGAACAAGTAACTCCTACGCAATTATCCATTATCAATTATCAATTTTCCATTTGTCGCCATCCATTTATCAGACACCATACGAACGGCTCAGAAAGGCGTCATCGCCCACAAAGTGCGATCATTCTTAACCGCACTTGGAATAATCATCGGCGTTGGATCAGTTGTGCTTATGACTGGTGTAGGCAAAAGCATGGAGGGCGTAATACTTGGCCAAATTTCGACGCTTGGAGCGCGTAGTATGGTTATTTTCCCGGGATCCGGACCCGAGGGAGGAGAGAGCTTAGTTTCCGCAGGATACGACAGTTTGACTTTCTCGGACTTGGATGCGCTTGGGAAACTCACCTCCGTCACAAACCTCTCGCCGATAATTTTCATCCCCGGCGAAGCAACTTATGGCAGAGAGTCCTCCAACGGACAGATAATTGGAACGAATCCCAATTACTTTGTGAATGTGAGCGTTGAAGAAACAGAGGGAAGATTACTCCTTGAAAGCGATATTCGGGGCGCGAAAAACATTGCAGTGATAGGACCGGATGTTGTGGAAAATCTGTTCCCAAGCGGCAATGCAATGGGGAAGAAAATAACCATTGGTGACCGTAGTTTTACAATTGTTGGGGTTACTGAATCCATCGGCTCACAGTTTTTCCAAAACGCTGATGATCGCATATTTGTTCCGCTCTCCGTTGCAAAAGCAATGACGGGGCAGAAGTACTTGAACTTCGTAATGATGCAAGCCACAGGAAGTTTTGACCTTGCTTTTGCAGAAGTAAAAGGACTTTTAAGATACCGTCACGGAATACACAATCCAAAAGATGATTCAGATAAAGATGATTTTGTCGTGAGGAGCTCTGCACAGGCCTCCGATATTCTTGGAACAGTCTCAATTTCTTTGACTCTGTTTATCACACTGATCGCAGGAATTTCGCTGATCGTTGGAGGCATCGGAATAATGAACATCATGCTTGTTGCGGTGTCGGAAAGGACGCAGGAAATTGGACTCAGGAAAGCTGTTGGTGCAAGAAAGCGCGATATTCTCCTACAGTTTTTAATTGAAGCAATACTTTTGACGATTATTGGTGGATTGATAGGGATGTTATTTGGAATTTTCTTCGCATACCTTGGCGCACAAATTGTCCACAGATTCTTAGAGGCATACAACTTCGCACTCTCACCAGTCGCCATGGTGGCTGCACTTGTTATCGCTTCCGGAACCGGTCTTGTTTTTGGAATCTATCCTGCAAAGAAGGCGGCAGATTTAAGGCCGATTGAGGCATTGAGGTATGAGTGAAGTGTGTGACCCCCGCACCATAGGAAATTTACGACATCTTTACTTGAGAGGTGTTGCTCAGAGGAGTATACAACGGATATTGCTGATCTTTACAATTACCGTTACACAATTTTGGAGAGGGTTAAGACCATGTTCACAATAGTTTCTCTTGGCGTCATCGGACTACTCGGGCTGGTAGCAGTTATCCTGTTTCGAAAGCCCAAAAATTGGGTTGATGCTGTACTAATCATCCTTACAACATCAATAATGTTTGCAGGATTCGGGACCGCTGCACTGCGCCAGATAGAAGGTGAACAGCACTCACTGAAAGTGGCATTGTTCATAGCAGGGGTATTCATGCAGTCAGCGTTCTTTGTATGGTTCGTCTGGTGGGGACTGCGAACCATTTTCGCTATTGGCGAACGAAAGATGAAGTAACCCACATGGATCAGCAGCCGCGAGCATGTCTCGCGAAACAAGGCAGGCTACGGCCTGCCTTTTTCTCATTGAATTCACGGAGACTGCGCATTTTTTGCAATCGTCACGTACAATGTGGTTGCATCTCAATGCGACAATCCGACCTCTTCACCACCGCGCTAAACGGCCTAACCGGCAACAAAACCCGGTCGCTACTGACGACACTTGGCATCATCATCGGTGTTGGTTCAGTTGTGCTGATGGTTTCTATTGGCACCAGCTTCAAGTCATATATTCTGGAACAAATTGAATCATTTGGAGGAAACACAATTGATGTTTACCCAACTGGATTTGAAAAATACGGGCAGACCTTGGACTCAGTTACAGAAGATGATTACGAAGCAATCCTCAGATTAAATACTGTGACGAGCGTTGCACCGGTTCTCTTCATCGAGGAAAAAGCACGTTATGCAGGTGAGGAAGTAACCCCAATGGTTTTTGGAACAACCAAAGAACTTTTCGGAAATTATGGATTTGAAATTGGAAGAGGAAGACTTCTTAATGATAAAGATGTGCAAGCAGCAAAGTCGGTTGTAGTGCTCGGTTATGGAATTGCAGAAGACCTCTTTGATGCGCGCGACCCGCTTGGGAAACGCATCACAATTGGCAGCCGCCAATACACCGTTATCGGAGTTTTGGAAACTGTTGGATCGCTACTGCTCTCGGATCTGGATGATACCGTGATGGTTCCATACACAATCGCCAAGGCTGTGACCGGACAGAAATATCTGGATTACATTTCGCTGCAGGCCACGTCGTCCTCGGACGACCCGTGGCAGGCTGCTGCGGATGATGAGTTGACCCGTGCGGATATCACATCAGTTTTAAGGCAGAGACATAACATATCAAATCCCAATGATGATCCAGATAAAGATGATTTCCGCGTGCGTTCCGCGGCGCAAGCTGCAGATGTGATTGGAACGGTGACACTTGGCATCACATTATTCCTTGGAATTGTCGCAGGGATCTCATTGCTCGTCGGTGGAATTGGAATCATGAACATCATGCTTGTTGCAGTTTCGGAGAGGACGAAAGAGATTGGTTTGAGGAAAGCGGTTGGTGCAACAAGAAGAAACATACTCCTCCAGTTTTTGATAGAAGCGATAGTTTTGACCACGCTCGGAGGTTCGATTGGAATCGTTGGCAGTGCAACACTCACATTTTTGCTCGCACGGATAGCTGACCGCTACCTTGGTGAATTTGGTTTTGCCTTCTCCATCCCCGCGGTTCTGGCAGCACTTGTAATGGCAATTGGTACGGGTGTTGCTTTTGGTTTGTACCCGGCTCAAAAGGCAGCTAAGTTGCAACCTGTGGAAGCTATGAGGAAAGAATAATGGCAGAGAGCTCAGAATATCTCATTTCTCCTTGCGCACTCTCGGCGTAGCGGGATCGCCAAATTAATCTCTGTCATTACAAAACCGGCCCTGCGGCTCTAATCCGCGAAGCCGGAGAGGCTATGAGGAAAGAATAGGCCATGTGATAGAATCCATCCCACGCCGCCGTAGCTCAATGGTAGAGCAATCCACTCGTAATGGATAGGTCAGGAGTTCAAATCTCCTCGGCGGCTCCATTCGGCTTCGCGGAATGGCGAGCCCAAGTTTTTGATGTACATCATCGTCCAAACCTACGATTCCGCTACGCCGTAATGTAGCCGGCTTTGTCACGACGTAGCGGAATCGCCAATTTAACCATAAAAACTGATAGGAGCGCTTCGCGGAATTATTCCGCGAAGCCGGAATTGCAAAAATCACGTCTTTCTGGTAACATAAGTAGAATTTTAAATGCGCCGAAAAACGGCGCTAAAAACACACATAAACCATAATACACGTGCCAAAAGAAACAGAATCAGCGGCTGCAAGCGGTGGCAAAAAAATCCTGATAGTCGAGGATGAAAAGCCTTTATCGCATGCACTCAAGCTTAAGCTCTCGCACGAAGGATATGACGTAACCGTTGCAGAGAATGGAGAAGACGGATTGAAAGCTGCAACGGATACAAAGTTTGATCTAATACTGATAGATATCATCATGCCGAAGATGGATGGCTTTGCTGTTCTTACAAAACTAAAAGATGACGGGAATTCAACAAAGATTGTTGTACTAAGTAATTTGGGGCAACAGGAAGATGTAGAGAAGGCAAAGGGCCTTGGCGTAGAAGACTACCTCGTTAAATCCAATACTCCAATTTCGCGCATCGTGGAAAAAGTTCATTCCATGCTCTAATGGCAGAAGTTGATTCAGTTACAGGCTCCAGCAAATATTCTCTTGGGAATATACTGCTCGCCTGCGGCGTGCTCTCTGCTGAGCAGCTTGCAATGGCGCGGGAAAGGGCAGTGAAAAAAGTTAAGACATTGGAAGAAATTCTTAAGAAAGAAAAACTCATAACAAACAAGCTGCTGGAAGATGCCATTGTTTCACACTGCCAGACTGAGCAAGAATCCGCATGCCAGATAGCAGCGGCTGAAAAAAACGTGATGAATGCTATTGGTCCCCGAGTCATTACCGCAGTATGCGGAAGGAAAAGAGGGCAGAAAATTTGCAGGAACGTAACAAAATATCTCGCACTCCGTAGGGTAAAAAATGCTCTTAGAGTTGCAAGACGCGCAGAGAATGCTTACCTAAAGAGCTTGCGCGGAAACCGGCCTAAAGATCAGAAGGATTCTCATGTGGGAATGGTTCCAAGTGCTGATAGCAGGAAGAAAGAACAGAAAATCCAAAGAGAGAAAGAAAAGCAAATTCAGGCAGAAGAAAAACGAAGGAAGGAGGCTGAAAAAGAACGCATCCGGGAAGAACAGGCAAAGAAAAAAGCTGAAGAAAAAGCAAGACGCGAAGCAGCCAAAGCAAAAGAAGCTGAAGAAAAAGCAGAAAGAAAAAGAATGCTGGAAGCAGAAAAGAAACGTAAAGCAGAAGAGACAGCCCGCAAAAAAGCGGAGATACAGGCTCAAAAGGAAGCGGAAAGGCTAGTCAGGGAAGAAGAAAAAAGAAAAAGAGAGCAGGAAAAGCGAAAGCGGGAAGAGGAAGCTGCTAAGAGAAAAGAAGAAGAGAGGATTAGAAGATTAGAGGAGGAAAAGATGAAGAAAGAGGAGCAAGCAAGAAAAAGAGAGGAAGCGAAGCGCAAGAAAAAAGAGGGGGAGGCCGCACGTGTTATTGCAAAAGCTGCACGCAAGCAGGCAAAAGCCGAGAGACACAAAGCATTTTTCCAAAAACTTAAGGGTGCATTTAAACCAAAGAAGAAGGAACGGAAGCAATCTGAAGGCAAAAAAGCTGACAGCACACAGATTAGATTGAGCAGAAAGGAAAGAAGGAGAATCGCTGAAGAGGCGAAGAAAGAAGCAATTCGCCAGGTTATGATCGAACAGGAGAAACAGAGAATTCGTGCGGAGAATCCAGAGATGCCGGAGGAAGAAGTTCAAAAGAAACTTGATCGGGTTTCTACGGTTCTTGTGGATAAGCCGCAGGAAGTAACAGTTTCGGCTCCGCAGGGAATCGTCCGCGAAGTACAGCCGACAATCGTGCAATCCGCATCAATTGATGAGCGTCAGGTGTTCGAGCAGGAGAAGAAAAGATTGCTGGAAAGAATCGCAGAGCTGGAAAAGGGCGCACCAGTTACGGAGGTAAAGATGGATTCCGAATCCGAGCGCAAAGCAATCGCAGCAGAACGTGCTGCGTTGGAAGCAGAACGAAGGGCATTAGCAGAGGAACGCAAAAACGTCGCCGCCGTAGAGACAACCGACCCCGGCGTAGCTCCGCCCAAGTCGGCTCCAACTGCAGGAAGCGGAGCGAAGCCTGGGAGGGTGTCTCAGGCGGAGAAAAGTGCGATCGCAGCGTCCAAGGAGGAAGCCGCTGCCCTCAAGAAGGCAAACCAGGAGCTTGAGGCAAAATTGAAAGCTCTTGAGGAAGAAAAGAAGGTATGGGAAACCAAAAAACCTGAAACAAAATCGAAGGCTGAAATAGTTATTACGGAAAAAGAAAAACAGGATCTAGAAGCAAAAATCCAAAAACTGGAAGAGGAAAAGAAAGATGACGCCACTCTTGCAGAAGAAAGGAAAAGGTTTGAGGAGGAAAAAACGAAACTGCAAGTCGAGCGCGAAAAGCTTGAAGAGGATAAAAAGAAAGCAGCCGTGGAGACGCCCAAGAGGGCGTCTCCGTTGGAGGAACAAGCAGCCGCAATGCCAAGTACAGATGCCACCGAAGAAATCCGCAAAGAATTCGAAGAAAAATTGCAGAAGCAGAAGGTGCGATTTGAAGTTGAGCGCGAGGAATTGATCAAAGAAGCGGCAAAAGCAAAAGTTGGGGTGGGGGAGGGCACAGAACTCACACGAATCAAAGATGAAGCAAAACAAGAGGCAGAAGCAGAACTTGCAAGAGAACGAACCAAATGGGAAATAGAGAAGGAAAAAATCAAACAGCAGGCAATTGCAGAAGCGGAAAGCGAGTTCCTCTCCAAGATGAAGGATGGCGGAGGAATGTTCGGAGGCAAACAGAAGAGTGTTTTAAGTGGAGAGATTGCAAAGTGGAAAGAAAAAGCGGAAAAGCTTGAAAGGGAAAGACTGGAAGTGGAAAAGGCACGAGCGCTCAATGCAGAGCAGGAAAAAATGCGTGAGGAAGAGCAAAGAGTAGAACAAGAAAAATTAAGACTTGAGCGCGAACGAATTTCAAAGGAAAAGCAGGCCTTGGAAACAGAGGGATCCCACGAGGAATTGCTAGCGGAACAGCGTGAAGCCCTGGAGCAGGAAAGAAAAGAATTGGAGGAAGCAAAGAAATCGCGAGATGACGCAAAGAAAACAAAGAAGAAGGAAAAGAAGAAAGATAAGAAAGAAGTTAAAAAGAAAGAAAAAAAGGGCAAGAAGGGGAAAGGTGCAGAAGCAGAAGAGGAGGAAAAACCATCAATTAACGTTGGAGAGATTCTTGTTGCACAAAACTATCTGGAAAAAGAGGAATTGGAAAAAGCCGAAAAGGAAGCTTTTGACCGAAAGGTGAGCGTGGAAAATATCCTTCGCGAGGAGGGTTTGGTGACAAAGGAGATTATCCAGAACGCGGTTGCGGAGCACTACAAAATGCCTTTTATAGATGTAAGCGCAGAGCCGCCCGATACGGCGATTGTGGAAATCTTGCCGGAAGAACTTGCAATGGGCCTGCGTGCAACTGCAATCGAGAGGAAGGAAGATGGAACTTTGGTCGTTGCAACTCACAACCCGGAACGCGGGGAGGAAATAAAGGCCAAAGTTTTGGAGGCCGTGCCGGAAGCGGAGAAAGTGGAGATGGTTTACACATCCAGGGATGCAATAGATTCCGCTCTTTCTTTCTACAGTAAACCGCTCGAAACAAGGTTCCAGAGCATTATTGAAGAGCACAAGAAGATTGCACCGGAAATTATCGAAGAGATTTTTGCAGATGCAATCCAGCTCGGAGCATCGGATATTCACTTTGAGCCGCAGGAAAAAATTGTGATCGTGCGGTTCCGTGTGGATGGAGTTATGCACGAGGCCGGACGGCTTCCAAAACAGTACTACGAAGGAATAGTTAACCGCATCAAGATTGCGGGAAACATGCGTATTGATGAACACTTCGCAGCACAAGATGGTGCCATTCGCTGGAAACAGGGTGATCGCGCTATGGACGTTCGTGTTTCCATAGTTCCGATTGTGGATGGCGAGAAGATTGTAATGCGTCTTCTTTCTGAATATGTCCGGACTCTGACCCTGCGCGATCTTGGCTTCAGCAATATTCACCTGGATAACCTTGTTAAATCTGCACACAAGCCTTTTGGAATGATTTTGACCACCGGTCCCACCGGTTCCGGAAAATCCACGACACTGTACGGGCTTTTGAAGATAAGGAACTCGCCGGACGTAAACATCTCCACAATTGAGGATCCGGTTGAGTATAAGATTCCGGGAATCAACCACATTCAGGTTAATGTGAAAGCGAATTTGACTTTCGAACGCGGGCTAAGAGCACTTGTGCGTCAGGACCCAGATATCATTCTTGTGGGTGAGATTCGTGATAATGTTACCGCACAAATTTCCGTTAACGCTGCGCTAACCGGTCACTTACTCTTCAGCACGCTCCACGCAAACGATGCTGCAACCGCAGTCCCGCGTCTTCTGGAAATGGGGATTGAACCGTATCTTCTTGCTTCAACACTTGAATTGATAATTGCACAGCGTCTTATGCGCCGCACATGCAAGAACTGCCGCTACAGTTATCATCTACCCAAATCGGAAGCTAAGAATTTGTTTACTCACGGAGAACATTACCTCCCGGACGAAGATGAGATTACGCTGTATAAAGGAAAAGGATGCGACGCATGCGGCGGCACCGGATTTAAAGGACGTGTCGGTGTGTATGAGCTTATGGTAGTCACTCCTCAAATTGAGGAGATGATCACGAAGCGCCGCACAAGCGGAGAGATAAACAAGCTCGCAAGGCAGCAGGGAATGTTTACACTCTTTGAAGATGGATTGCAGAAAGTTATTTCCGGCCTTTCTACAATTGACGAGTTGCTCCGTGTGGCGGCTCCGCCGGACCCGCTCGCCTCCGACGTTACCCCCAAAGTAAATGTTCCAGAAGAAGACTAGGAAAGAGCCGGCCAAAAAAATAAGAAAAGTGTATTCCGGCCCCGGAATGCTAAAAAGGATGGGGCTCGCGCTCTCGCACTTTGGTATGGGCAAATTCCGCAGCCCGTTTATCCAGAACCTTTCTATGATGCTCGGGGCAGGGCTACATGTTACAGATGCCCTTGCTGCTCTTGCACGAGAAGCAAAAAAGGGGCCAATGAGGAAGTTGATCCAGAAAATCCACAGTGATGTGGAAAACGGAATGGCTTTGTGGCGCGCAATGGACCAAAGGGGATTCTTTACACCCTATACAATCGCACTCGTAAGAATCGGTGAGGAATCCGGAAACCTCGCAGAGAACCTTGCAAACCTTGCAGTGCAGGATGAGAAAGATCATGCAATGAAACAAAAAGTGAAAATGGCGATGATCTATCCATCCATAGTTATAGTTTTGACTGTGATAATTGCAATCGGCCTTTCTTGGTTTGTTTTACCTCAGCTTGTTGGAGTCCTTTTTGCACTTAATGTTGAGCTGCCTGTAACAACTCTCGCCGTAATTGCAGTTGCGGATTTCTTCACAAAAAACGGGCCAACTGTGGTCCCGGCATCCATAATTGTGTTTTGCTTCCTGGCAATTCTGGTTAAATTCACAAAACTGCAGATCGCGATGCAGTGGCTCCTGCTTAAAGTGCCAGGAGTAAAAACTCTTATCAAGCAGGCTACCATCGCACGGTTTGGCATTATTCTCGGGAGCTTGATGAGCGCTGGTGTTGCGCCCGTGGAAGCACTGGAATCGCTGACTGAAGTCACGACGATGTACCGCTTTAAAAAGTTTTACAAAAAGCTAACCGATCACATCCAACTTGGAGATTCTTTTGCAAAAAGCTTTGCGGAAATAAAACGCAGCCACAAAGTTATCCCCGTCTCCGTGCAGCAGATAATTGTGACGGGTGAGCAATCTGGAAGACTTTCTGAGGTACTGGATAAGATTGCAGATATTTACCAAAAGAAGGCCGAGGAAACAGCTCAAAAACTGCCAATCGTTCTTGAGCCGATGCTTTTGATTGTGATCGCAGGACTTGTTGCCTTCATCGCATTTTCGATAATTATGCCGATTTACTCGGTTGTAGGTAACATCAGCGGATAATAGTTATAACGTGAAAATTGTTAAATTGCTAAACTGTCAAATTGTTCGACAGAGCGATCCTTGAGTGATTTGCTATCATTGGAGTCGGCGATTTCTCGCAACTTGCTTATTAACTCGCTCTGCGAACAATTTAGCAATTTAACAATTTGTCCGTGAAGCTTCATCAACAAAATAATCGGCCAGGTTTTACACTCTTAGAGTTCATGCTCGCCCTCATAATCGTATCAATTCTTCTTACGATTACCATACTCGTCTCCTTCAATGCAATTGCAAGAACAAATTTGAGGTCTACAGAAAACACATTGGTCCAGATGGTTCGCAGGGCGCAGACGCAATCGCAACAATATGCAGATCAGAAGCAGTGGGGAGTGTATGTTGATGAGACGGCTCATCACATCGTTACATTTTACGGTGTCGATGGCAGCAACTACACAACAAAAGATGATATTGATGTCACTTACGAGTACAACGAAAACATTGAATTCTCCGGAGGTCTCCATGACCTGATGATTGCAGGACCGCCCAAAGGCCTTGCCTTTAAGCGCTTTACAGGCGACCCAGTGGAGGCAACATTTAACGGGGAGATTACTATGACAATGTACGGGAGTACGAGGAGTGTTGTGGTTAATGAGAGGGGGGTGGTGGAAAGATAGTGGGAGTAGAATTGAGAGAACTGCAAAAGTTTCTGGTTTTTAGTTGTTAGTTTTTAGTTCGAAAAAATTGGAGTCTTTATGTGTGAGACAACTAAAAACTAAAAACCAGTAACTAATAACTGATTTGCGGCAGCATTCCCCGGATCAATCTTTAGCACTTCTTTGAACTGCTCCTTTGCCTCTTCTTCCTGACCAATCCTAAAAAGCAGAATTCCCAAGTTAACCTGTGCTTCGATTAAGTCCGGATCAAACTCAACTGCTTTTTTAAAGTTTTCTATGGCACCAGCAATATCACCTGTTGAGTTAAGTCCCACGCCTAGATTGAAGTATGCATCTGCATTCCACGGATTCTCCTCAATCGCTTTCCCGTAATACTCCATCGCTTTTTTATGGTCGCCTCGTTCGCCGTAAAGAATGCCCATCCTCATAAGAATCATATCGCGGCGAGAGGAGATTCTGCGCGAGTATGTGTGATATTCACTGGCCTCCGATTCGGAAAGCTCGAGCGCTCGTTCATAAGACTGCATTGCCTTTTGCGACTCCCCCATAAGCGCATAAACCTGACCCAGGCCGTAGTGGAGCTCAGATTCCTCCGGATGCCTTTCTATTCCCTCCCTAAATGCCAAAATAGCCGCACCGAAGTTTCCAAGCTCGGCTTCCGTTTCCCCAATTACACCAAAAGTGTTTGGCAGGGGATAAAGTTCAACTGCTTTCTTAAGCTCAACCAGAGCCTCTTCATTTCGCCCCTCCTCTTTATACGCAGCACCAAGATCAATGTGTGCAAGATAGAAATCCGGATAAAGTTTCACCGCTCGCGCAAAAAGCTTGGTCGCATCACCCCACATTAACGATTGATGTATTGTTAGAACACTTAAGACAATGGTGACTACAATCAGTAACACATGTCTTAATTGATAATGGATAATTGATAATTGATAATTGAACCTTGAAAATTGTTCTCGCCTTCGCGTAGCCGGATCGCCATCGTGTTGCTGGCATTCTTGCCGCAAGCTGGCGATCCCGCTACGGCGGAGCGAGGTGAAAATTCGTAAATTGAAAATTGAAAATTCTCCCCGATCACCTAATAAAAAACCAATCATAAGAAAAACCCCAATGGATGGCACATAAGCGTATCGATCCGAGAAGAAAAACGGATTCCCCCCCTTCATAACAGAAAACGCCGAGGGCGCGAGTGTAATGAGAAAAAACAGAATGGAAAACGGAACTATTCTGTATCGTCTGAACCGGAATGCCGCAAACAAAACCAGAATTACAAGAGCTGTGAAAAACATGAACTCAGGGTTTGCGATGGTGATGGGAGAGAGCTCTGGATAAAGCACAGAAAGATTGACCGGCACGATCAGCTTCCAGAACGCAAAGACCGCCATCTTGCAGGAAAGAAGTATTTTCTGGAAAGCATTTGTTTGCCCAAGCATTGCGGATTTCCCCCCAAGTGCAATTATTCCGAAGATGATGCTGAGGAGAAAGTAGGGGATTTTGTTTAACCACATCTTCTTATCTTTTAATGATCTGCCCTGGTACCAATCGGTGAGGATGAGAATTGCAGGTAGTGTGATTGCGGTTACTTTGGAGAGCAGCGCTAGAATGAATGCAATGATGCTGATGAGGTATGTTTTTGATCTGAGGCTTCGGAATCCGGAATTCGGGACCCGGCTCGCCCGGCGAAGCCGGAGCGAAGTCGGGAATCCGGAATCATCCTTTGCTTCGCCCGGATTCCGGATTCCGAATTCCGGATTCCGAGTCACCCACAAAAGATAGCTAACAAACGCTCCCAAAAAAAAGAAGCCCGAAAGCACATCTTTCCTCGCACTCGCCCATGCAACCGCTTCTGTGTGAAGTGGGTGTATTGCAAAGAGTAGACCACAAAATAGAGCGATGAACTTAGCCGTGTCATCCCGAGTAGTCCCGAGTAGCCCGAAGGGCGTATCGAGGGGCGTATCGAGGGACGGCACGGCGGTCTTCTCTAACAACAACCACACAACCCCCACAACAAGCACCGAACTCCCCGCATGCAACAACAAATTCGTCAGATGATATATAAACGGATGATATCCTCCGATTAAATAATCAAACTGGTAACTCAGGAATGTGAGCGGGATATAAAGCTCGGGGTCGTAATTTGTGAATATTGTGTAGAGCGTTTGCGGGGAGATTTCTCTGATTAAGTTGTTCTGGAAAATTAGCATCCCGTCATCCATTGCAAAAAAGCCGTTGCCGAGGGAGGGGGCATAGATTAGGAGGGGGAGGAAGAAGAGGAGAGCCGCCCATTTGAGGAGGTGCCTCATTTCAATTCACTAAGGATCTTTAGGATGTTTTCGTAATTGACCGTTATAAGTTTGCTTTTCGGCTCAGCACTCTGGAATGCAGAAAAATGCCGAGCTGTTTTTCCCTCTTTGAATTTGATTTCATAAGCCCGAAAGGTGCCATTCTTCTCGGCAAGCAGATCAAGTTCCTTTTGATCATATGTGCGCCAGAAGTATAAGTTTTCCCTATGGGCCGCATTACTGTTTCTCTTCCAGTATTCACTTATAAACAGGTTTTCCAGAATTGCCCCTCTGTCGTTTCTCAGGTTGAGTGGCGTGAAGGTATTCAGTATGGCATTTCGAATTCCAAGATCCACAAAATACACTTTTATTTTTTTTCGTATTGCACTGCGCTGATTGCGCGAATGGCAATGCAAACGGAATAGCACGAAGGATTTTTCCAGCAGGTCTATGTACCGTTCGACCGTCTTGTTATCCGTACCGATTTGCGACCCAAGTTCGCTGTACGATACCTCGTTCCCTGTCTGCAGCGCCAGAAGTTCCAGAAGTTCCCGTAGTTTTCTGCTGCTCTTTACCAGCCCGAAACTCAGAATGTCTTTGTAAAGATACGAGTCTGTCAGCGCAGTGAGAGCGCGTATTTTTTCTTCCTTTCCTTTTATCGAGAAAAGCTCTGGATATGTTCCAAACATGATCGCATGCTCCAGAAGGTAATCATGCTCTGTAGTCGGAAAGTGCTGCATGAGTTCAGGCAGTGTGAATGGAAACAGCGTGTAGGTTAAGTGGCGCCCTGTAAGAGGCTCCTCCACTTTGTTCGCAAGATCGAACGATGATGAACCGCTTGCGACTACGGTAAGACCAGGAAACGCATCAATGATTATCTTAAGGACAAGTCCTGTTTGCTCGAGATGCTGTGCTTCGTCAAGAACAAGAGTTTTTTTTACGCCGATGAGTTCGGAAAGAGTTGGGCGATCCGGAACAAGCCGGCGCCGTACTCGCTCTTCCTCACACGAAAGCGACAGTGTATCGTGGTGTTCGGGAAAAATCTGTGAGAGCAGAGTGGTTTTACCAGACCTTCGCGGACCGTACAGAACAATAGCTTTTTGCTTCCCAATGTGACCTAGGATAAATGCCGATGCTGAACGTTCTATATACATAAAATGGGATTAGCACTCCCAATTTTACATGAAAAATTGGGATTTGCAATCCCATTTTTCGGAACTTCTGCCATTTTCGCCGAAAATGGAGTGTAAAGACTACAAATTCGCCGAGAATGGAGGATGGAGTGCGTATAAGGTCTCCAAAATGTGACAGCGCTGCCGTGGCGGGAGATGGGTGAGGTGTTTTCTGCGTGAAGCTTGTTATCCATTGCAAAGAAGTTGCTGCTGAGGGAGGGTAGATTAGGAGTGCCAGGAAGAAGGGGATTGATGCTATCTTGAAAATACCTTTCATCATACGAAGCATAGCAAACAAACCCTGCTTCAAAACCTATCGTACAAACAATCTATCCGGAGATTGGCACTGCCTCCGATGAATCTGCATCCGCAACACGATCCGAACCTTTCCACCTAACATCACCGACTGTTATCCGTGTGCCGGGGAATTCTTTATCAAATGCATCGATCATCTTATCCAGAGATTCCGGTGCTTTGCCGCCCTCTGCAATTTCAATTGTTAGGAATGTGCAGAAGGGTTTGCCATCGTGCCCCTTCATAAAAGACATGATCACCTTTATCGCTCCTTCTGATTCTGACTCTAATTGTCTGAGTTGTTCCACGGCTTTGCGCGCTTCTCCTTCCGGCAACTCGTCTGGCATGATGATTTCTCCTGAGGCTTGAATGCTAGATTCTGTCTCTCCAATCGATACCGGATCTCCAGGGGGAGGGGGGATATCAGAACTATCAAAAATTCTACTAATCCCATTCCTAACACCCTGAGCAGCAGGATTTGCAACTTTCCAAAAGCCTTCTGAGCACACTGCGGTGACGACACCAGTTACTGCTGCCAATGCACCGCCGATGAAAAGCTTATCCTTATTCATGAGATGAGACTGGAGCACCATTCTCCCAAAATAAACCCCACATGTCAAGAGTACTTTCCATGGCAAATTTGCTATTTATAAGCCTATTCATTCGGTGGTACGATTAGCGCCATGAAGCGCAACTTTGTTATCCTACTCCTGCTACCTATCTTCGCTTTTGGGCTGGGGATGGGTACATGGCTGTTTGTGGGTGATATAAATAAGTTTATTGCAAATCCTGCAGCTGCCGCGACATGCGGCGACTGGGTAATAGAAAATCCGCCGGAGACATGTGATGATGGAAATACAGATGATGGAGATGGGTGTAGTTCAACCTGTGCCGAAGAAGCGGCATCTTGCGGCAATAATATAACCGAGCGCGCCGAGTACTGCGATGATGGTGGCGAGAGTGCTGAGTGCACTGCCTTCTGCAACCAAAAATGTTCTGGAGATGGAGATTGTGACTATTTCGCATGCTGGCGAAATTTCGGCACTCCTCATGGCGATTTTGGCGCCTACAGCGAGTACTCAACAAACACATGCTTCTTTGGTGAATGTCAGGGGGAATTTAACATGACGAATTTTTGCACAAACGAAACTGGCCCAACTGTATGTAGAGATGGAATAGATAACGACGGCGACAGTGACACTGATTGTGACGACTCGGATTGTTCTAGTGATGCAACTTGTTCATGTGTCATTTCAGAAGGACCTCCCGAAGTAACCTGCAATGACAGTTCAGATAACGACTGTGATGGAAATACAGACTGTGCAGACTCCGATTGTGACAGCGAAACCTGCGACACCGGAAAAACATGCCAGAGTGGAGTGTGTTCATCTCCCCCCTCAACCGACTGCAACAACGACGGTACAGATGACGGCGCAAACGAGGACTGCAGCAACTGTCCGAACGATGCATACGATTGTGAGTCGGATGAGAAGTGTATTAATGGCAGTTGTACCGATACTGATGGCACCTGCGCACGGGAGGATGTGTGCGGGGATGGGTGGGTTGGTCCGAATGAGGCCTGTGACGATGGTGGAATCTGTAAAGGCAGCAGCAACGCAGCTTTTGAAAATCAGGATTGCAGCACTCTTGATTCCACTTTGATTGCAGGTGTTGCACGCTGCCGTGCAACCGGCGGGTGGTGTCAGGCGCAGGATGATGATGGGTGTACGTGGGATTGCCAGGATGAGTGCATTCCAAGTGCAGGACCTTGTTTGGTGGATGGGGATTGTTGTGGGGGAACGTGTACTAATGGGATCTGTGAAGTATGTACAGGTGGATCGGAAACTTGTGATGATGGAATTGATAATGATGACTGCGATGTGCTTGTGGACTGCGAGGATACTGCTGATTGCCCGGATACAACTGCATGCCAGGGTGGTGGCAAGTGCTACTCCGGAACTTGTTGCGGAGATGGAACGGCGGATGCGGGAGAGGAGTGTAATGAGCCAGCTAAAAGCTGCACGCTCCCTGATGTATGCAACAATGATACCTGCAGATGCGAATCTTCCTGCGATCCAAACGAGACCCATGGAGCAAATTGCAAGGACGGCCTTGATAATGACTGTGACGGTCTGTGGGATTGCCTGGATACAGACTGTCATGGTGATGCGACTTCTTGTGATAACTGTCCTGTAGCATGGCCATTTTCATATCCGGTAGAAATGTTTTGCGCTGACGGTATAGATAATGACTGCGATGGCCATATAGATTGCAACGACCAAGATGATTGCTTTGTTGCTTGCGGTCTATCGTGTCCTGGTGTACCCGAAATTTGCGATAACAACCATGATGATGATTGCGATGGTATGGCAGATTGTTCAGATTCTCCGGAATGCGACGGGCAGGCATGTTATCCGCCTGGGGGCACATGCAATGGTGGGATGTGCCAGTAACTTTAGGGACTGAAGATGGCTAAAATTTGGGCTTAATGCTGGCATTACTTGACATCGTACGATGTGACAAGTAGAATTGACGTCCCGGTCAGCACCCAGCATCCATGCATCCATCACCTATCACTGTTTCTAGAATGGGATCAAAAGAGTCATTGCAGGCAAAAAAAGAATCTATGCCAGTGCACATAGAAAACGGAGGCAATACTGATACTGTAACCACTGAGCATGGTAAGTTTTCTTACCTCTACAACATCCACGAGCAAGTCGATCCAAACCCACCACCACAAGACGTAGAGGCCATTGCCCTTGAAACATTTGGGGATCGTTGGACAGAGCACCCCGTGGATACAGTTCAACATTTCGCTGGCGACTCTATGTACAGTGATGCTTTCTCACAGCAACGCGCTCCAATATTGTTAATGACACCATATTTGCGAGGAGGAGCGGCTTCTAAAATGCGAGGAGATTATGAAAAACTTATGTTTGGATTAGGAGTAGGCACAATAACAGTTGCATGCTTGCGCGGAGCTAATAGGTGGAAATGGTTCAGAAGGCTTAGAAATCGTTTTAGAAGCTCAGAGCGACAAATACCTGATACTTCTCCCGTCAATTCAGATGCTGCAACTTCCAAAATAAGAAAATATTCCCGTCGCGCTTTTCTCGGAACATTATCTGCATGGGCAATGTTGCCATACGCAGCCGGCCAATCCAGGATTGCTGCTACCAGTTCAGGTTCTGGCTATGCCCCATCCTCCGCACTCAGTAGTGCATCGAGAATTGTGCACCCAGAAATAGAGCACTATTTCCCTGACCACAAACTATTCGCAGCACTTATGATCCATAAAATGGAATGGCTTATGCGTGATCAAAAAATGAAGCATATCGCCTGCATTGTTGGAACTGACCATCAGGCAGAACTGACTGATCCTGATTTGTACGACAAAAAGAATCGACTCGAACTCTTTGTAGAAAAAAAAGATTTTCTAAAAGAAGCTGTTGATAAGGATAGTATTTCCTCCATCGTTAGTATTCATTGCGTAAATGATGATGGCACCGCCATGAAAGGGGTAGACAACCAGTGGAAAGAGCCCGAACTCGATGAGCTCATGAAATATGTCACCACTGGGACCGCGCACATAGGCAGGCATGAAGATCTACTTGCTGCAATAACAGAAAATAAGATGAGGAATGGAAGATGATTCCTATCTCCCCCCAGCTTCTCTCCCCGGCAACTCTAATGGGAAGGGGATTGCTCCATGGTGGGCAACATGGTGGAGATAAACGTTAATACCTGTAGATAAATCCAGCCCCAGGCGCTCGAAGACTTTTCTTGCGCGTTTTTTGGTGAGAGGATTTGTTCTTACATTTACTCGTGTGGTGTGCATGGGAGGAGTGGAAAGGATATGTGAGCACATTGTACGTACGATGTACTCACAGGACAAGTTCTTTCACCTCTTCTCTGAGTTGTCAGAGTTTTGTTTTTTTGAGACAAAATGCAGAAGAAAGCTCGTATAACAACGAGCTGAGTCAAAATGTAGTTTTTGTTTTTGTTCTGCTGCCTTAATTTGGTGCACGGATAACTTCTTCCTGTACTGGAATTTCTTGAGAAGAATTGATGGAAGAATAATTTTCTAACAGGGCGTAAAACATTATTCCTAGACCGGCAAATGACATAACAATTACAGCAATCGTAATCCATAAGCGAACTGCTTCATAGGATGTATATTCAAATCCTACAAACTTCATTAAGGATCGGGTTCTTTTATCATGCTTTATCCCCGTTTTGAGATCAGTAATGTCATAATCGAGCCTCATCTGATCTAATGCGCCTAATCCATCAATTTGTCTCTGCTTCTGAAGCTCTTCCAATTCTTTTTCTCTTTTTGGAATTAACTCATCGTAATATCTTTCTACACATCTAGCTGGATGTTTAATGCCATCCTTTTCATTTCCATAACCAACCTTCATACACAGAGTAAACTGTCTTGCTGTCTCAATAAACACTCTTTCCAGATATAAGGTGACAAACATTGATAGAAATGTAACAGCTATTGAAAAACCTATACAAATAATGCTAATTACTACAAGAGTGACATTAATCTCACCAATCCATCTTGTTGCAATTAATGAAGCGAGGAAGCCAAGAATGGATATCATCGCCAATGAATATTTGTATAAGTAATCTCTCCACGATTCAAAGTTCTTGTGAATACGAGGCTCTGTTTTTTCCCACATTTCATCCACCATGTCTTTTTCATTTCCTCTAGAAGAAATCTTCTCAATTTTCTTATTAAACTCAATTCTCTCAATAGTAGCAACGAGACTTCGTACCTGATCGCACAACGCTCTTATTTCATGTTCCATAAGAAAGAGCATACTCCACGCACGAAAATAAGTGCACCAAATTAATGACTAAAGCTCCGCAAAAACAAAAAACCCGACTAAAACTTCGAAATCAGGAAAAAAAGCTACGATCGTATAACACAGTATATGCGACTCGGAGGAGATATTTTTACTAGATAGTTGCAAATCACACTACGGCGTATGATGTCTGTATGAAAAAGTTCATCAAGGAAAACTGGTTCAAGATTATTCTTGCCATTGCCGCGCTAATGACGGCACACGGAATACAGAAGATTGCCGACAATCTTCTTTATCTTGAATCTTATGGTGGAGGGCTTTAAGCTCACTAATAAATTCCAGAAATCATAACCAAAGAATGCCCCACCATAACAGTTGTAATCAATAGATTTGCTAAAACGAACATAGTTCTTGAATATTCGCCTGGGTGCCCTGCTAACTTTTTTGAAATGACATTAATTAGCACATATACCGAAATCGCATATGATGAATATAAACAGGCGGCTACAATCCCATTTGCTGGTCCAAACGGTGGCAAAAAGAGTGTGACCATAAGTGAATGAGAGCATAACGCCAACTTCCCAGACACAGGACCATCACAATAGCCCAGATATGATAGATATGAGACTAGTGCTACAAAGTTTAATATGGATACGATAGCCAAGTGTCTTTTGAGGAGGGTTATCATGGTGAGGCAATGTTACCAGATTTTGGGCTGTCAAAATCAGACATCCATTTCCATGGATCGGTCCACATTGTCCCTGCTCCGAATCCATTACTCTGAAACGCTGGTCCAAGCGGCCCTCTATCGCCTAGTTTCAAGTCTGATAAATCACTTGCTCCCCACTGACCCGAGAAATACATCCAGCTTGGTACAGAATTTCCAACTTCTCCAATTCTTGGA
>CAZWES010000015.1:0-31302 GCA_964632395.1 uncultured Candidatus Peribacteria bacterium | reverse complement strand
CCCCCTTTTAGGGGGCTCTTCCAAAGCCACCGGCTCTGCCGGTGGTTGTTTACTTTTTCCAGCATACTTTGCAATTTCCTCCCGGATTTTCTCTCGTTTTTCTTTTTCACTTAATTCTTCATCTTTAAGAATGCGGCGGATATTGTTCATAAGCTCTTCTTCCTTTACGGCTTCGAATAGAATGTTATCTACAACAATTTTGTGCATATCCCGTTCCTTCTTTTCGATTGCTTCCCAGATACTTTCTTTTTCCTCATTACTTAATTCAAAAAGTACAAATTCGCTCATTATGTGATTCATTGCACTCCGTAATGCCAGCCTTCTTGTTAGCTCTCTGGATCGTCTTTGTCTTTCTGTGTGAATAAGTTTTTCAATGTAAAGTGCAAAGCCGTCAATATACTGGTTCTTTGTCTGTGTTAATTCAGGCGAGCCGCCCCATACTGTACCGATAGTATCGAATGCCTGTTGGGTTCTTGTGCTTTTGGTGAATGATCTGTGCAAGTCATTAATAATCATTCCTCTTCTACTTTCGATTGCCTCCTGCGTAAATGTGTGTTGAGCAAGTTTTGGCATACCTTTCCTTTTTTCAGCTTCTTTCTGCTCTTGTTGTAAGTAGGCAATAAGAGGATCAACATCTTCGAGTTCAATAATCGCTTTGATTGTAATTTCCTCAGGACTTTTAACTTCTTTAGCCTCTTTTACTTGTGGTTTTTCTCCATTTTTATCTTTACTTGCGTGCTTCTTTTTCACCTTTTCCTTGTCTATTTTTTTGATTTCGCTCTCCTTTCTTTCTGGTGCAAAGTAATCGTTAAGCGTTTCCTCCATCTCCTTCCTGCGCTCACTTCTTGATTGCCGCGATTCGGGAGAGGGTTTCATTTGTGTTTAATAAAAAGGTGCTAATCGCTTAAGTCACGCCATAATGATTTTTAATCACTTGGTGGAGATTAACGTACTCCGTTGAGTTATCATTAATTAATTGTTGGATTTTGGGCTTATAAGTTAGCGCATTTGGCAATTTAACTATTCCGTTGCCATCGACATACATATGCTCGAATCCCTCCATACCATCTTTACCTGCCAGATCTACAAGCTGCTTCACTACATCTTCGTTCCCCCAGTTGCCCCCTGGACTTCTTGCAAGCAATGTTTTTAGGGCATTAAAACCGCCCTCAGTTCTTACATCGGAGAGCAGATTGTCCAGGTGCAATTTCATTGCAATTTTGACCTGGTGAGTGTTCGGCAAGTTTTTAACATCGTCAAAATATGCTGCAGCTACTTTATCCCCGCCACCCGATTTGACTTTAAGGGTGCCATTGGAAGCTTCAAACTCTATTCCATATTCTTCGCTTGCCTTCGCCGCTTTTTCCGCCTGGCCTCGTCTTATGCCATTTTGTTCAAGGCTGGTAACTATTTCTGTTTTTTTCTCTATTCCCTGCTTTGCATGCTGGTGAAGCGTCTGTAGTCCTTTAAGAAATACATCAGGGTTTTTAATAATTTTCTTCCCGGCGACATCTTCGATATCAAATGCCGATGCATCAACACCAAACTGTTTTGCCGTCACGGCCATGTCTTTCCACTCTTGAGGGTTGTAATTAGCGAGATCGAATCTGATATTTAGTTTGGCATCTAGACTGGTTGTCACGTTCTCTACTGCGTTGTGGATCACAGACATTTCGGGAGATTTTGTTCCAGCTAATGTTACAGTCATTTCTTTCATTTCCTTCTCGATGGAATCCGCCTGCTCCTGAGCTTTTTTCTTGACTTCATCAATCGTATCAAGCTCTTTTTGAGCTTCGTTGAGTTTTTGCTCTTGGACCTGCCGTTCTTTCTCTGTGTTTTCCATTTCAACCCTGTGTAACCTTAGTGCTTCTTCTGCATTTCTAAGGTTTGCTTTCTTCGTCGCGTTGTTGGGGTCAGTTTTAAGATCTTGGCTTGCAGTATCCACATCCTTCTTCAGGGCAACCTCTCTTACGCCTTGGCTAGCAACTTTCTTCCTCAGCCCCGGTGCAGGAGGGCCATCTAGCTTATTCTTCGCTGCATCCCTTTCTGTGGTTGCATCGGCAATAACATTGCTAATGGTGCTATCTTTTATCTCGTCCATTGCAGCCTGTTCGGGTGCGCTTAATTGGGAGGGGGCATTGCTTGGGGCGCTTGGTGCATTTGCGGGTGTATTTGATGGAGCTCCGGGGGGGGTGGGCAAGGGGGCAAGCCCTGCAGCTCCACGAAATGCCTGCATGAATTCTCTCAGCATTTTTGCGATTTCTCCCAATATTTTTCCTACATTGTTGATGTTTTCTTTCATGACTGCTCTTTCCTGCATTTTGTTAGCGAGTGCCCGTAGTTGTGGATTATTTTTTAGGAAGTTTTGCCGTATCTTTGCGCATTCCCGCATGAAGGTCTCAGGATTGTTTTGATCGAAGTTTAACTGCTCTGCTTTCTGGACTGCAGCGTCGACCGCTTGATTAAGAATATTTTTTTCTTCCGGTGTTTTTGCAAAGTTCGCACCTGCTAGCAGATTATTGCGGAACTGATTTACACCATCTTGCAGTGATTGTGGCTCACTTGTAAAAATTTCTCCTGCGATAGTGTCCAGCTGAGTATTTCGGGGAGCTCTTCTAGTAGGTGTTGTATTTGGTGCGCTTGGTGCTGCTGCAGGAGCCCCTGTAGGTGCTCCACGGCCAAATAGCGCATTCTGTACAGCAAACAATGCACCACCACCTTCTACTTGCTCAGGGTTTTCGTTTGTCAAAACGGTCTGTTCATCTTGCAAAGCAGAGAGGTTGTCAAATAGCTTTTTATACTCGGCATCCTTCAACAAGTCCTCATGTTCGGCATCTGGATTGGCTTCAAGCAATTTCCATTCGTGCGACTCTAATTGTTCCCTGGCTTTCATAATTTCTTTTTCCAGTTTGGCCATTTTTGTCTCGGCTGCTGGACCTTCACCTTCCCCCTCCACTTCTTCAACACCCAACTCTGCCGATTCTTGAATGACATCTGATGCATCTTTGCCGCCAGATTCTACGATACCAGGTTCGGCATCCTTCTGTTCTACTTGCTCCCTAGACAGTTCTGCAAGACGCGCATCGTGTGCATTTAAGTTATTTTGCATTGCGTTTGCATCTGTATTAGCTCGATTAACTCGTGTGTTCGTTGCACTTTCTGCGCCAGCCTCAAGATCCATGTTGTTAATTGCATCTGCCATTTCGGCATCGGCCTCTGATGTTTGAGGAGTCTGTTCCTGATTTTCCTGATTAGGCGCTTCCTGATATGCAAGGCGCTTCTCTTTAAACTGTTCTGAGCCTTTGAATGTATTTGTGTATTCGTGCATTTTTGTATCAGGCAAGTTTGAACATGGCTGCTGCAATATCATCAAGTTTGTGCTCTTCCCCTTTTCGGCTTTGCTCTTCTATGCTGCTCATGGATTCCCTGTAGTAGCGGTGTATGCGTGCATCAAGATCCGCGAGATATATTTCGTACATCTCGTCATACTTTTTGTATGCGGCGTTGTAACGCTTTTTTCGCTCCACCTTTTGCTCCGGAGTTTCGTTGGCATATTTTCTTTTGAGAAGTGGAATACTACTCGAAACAAGCTCCGGCTCTATCTGCTCCATGATGGAATCGTAGATCTCGCGACCTGATTTGATTTTGGGCGGCTTTGGGAGCGTAAATACCTGATCTGCCATGTGTGTTTATTTCGTTGTATTTTAGCATAAAAAGGGCTTGTGCGGAAGGCATGTTTTAAGTAGAGTGGCTCCAACATTACCGCTATCAAGAGCGATGCTGAAGGAACTGGCCTTGTGACGCATCCCCCAACCATCCGAAAGGAAACGGTGGGAAATCCAGCCCCTAAAGGGGAGAGATGGTTCATCTGACTAACTCTTCCTCAAGGGATAGAGTTATTTTTTTACCCCTTATAACATGTCATACCTTTTTACCTCCGAATCCGTAACCGAAGGCCACCCCGATAAAATCTGCGATCAGATAAGTGATGCAATACTCGATTATGCACTTACGAAAGATCCAGCATCACATGTTGCATGTGAAACTCTTGCAACAACCGGTTTGGTGGTTGTAGCTGGCGAGATAAAGACGAATACTTATATTCCGATTGCAGAGATTGCGCGTGGAGCCATAAAAGAAATCGGTTACGACGATGCAACGTATGGATTTGACCACAAGGCGTGCGCAGTGGTTGTATCGGTTGGGGAACAGAGTGCGGATATTGATCAGGGGGTTTCGGAGGGTGAAGGCTTACACAAAGAGCAGGGAGCAGGGGATCAGGGCTTAATGTTCGGTTATGCATGCGATGAAACTCCGGAGCTTATGCCGTTACCTATCAACTTGGCTCACAAACTCGTAAAAAAACTTTCTGATGTACGTAAAAACAACGGGCTCGATTATCTTCGCCCGGATGGCAAGAGCCAGGTAACGGTTGAGTATAGTGATGAGGGCGAGCCTCTACGAGTTGATTCTGTTGTTATCGCGACGCAACACAGGGAAGATGTGAGCCATGAAAAAATTAGTGAGGATATCAAAGAGCATGTTATCCGTCCTGTTTGTGGAGATTTGCTTGATGAATCAACTGTATTCCACATAAACCCAACTGGCCGCTTCGTGATTGGTGGTCCTCCAGGTGATTGCGGGCTCACAGGTCGCAAGATTATCGTGGATACATATGGTGGAATGGGTAGACATGGTGGAGGATGCTTCTCCGGGAAAGATCCAAGCAAGGTCGATCGCTCAGCGGCATATGCTGCACGTTGGGTTGCAAAGCATATTGTGAAGGCTGATCTTGCAAAACGATGCGAAGTCCAAGTTGCGTATGCAATTGGAGTTGCGGCACCCGTCTCCGTTCATGTGAATACTTTTGGGACTGGAACGGTTGATGATCGTCAACTCGAGAAGGGCGTTAAAGAAGTATTTGATCTGCGCCCTGCAGCGATAATCCGTGATCTCGATCTACTAAAACCACAGTACAAAGCCCTGGCTGCGTATGGTCACATGGGGAGAGAAGATCTTGGTGTTAAGTGGGAAAACTGTGATCGGGTTGATGAGCTTAAAAAAGTTGTTGGGGTTGCGAATGAAAAGAATGTGGCGCAGGTTGTTTAGGTCTGCAACATGCCATAAATCTCAGCATACTTCTCAGAAATCAATTCCCAGTCATAACCCTTGGCGTTTGCCACCCCCGCCTGCGCCAATCTCCTTCTCAGATCATCATCCCTCAAAAGCCTTTTTAGTGCATCGGCTGCCGCTTCTATGTCATCCGGCGGAACAAGAAGTCCCGTTTCACCATCTTTTATGATATCCGGAATGCCGCCGACCTGAGTTCCAATTATTGCACACCCTGCGGCCTGTGCCTCAAAAAAGACATTCCCGAGTGCCTCACTTTTAGAAAGCCCACAGAAAATCTCCGCCTCTGCAAATTCTCTGTAAACCTGTGGGACGGGAATGAACCCTGTGAATGTGACACGATCAGAAATTCCAAGCTCGGATGCGAGCTTCTCAAGCTTTTTCCTCTCCGATCCGTCCCCGACTATGCGTATACATACATTGTGCGTACATTGTGCGTACGCTTTAAGCAAAACATCCACCCCTTTCCACTTTTCAAGTCTACCAACAAACAAAATTCTCCCGGAAACCTCCGGAACATTCGGAATATGTTTCAAATCAATCCCATTCGGAATGAGCGTGACATCATCTCGTCCAAGATCTTTTGCAATTTTGACGAGCGCCGAACTTATTGCAGTTACTTTATCCGCTGAACGGATGATGAAGCCTTTTAGGAAACTTCTGTTTGTTGTTTGAAGAGTCAACAATCGCTTTGCAGATGGAATAAGATATTTGCAGAAATGCAGCGCAAGGCCAGCGAAGGTTTCCAGGATGGCGTGGATGATGACTGGGCGCCCCGTACAACTACGTGCCGCAAGCGGCGCAAGAATCGGAAACAACCACTTATCAAATCCAAATCCCAACCCCACGCGCACAACCGGAACCTTTCCCCGCAACATATCCCTCTTTGGCAATCTCCTCTTCATCCTCGCCGTAATAATTGTGATGTCATACCCGTCTTCGCCAAGGCTACGCCGGGCATGCCTGTCACACAACCTCAAAGCAACCTCCTCCGCACACGCCTCCGCACCGGAGCGAAGAGGAGAGAGGAATGCCGAGAGGATGATGACTTTGGGCTTCATATGTCCGCTATAATAGCAGCAGTGGTTGACGAGCCATGAATCGCGATTGCCGACATATGCGGGGTTTTGCTTGTCTAAATGCGTCCCCGAAAGTATTCAATAGTCTTTTTGAGCCCCTCCTCCACACTCATCTCGGCCTCCCACCCCAACTTCTCCTTCGCCAAACTCGTATCCGGCCTTCTCTTCTTCGGATCATCCTCCGGCAACGCATTCTGGAAAACGATTTCACTTTTTGACCCAGTCAATTTGACTATGATTTCTGCCAAATCCTTCACACTCATCTCAAACTGCGTTCCAATATTCACGGGGCCGTGGAATGAATCGTGATCGGCAAGTGCGAGTAATCCGCGAACAAGATCGGAAACATACTGAAAGCTCCTTGTGTGTGACCCATCGCCATAAATCGTAATCGGCTCATTCCGCAAAGCCTGCAGGATGAAGTTACTGACAACTCTTCCATCATTTTCCGCCATTCGCGGACCATATGTATTGAAGATGCGTGCGATTTTGGTCGTCAATCCGTATTCACGGTGATAGTCACTGCATAAAGTTTCCGCACAGCGTTTTCCTTCGTCGTAACAAGCACGCGGACCGAGTGGGTTTACATGACCTACGTAAGTCTCGGGCTGTGGATGGACTTCGGGGTCGCCGTAAACTTCGGAAGTGGAAGCCTGCAGGAAAACTGCTTTTTTGGCTTTGGCAAGCTCAAGCATATTCCATGTCCCAACAACGTTTGTGCGAACAGTTTCAACCGGATCGTGCTGGTAGTGAACGGGTGATGCGGGGCATGCGAGGTTGAAGATCGTATGGACGGAATCCGGAATCCGGGACCCGGAATCCGGATTAACGATATCTATTTCTATGAAAGTAAAGTCATCACAATCCAGAAGATGCTCAATGTTATTTTTTGAACCCGTGAAAAGATTATCCATGCAGATCACCTTGTCACCACGATTCAACAGAGCATCGCACAAATGCGACCCAATGAATCCCGCCCCGCCGGTGACGAGCACTGTTTTACCTGTCGGCATCACCAAAAAGCCTAGCATACTTCTCCTCCACTCTGCTCCAACTAAACTCACTTTCAATGCGCTCACGGGCAGCCTGACCAAGTGCATTCCTCTTGGAATCATCCTCAATTAACCGCCTGATGTGGCTTTTTAGCGCCTCTCGGTCACCCGGAGGGAATAAGAATCCAGAGACTCCATTTTCTATCAAATAACGATTGCCGCCGACTTCCGTTGCAACGCATGCACATGAGCTTGCCATTGCTTCCATCAATGCGTTACTCAAACCCTCGCTGTAGCTTGGCATTACGAAGATATCGGTCCTAGAAAGAATTTGAGGAATATCATCACGCAACCCTGTGAATGTGACTTTGTCCTGATAATCTTCAACAAGCTTGTTGCCCTCTTTATACCAACCCACAACCTGAGCATTAAGATTTATGTACTGGCTGATGAGAGGATTAACTGCTGCAAGAAAGTCATCCACACCCTTTACCGACTCAAGTCGACCAACGTATGTCACAGTGATATGCGTTGGTGGCGCGGGCGCGCCACCTTCCATCATGAATTTTGACTCATCAATTCCGGTTGGAATCACTTGTGACTTTCCTGCAATCCCAAGAACTCTGAGTAATCCTGAAGGTTGAGGATGGAAAAATACTATTTTCTTCGCACTCAAAAGAATGACCCATCCAACGGTCCATGCGATTACTGACATCAAGATTTTTGAAAAGATTCCACGAGGCTGCCACGTCATTCCAACAAGTGCATCAGTCGTCAGAATTGGTTTCCTCCCAAGCAATCTGAGCATCGGAATTGTAAGTGACGAGAAAAACATCGCCTTGTTTACAATGACGATTTCCGGATTCTCACTTTTGAGTGCATGCAAAACATGGAAGAAGAAAGTTGGTGCGATCCCAAGATTAAGAGGATCCGGCAAAAAGAAGTCTTTCACTCGATAAATCGTCAAAGTTTCCGATGCAACTTCTTTGCCTGTTTCCGCGCCCATGCAGACTACGACCACGCGGTACCCCATGTGCTGCCAAAGCTCTGCGAGCTTGTAAGAGCTCACCATCCAGCGGTGGGGTTCTTTCCAATAGGGGGAGATGAGTAGGATGGTCTTCATGACTTTGCAGAGAAAATTCCAAGCACCAAAAGAATTCCAAATTCTAAATCTCAAAGAGCTTTGGAATTTGAGATTTGAGATTCTTTTGGTGCTTGGAATTTGGTGCTTTCTCCAATGTCACTATCTTTTATAGCTCCATGACGAACTATCTCCGTCATCCTCTTCTGCATCCTCTCCAATCGCACAAGCATGTGGAAAACGATAAATAACAGGACGCCGATCGCAATGGCAAAGACTGCATTTGCCTGTCCTTTTATACCTGTCCACGTAGTCAAAATACTTAGCCATGCGGGGAACAAAACGACTGATGCAATACCTCCCCAAAACACAGTCCAAAGCAAAGCTTCCCATATCGTTTTAGTCCCACGCAGCACATGATTCCATGCGTAAACGATAAAGAAGAGTGCGATGATGGGACCAACGACGCGGTAAGGCGTGATGCCAAGATCTAAAGGTGTTGGAATGGAGACAAGTTCTGTCATTATCTGAGGAATGATCTGAGTAGCATTTTACACGCTGTGATGACACCGCGCGAAAATGATTGCCCCTTTGCCATGGTGTATTCAGAATACGTAACTTTGATCGGAACCTCCACTACGCGCCACTTGTGCTGCACAACTTCACGAATGATCTCGCTGCAGAACTCGAAGCCGGAGAGGTGCAGATCTATTTTTGCAACAGGCGCAGGGCCGAGCGCTTTAAACCCGGATTGGCTATCACTCACATATTTGCTGGTTACGATGAATGTGAAGATATTACCAATGCTGTTAAAGATTCTTCTGAGCAGGGGGATGCTTACTCGTGGTCCCACGAAGCGTGTCCCGATTACAACATCTGCTTCGCCATCAATAATTGGCTTGATGAGCTTTGGAATATCCCCGGGATCATGCTGGCCATCTGCATCAATTGTTACAACAATTTCTGCACCTGCTTTTCTGGAAGCCATAATTCCCGTCATCGTGGAAGCTCCTGCCCCACATGTGATTGCATGTGAAAGTACTATTGCGCCTGCAGACCTTGCACATGTTGCGGTTTGATCTGTAGAGCCATCATCCACAACTATTACCGAATCCACATGTTTTGCAGCCTCGTGTACCACACCCGCAACAGCACGCTCTTCGTTAAATGCGGGGATGACGGCGAAGGTCTTCATTAGTGTAGATATTACCTCATTCTTCGCAATGTACATGAATAAATCTTGTGGAAGTATGCGAGGCCTTTGAAGGAAATGAAGAACTGGTGGTTTGTTATAGGATTATATTGTTATATTGTTCGCCCGTCCGACCGTCGCTACTCATTACCACCCTCATCTAGTTCCACTTCTTCTGGCACCTCCTCCGGCAAAATCATATAAGCAATCCCCGAACCCGGATTATTTACAACTGATACGATTCCAAGTTCCGTATCATTCGCAAAGTCCAGGAAGCGTTGTACTTTTTGGTGGAGAGTTCCGTTCGGGTCTTTTTCGATTGTTGCCGTATTCGTATCAAACACAATGCTGTGGAACCCGAGCGCATGCAGACGCCTGAGTGTGAGCTTGTGATCCTCTTCCTGATTCAAACAGTTAAAAATCTGTAGCTGGTTATCGTTCACCGTAAATATCTCTCTGTTTCTTGGGATAAAGTAACTTATGAATGTTCCCATGCGGAAGAGATAAGGACGATCGGGGTTTTTTGAGAGCTCAATGACTCTATCCGCAACGTCATCATAATCCGGAATTGTCATCTCGCGCAGTACGCCACTGGAAGCCTTGCCCCACGCATACTCATAAAGATTGTATTGCATTCCAAACTGCCAGAGCCGAAAAGACATACTCGTCATCAATGCAATCACAATAAAGATAGACACCACCACGCGTGACGGGTTGTTTGGCGCCAGCGCAACCAGAGCTTCAACAAAAATTGCCAGACCAAGAAACATGCCTATGCCATACCACGGTATCCCGCTTGCAACAAAAACCCACTGCATGAGATAAAGTGCCGTACCCCAGAACAGCAACCTCAACAGACGATAACTACGCCTCCAGAAAATAGGAAGCAGTAAAACAAGTACGGCACACAAAAGAAGTGGCGACGTGGTCAGATAGTATCCTTGCGAGTCGACGTTCATTACAACACGCCAGGGAAGCTCAAGATAATGATTCCATCCATCTCCATGACCCCAATATCGGTCAAGTTCCTCTGTACGCGCAGTCCCCTCGCACATCTCGTGTTCCGGATCAACTTGCAATTCCTCCGGCAATGAACGCGAGCCTGGCGGAGCTGAATCTGTAATTTCTGCAGACGTGTACTTAACCCACGGAGTGATTGTATTAGGCGCTTTAAGAGCAGAAGACACACCTATCTTTTCACTCAAAACCACATTTCGACCCATCCATGGAAGAGAAAAGATCATGAAACCCATAACAAGAACCCCACAAGCACACACCCATTTTTTGAGATTAAGTGAATCTGATGCTTTCCGAACACATGGCAAAACAACCAGTAGCACTCCAATGATGAGTAATAGAGGTGGAATAAAATCATCCAGCAATGGGAATTCCAATCCGGAAACTTTGGTTAATATTCCTCCAAACTTAAGCGGGCCGGCGTAAGAAAGGAGCGCCACAGTGATAAGCGCTGCCCCCCAACCAGCAATAGATCCAAGAAGCGCTGCAGTAAGTATTACCCCCCCCATAAAAAGCATCAAAATCATTGTTGCCTTTGTTGCAAATGCGGCAGCAAATAGGATGCCAGCAACAAAAAGCCATTTTAGTTGATGTTTATTGGTTTCCTTCTTTTTATAACAATTCAAAAAGTGAATGATGCACATCAGTCCTACAACACCAAAGAAGAAGAGTGCGTTCTCTGTCTTCATATCCGCGAACGAGAAGTGCCCCACCATCGGTAACATGTAGTAGAAGAGTGCAGCAAGAAGGCCGGTTCGCTCGCCAAGAAACATCCTTGTGCATCCATAAACTGCAATCACTGCAAAAATTCCTGCAAGCCAGTTAATCTGCTGCGCAAGGGTTGCACCAAAATCCGAGAAGTACCCAAAGAGTAAAAATCCAAGTGATGTTATGTATTCCCATTGGATTGCAGAAATACCCGGGAGCACTTGGTTCATAACACTGAGTTGGCGTGGGAGGTTGATGTATTTCCCAAGATCATCCCATCCGATTGGGAACGGGCGAATAACAGTGAGATAGTTGAATGCGATATATGAAATGAGCAACCAAAACAGTAGTACTCGTATTGAATGGAACGATTCGCGCACATCCCATTTTTCTGTAACAGAACCTCGTATCCACTGCCACGAATACTTATACCCAATTGCCGGTATGAGGAATAGAAGTGCCCACACAACTCCCTGTCGCAAGCTGTGGAACAGTGCAAGCAACCACATCAGTAAGGCTAATGCGGTGGCGCCCAGAGCAAGATGAACAATAAATTCAAAAATGCGTGAAGATGCCTTCAATTTAAATAGTTTCATCGCAGCAGTTCCCAAAACAAGCATATTGAGGACAAAGAAAGCCAGCATTCCCAGAGGAGAAATCACACGCATGAAAAATGCTTTTTGCACACACCATCCACGGTAGAAATAAACGCCAGCGCCACCACGCCCCGTTCGTGTTTTATCTTGCACAAGGCACCCGGAATCTTTTAGTTGCTGATAGTTATCAGTCAACGCAGTTAGGGTCTCTTCTGATGCCCCCTCGTAAACTTCCGCATTTGGCTCAATTAATAGCCCTGGCTCGGTACCCGGAAAATCTGCATAAAAAAGCGTTGTGTGGAGCAGCCACAAACTGAGTAATGAGAGAATGATTACAGATAATGCGGAAATTCTTGTCTTTATATATATCCGCCCAGTTCGCATAACAGTAAATGCAACAAAGGCGACGTAAAGAATGGCGCTCACAACCGTATACCCAACAAATGGATCAAGACGGAAAGCAAGTTGTTCGATGAACGGGCCAGTCGCTCTAAGTCCACGCGCAAAAGGACCTGCAACCTCTTGCCCTATCCTATTCCACTCGGAATTTTTAAGGAGAACCACGATATGCCCATCTACCCCGAGATAGTAGAAAGTAACGTATGTGCCCCATGTGAGGAGGGCTATGAGGAAAAGCCAGGGGAGGATGGGTTTGAGGTATTTGGTCATTGGGGGGTAGTATATACGGTTAAATTGCTAAATTGCTAAATTGTTCGCCCGTCCGACCATCGGGCGGGCAGAGCGAGTTAATTAGTGCTTTGCAGCCCTGCCAACCCCAACGCCTGCAAAGCGGTCAAGGATCGCTCTGTCGAACAATTTAACAGTTTAACTATTTAGCAATTTAACCAGTGGCCATATAATCAGATCTGATATGCCCACCAATCAACAATTCCGGCTCACATCCGACTTCACCCCAAAAGGTGATCAACCAGAAGCAATCGCCAAACTTATTGAAGGCACAAAAAAGAAGGAGCGACATCAGACTTTACTTGGTGCAACGGGGACGGGAAAAACTTTCACGATTGCGAACGTAATTCAGGAGTTGCAGAGACCAACCCTTGTGATTGCACATAATAAAACTTTGGCTGCACAACTTTGCTCTGAGTTTCAATCATTCTTTCCGGAAAATGCAATCAGCTACTTCGTTTCATATTATGACTATTATCAACCGGAAGCCTATATTCCACATACTGATACGTACATCGAGAAAGATGCTTCAATCAATGACGAAATCGCAAAGTTCCGCCACGCTGCAACGCATAATTTATTGACGAGGAAGGATGTTTTGATAGTTGCATCAGTCTCCTGCATCTACGGCCTTGGCTCTGTGAGTGATTATGAGAGTCTTGCAATCACTATAAAAAGAGGAGAAGAAAAAAAGCGCGATGAATTTTTGCGGCAACTCACGGATATCCAATACAAGCGCAGCCACATGGAGTTCAAACAGGGAATGGTTCATGTGCTCGGCGATACTGTGGAGGTTTTTCCTCCGAGTGGTGATACAGTGATACGAATCGAAATGGCATTTGACGAAGTAGAGTCCATCACGGAAGTTGACAGCTTTACTGGTGAAGCACTCAACGAAATGGACGCAGTGACAATCTTCCCCGCAGCGCATGATGTGACGACGAAAGAAAAAATTGATCAGGCCAAGGACGAGATAATGAAAGATTTGGATGAGCGCGAGAAAGCTTTTCTCGATTCAAATGAAATTGCAAAAGCGGAACGTATCAGACAAAGGACTGAATATGATGTTGAGATGCTCAAAGAAACCGGATATACAACGGGGATAGAGAACTACGTGAGATATCTCTCGGGGAGGCCGCCAGGCTCACCACCTGAGACTTTGCTTGATTACTTTCCGGATGATTTCCTTTGTTTTATTGATGAGTCACACATGACAATCCCACAAATCGGCGGAATGCATGAGGGGAATGTGAGCCGAAAGAATAATCTTGTGGAATACGGCTTCCGGCTTCCTTCGTGCCATGATAATCGTCCGCTTAAATTTGACGAGTTTGAGGAACGAGTCAGGCAAGCCATCTACATCTCTGCAACTCCGGGAAAATATGAATATAAAAACACAGAGAAGAAATGGTTCGCGGAACAGATCATCAGACCTACCGGACTACTTGACCCTGTCGTTTCTATCCACCCAACAGAAGGACAAATTGACCATATCGTCAGCGAGATTGAACAGGCGATCAAAAGGAAGGAACGGACTCTCATCACAACATTGACCAAGAAGAGTGCAGAGGATCTCTCACAGTTTCTTTTGGATAAAGACTTCAAGGTCAAATACTTACACTCAGATATCGAGACTCTCGAACGCGTGGAAACTTTGAGGGCACTGCGGAGTGGAGAAATTGACATACTGGTCGGAGTCAACTTACTGCGTGAAGGGCTGGATCTGCCCGAAGTTTCCTACATTGCAATCCTCGGCGCAGATAAGCAGGGATTTTTGAGATCACGAGATGCGTTGATACAAACAATCGGAAGATGTGCTCGCAACATTCACGGCCATGTAGTTTTGTATGCAGATAAAGTGACGAAGGCAATGCAGGAGGCGATGGATGAAACAGAGAGACGCAGGAAAAAACAAGACGACCACAACAAAAAACGCGGCATCACTCCGAAAACTATTGAAAAGGCTGTCCGTGATATTGCAGAAGACCACACCAAACTTTCACTCAGGCGGCCGAAATACGATCACAGCAAAGTGCCGAAGGATGAGAAGAAGAGATTGATCGAGGAGCTGGAAAATCAGATGGCGATGGCATCGGAGAATATGGAGTTTGAAAAGGCGGCGGATTTGAGGGATGAAATAGATTTGTTAAAGAGTTAACAATATAATCCTATAGCAATGTCGCCCATGCGAAGACCTTCATCACGTCACGGTTTTACGCTTGTAGAGCTCCTCATAATCGTCGCCATCCTCGTGGCACTAATTGCAACTATGATTCAGATCTTTGATCCATTTGAAAGAAAGGGGGAAGCATATGATGCAGAGCGCGGAATACACACACGGCAAATCTACAAAGCAATCAATGACTACCTATGGGATCAAAATTATCCGCCTGCGGATTTTCCTGCGGAAGGCGAGTACAAGTGGATCTGCCGGGAGGAGCTGACCGGTGCAGGATGTACGGCCGACCCACCATCAGGAATTGCCGGCGCTGATATCTCTTTCCTTACAACTCTCCCCAGTGCAGATACTCCATACATGACACACATACCGTATGATCCGGTATACGCAAACTCTCAAAGCACAGGATTCCGGCTTACCATGAATGGCGATCGCTTTACTACAGATTCACCTTACTCAGGCATTTACCACCCGCCACCGGACCCGATTGCATGGTGGAAGCTGGATGAAGAGGGCGCAGACATTGGCACAGCAATAGAAAGTGTTGAGGGGCAGGATGGAACTCATATCAATATGGCTGCTGGGAATCCAACAGCCGACCTGCCACCAACTAATTTTGTTAACAACAGATCACTTTCTTTTGATGGAACAAACGAATACATCCAGACCCCATTTAACGATCTTCAAACACTTGAGGACTTCTCCATCGCGCTTTGGTTCAAAGCAGATGCAACAAACGCATCACACCATCTAATATGGCAGGGGCCAGCCTCACAGAATGGATGGGGTACGGGCACAAACGAAAACAGTCACGAGATGCATATCTCCATCGGTAGGATTGGTACAGTGAATGACATTGTCTCATTCTTCTATGGACATGATGATAGCGAACCGCCAGGCGCAGATGTGGTTGAAATAAGAACGCCATTTACGGATACCTCAAGCTGGCATCATGTTGCAGTTAGCATGAGCAATGCCGGCTCCTCTCCACAGGCAGAATTTTTCCTTGATGGAGTCTCCATAGGAACCGATGCAGGAACCCATGGCAGCAACAACGAGCGCGGGAATTATTGGGACACAGCACTTAGGATCGGCAGGCCGGGAGCAGATGAAAGGTACTTTGACGGCCTGCTCGATGACGTTCGCCTTTACGACGTTCCGCTGACTGCTGAGCAGGTGAGATTGATGGCGGAAGGGCTGTTTTAGACATACTATATGAACGCCATTTACATGACTGTTATTAATCGCAATACCACCCGCCCCGGCATCACCTTCTTAGAGCTTCTGCTCGGAATGGCCATAGTTGCAATTCTTGCTGGAGTTACTATCGCTGCCATTAATCCCATTAAACAATTCTTAGGAGTTGAGAACGTTGGACGTGCATACCGGGCACAGCAAATCGAAAGAGCCTTTTTCCAGTACATTGTTGATCGCGTGGATTATCCTGGCGACAGGAATATCCCAGAGGGGGAAGCAAATGCAAAACCAATTTGCCGATATGGAAAAACTGATGTTGAGTGCATCAATATTGATGAACTGATTCCGCGATATATCGTCTGCATGCCGTTTGATGAGGCTGAGACCAATGCAAATTTCAGTGGATATGAAATATATCTTAGTTCGGGGCGCGGAAGAGTTTTTTCAACATACGAAGATCAGGATGTTACCGCAGGCGGAGGCTGCGAACCATTCCCGAAGGCGATTGCGTATTGGAAGTTGGATGAGAGCACAGGCGGAACTGCAGCAGATGTGACCGGTGATCACGATGGCTCATACGTAGGCTCAAGTACCGCATCTAGTGATACTCCGAATGCAGGATTTACATTCAATAATCCATACAGCCGTGATTTCAGCGGAAGTGAGCATGTTGACATTGATGATTTTGCGATGCCGGAAGACACGATGGCACTAATGGCATGGATCAAATGGCAAACAACAACAGCTGAACCAACCATAATTGCAAGAGCAACCTACCCGGATTATTGGTGGAAGTTGGGAATAAATGATAATGATGATGAGATATTCTTCCGGTTGCATGCCGGAGGATCAGAAGCAACCTTAAGCGCAGGATCGGTGAGCATAGATACATGGACTCATGTTGCCGCCACTTACAATGGATCCCGAATGTGTATTTACAAAAACGGAGAACAGGCCGGATGCCAATCCAAAAGTGGAGCACTCCGAACCGGAGGATCACCCGACGTTTGGATAGCTAATGCACCATCAAGCGCAGGAACCAATGTATTTGAGGGGTTGATAGATGACGTCCGTATTTATACAGAACCCCTGAGCCAGGGTCAGCTTGAAGTAATCGCAACAGGTGGAACATAGGTTACTTCTTATCACCTTTCATGCTCCGCTTAATTATCTCCTCAATCTGCTGATTGCGCCCTTTCCCTGTTGCCATAATTTCCTGCGCATTCCATGTTCCATGGAAGCTCAAGTGCTGCTCGATCTGATTCTTTGTTTCACCCTTCTTCCAACTAAAGTGCATGATAAAGTCCTCCATCGTGCGTGCAAGGATGTCATCGATTAGCTGACGAGCTTCGTCGCCGGTTAAGTCTCTTACAGGTGTCACGAGATAAGTATAGCGCAGAATAGTGGCGCGGGTATGCCCGAAGGCTACCCGCGCAGGGCAAGCATTATTTTCACAAATCTTCGGTCAGCATCGTTGCCCCTGCGCGGGTAGTTGCTTCGCAACATACCCGCGCCACTACTCCAAATTCACCTCTCTAGCCAAAACAAAGAACAGATCACTCAATCTATTCAAATATTTTAGGCACTCCATATTAATCTTTTCGTGACACGAGAGCGCAACGACCCACCTCTCCGCACGCCTACAAACTGTCCGCGCAAAATGGAGCTTGGCACCAAGCTTTGTACCACCGGGAATTATAAAATGATCAAGTTCTGGAAGTTTTGATTCGGCATCACTTATCCACTTCTCCAATTCTTCAACATCACTTTCTTCAATGCACTGACCGCCGCCAGCTGATGTTGGACGGGCGAGGTCACTTTTTAAAACATAAAGCTTTTTCTGAATCGAAAGCAATTTCTCAAAAATCTCTGAGGGGCACTCTTCTTCAGTGCGCAAAACCCCGATCAGCGCATCAAGCTCATCTACAGTGCCGAAGGCATGGACTCTGGGATTTGTCTTGGATGTCCTCTCGCCTGTGGCAAGCTGAGTTTCGCCAGAATCTCCTTGTCGTGTAACAACGGTCATAGCTCAAGACATGGTACCATGCTCCGGACAATGTCCTTCGTAGACACCCTCAACCGCTTCCTGGGCGATCCTGCCGAAAAGGAGCTTAAAAAGCTCTGGCCGACTGTAAAAAAAGTAAAAGCTGAACTTGAGAAGATGGGCGATATCCAGAAAGATGATCTCCCGAAGAAAACTGAGGAGTACAAAAAGCGAATTGCTGATGGGGAAACAGTTGATGATCTGCTTCCGGAAGCTTTTGCACTCGTCATGCGCGCTTGTCAGCTTTTATGCGGGACGGAAGTAGAGGTTGGCAGCCGCACAGAAGCATGGAACATGGTTCCGTTTGATGTCCAGATTCTTGGAGGAATAGTGCTGCACAAAGGCAACATTGCAGAGATGAAGACTGGTGAAGGAAAAACTTTGGTTTGCACGATGCCTGTGTATTTGAATGCGTTGACTGATAGGGGTGTACATGTAGTCACGGTGAACGATTACCTGGCAAAACGTGATGCACAATGGATGGGGTATCTGTATGAAATGCTCGGACTCTCGGTTGGGGTGATAGTCCATGAAAAAGAACCGCCCGAGCGCAGAGCGGCATACAACTCTGATGTTACTTACGGGACGAATAATGAATTCGGCTTCGATTACCTGCGTGACAACATGGCTCCGAGTATCGAGATGCAGGTGCAGAGAAAACTTAATTACTCGATTGTTGATGAGGTGGACTCCATTTTGGTTGATGAAGCACGTACGCCTCTGATAATCAGCCAGCCTGCCGCGGAAAGCACGGAAAAGTATCGCCAGTATGCGGGGCTTGTTCAAAACCTGAGCAAAGATCAGCACTTCACAATTGATGAAAAGCAAAGAACTGCAGTTTTAACTGAGGAAGGTATCAAACAGATGGAAAGTTTGCTCGGAGTCAAAAACATTTACACCGAACGCGGATTTGAGGAGGTTCACCACATCGAACAGGCCCTACGCGCGTATGCTGTTTACAAGAAGGATGTGGATTATGTTGAGCGTGATGGTGAAATCATCATTGTTGATGAGTTTACGGGAAGGTTGATGCCGGGACGCAGATATGGCCATGGACTGCATCAGGCAATTGAGGCAAAAGAGAGAGTTGAAATTCAGCGCGAGAGTAAAACGCTGGCGACGATTACATTCCAGAACTATTTCCGACTGTATGAGAAGTTGGCAGGGATGACGGGTACCGCGAAAACGGAAGAAACTGAGTTCGAGCAGATATATAAACTGAGGACTTTTGTTATCCCGACGAACATGCCAATGATCAGGATTGATGCACCGGACGCAATTTACAAAACTGTGGAGGCCAAGTTCAAGGCAATTGCAAAGATCGTGAAAGAGAAGCATGAAAAGAGCCAACCAGTGCTCGTTGGTACAACTTCAATTGAAAAATCTGAGGCTCTTGCAGCACTTTTGGGAGCAGAAGATGTGCCGCATGAAATTTTGAATGCAAAGCACCACGAACGTGAGGCAGAAATAGTTGCAAAAGCTGGTGAACCAAACTCCGTGACCATTGCAACAAACATGGCAGGGCGCGGAACGGACATCAGGCTTGGTGAAGGGGTAACTGACGTTGGTGGTTTGACAATTATCGGCTCGGAAAGACATGAAGCAAGAAGAATTGATAACCAGCTGCGTGGACGTGCGGGAAGGCAGGGTGATCCCGGTGAAAGTAGATTTTTCGTCTCGATGGAGGATGACCTAATGCGCCTCTTTGGCGGCGATAAATTAAAAGCGATGATGGAGAGAATGAAAGTTCCAGACGATATTCCGCTGGAAAATCGCATGGTCTCGCGTGCAATCGAGAATGCACAAAAGAAAGTTGAGGGCCATAACTTTGATACACGAAAACACGTTGTGCAGTACGACGATGTTATGAACAAGCACAGAGGAATTATTTATACGAGGAGGCAGAGGTTGTTGGAGAAGATGGATGGGTCGGGACCCGGAATTCGGAATTCGGACAAGCCGGATTCCGGGTCCCGAATTCCGGATTCCGAATCCTTGCACGAGGAAATACTTGCATACATAGAAAATGAGATCTCTAACATCACAACCGTCCATGCTTCCGCAAAAGATCCCGAGGACTGGGATTTGGGTGAAGTTAATAAGCTCCTCGCAGCACTCTATCCCCTACTCGGCGCCAAAGCCACAGTCAGTGAGCTTGCAGCACATAAAAAAACTGATGACTTGCGTGATCACCTCGTCAAACTTGCAACCAGTCTTTATGAAGAAAAGTGTAAAGAGCACGATCCGGAAATCGTAGAACAGGCTGAACGAATTGTGACGCTCAGATCAATTGATACATATTGGATGGAGCACATAGACACAATGGCACATCTGCGTGAGCAGGTTGCATTTTCCGGATATGCACAACGTGATCCATTAATTGAATATAAAGACCGCGGCTTCCAGTCGTTCGAACAATTAATCGTGCAGGTCGAATCCTCGATCGTTCACTCACTTTTCCAGATTGATTTCCGCCAATTCGCTCCACAGGCATTTATGGAACGAGCACGCGCAGAGCAGGAAGGAATGCAGACAAATATTGAGGATATCGAAGATGAATTGACTGAGACTGGGGCAGGCTCTGCACTCAGAGGTAGTGCTGTGCGATCTGACTCCATCCAAAAAATCTCCGCAGGCCAAGGCTTGCCCACCTTCGCTCCTCCGCTTCGCTCCGGAGCTACGGTGGGCAAAAAGAAAATAGGCCGCAACGAACCCTGCCCGTGTGGGAGTGGAAAGAAGTTTAAGAAGTGCCATGGGAGGGTTACCTGAAATTCGCCTAAAAGGGCTTGATTTACTACCCTTTATTACCTATAATAGGTACATATTACCCTTTACTACCCATGGCTACAAAGCAGATCAGAATCAACAAAACCAGACAGGTTGAGGAATTCCTCAATGCTCTGCGAATGCAGTACAAGCTTCTAAGCGATGCGGAGCTCATGAAGGTCGCACTCTCACTTGCATATGATTTCCTGCAAAGAAAGCGTATCGATGCCTGGATAGATTCACTACCAACAATTGAATTGACTGATGAAGAGCAGGAATCCCTTTCGGAAGGTATCCGTTCACTTAATGAAGAAAGAGCAAAAGGAGGCATCAGGACAATGTCCGTCGAAGAAATAATGGCAGAAACTGACCCTGATCACTGATGTATTCATTGCACGCTACGCTCCATTTCCTTAGGGATATGAAAAGGCTCCGCAAGAAAAATCCTGCCATATCATCTGCATTGGATGCTGCTATGCAGAAAATGAAGCTAAATCCTTTTGCAAAACCCCTTAAAACACACAAGGCGATCGCAAAAAGAGACGGAAAGTTAGCCATGAGTTCACATGTGACTGATGATCTGCGTATTATCTGGCGATTCAATGAAGACAACAGCAGGATCATCGATCTTATAGATTTGGGTGGCCACAGCGGAAAAGGAAAGGTATACAAATAGCAAATTTGATCAACAAAATTTTGTGCAAAAAAGCTTGAAAAGGAGGAGGAGGAGGATTCTGGACATAGCCTTCACAGCGGTATTGTTCTGCTGTAATGCGCGTTCCAGTAATCGCGAGCAGGAGAAAAGTCATGAACATTGACCTCCTCGACGCTCGCGCTTCCCCAGAGGCAAAGAAGATCGCCTGAGGGAGAATCGCGAACCTACTGGAAGGGGACTCCTCCTAGGAGTCCCCGTTTTTATCAGAAAGGGGACGGGGTTCTCCCAAGCCAGAGTACGACTTCCAGCTTTTCACCCACCTTCGCCCTTCGGGGCTACGGCGGGTAAACCCGCAGGGCGCATCTCCACTGGAGTCTGTAATAACAGACGCGCCTGCCAGCGATTCCCCTGCCGAGGTGCGTCGCTGCGCTTTATGCCGTAGACAACATTTTTCAGCCACCCCCTTCCAATAATTTCAGAGATCTATTCAAATGACGTTGATCAGAACGATAAAACTATAAATGTGTTACAAAAAACAACGACTTTTTTAGCATGTAGAATACTCACACCATGCGCATTCTCTTCACCCGCTTCCCACTCGAATCCCGCTACGGCGGAGCAGAAGTGCAGACCCTGAACCTTATGAAGAGGCTAAAAGAAAAAAAGCACTACGTGAGATTCTTGGGTAGTTGCCCAACACTTTTAGAAAAAACAAAGGAGATTGATGTTCCTTCGACAAAATTCTATATAAGTGATCCTCCCGTCACAAAATTTGGAGCGGTGAGTTTTTTATGGAAAAAAGGGGAAATGAAGAAAAAGCTGATTAGTAAAATTGAGAGCACGCCACCTGTTTCGTGGGCCGAATATTCCGCTCCACAAGGAATTAAGACAACTCATGAGTTTGATCTCGATAGCGGCATCCTCACAACTGATTCGGTTGTAAAACTTGGTATCACAGTCTTTATGCTTTCGCTCACTGAAAAACTTCTCCTGACTGAGTGGTGTGTAAAAGAGGGAATAGATGTGGTGTGGATAGAACATGATCGAGTGGGTAGGTGGCTCACCAAAAACCCGTGGCTTCCAAAACTTCGTAAACTGAGCAGGCTTGTGAAGACTGTTGTGGTCTCGGAGTTGAGCCGTGAGATTTATGTGAAGCTTGGGTGGAGACCGGAGGATGTGGTTGCTATTCCGAACGGCATTGACATGGAATTGTTCTCAGCTCATGGGAAAGTGGATCGGAATCCGGAATCCGGAATTCGGAATTCGGAATTGTCAGCAATTCCTCGTCCCGGATTCCGGGTCCCGAATTCCGGATTCCGGATAGGCTGCCTCTCCCGTCTCACGTATGACAAAGGTGTGGATCTTCTCATCGAGGCTGTTAATTCCACCCCCAATGTTTTGCTGACGATTGTTGGTACAGGAAAAGAAGAGAAAAATCTGAAGGAGCTCGCAAGGTCATCTGAAAATCGCATCAAATTCACAGATCATGTTGATGATCTCAACGACTTCTACTCCTCAATTGATGCGCTGATACTTCCAAGTCGTGAACATGACCCATTTGGAATTTGTGTTGCAGAAGCAATGGCAGCCGGGGTTCCGACGATTATTACTGATGTTTGCGGAATCGCATCTCACCTCGAGGGATCGGAATCCATCATCGTGAAAGCAGGTAGTGCGGATGAGTTGCGGGGAGCAATTGAAAAAATTCAAAGGCCGGAGATTTGGAAAAGGCTGGCGGAAGTGGGGCCGATGGTAGTCAAAGAGAGATTTTCGGTGGAGAGGATGGTTGAGAAATATGAGGAGGTGATTGGTGGCATGGGCAAGTAAGAAAGCACCAAATTCCAAGCACCAAAAGAATTTCAAATCTCAAATTCCAAACCTCTTTGAGATTTGGATTTTGGAATTCTTTTGGAATTCTCGCCTTCGCGCCTGCGCCGCCGTAGCGACTTCGGCGCGCAGGCGCGTAGCCGGATCGCCAGCGCTTTGTTGGTATTCTTGTGATAAGCTGGCGATACCGCTACGGCGGAGCGAGGTGGTGCTTGGAATTTTCAGCGCCCCTGTGCTGTATATGCCATGTGATGCCCATGCTATACTCCACCTAATGCTCTCCCCACGGCTTCCACAAGTCCTCACAGCCATTTTCATAGCTCTGTCACCACTGGTGGCTCAGGAAGCTTTTGCAGATGTGGTAAGCAAAGAAATTCATCTCCCGGCAGATAGACTCATCTCACACGAGCTCATGCAGCCTGCAACCGGAATTGCACTTTCTTTGAGGGGTGATGCGGAAATCAGTATCCAATTTAAAGAGGAAGGAAAGTGGAGCCCGTGGCAGGCAATTCAAATTGATGATGATACAAGGCCCTGGGAAAGAGATTCCAAAGTAATCTTCACCGACGATGCGACCGCAGTGCGATTGAGGAGCAGTAAAGACATATCAACAACTCTCCATGCAATTTCTGTAGAACGCGGCTTTGGAAGCTACGAAGTTGCTGCAGTAGGAAGGAGTTTAACCGCCGCACCTGTCATCATCCCCAGGTGGCAATGGAAAGCGAATGAAGATTTGAGAGTGAGTCCGCGTGGGGCTGCAAACAAAAACCGTGCTTTCTATAGCACACCTGACCTTGTCCGTGTTTGTGATCGTCGTGCTTATCTATATCCAGAAGAATTCCGCGAAAAAGATCGCAAGTTTACAGAAGATATGGATGGAGACGGAGAAGAGGAATATCTGCTCTGGCCAACGGGCTACTCCGATCACATTGATACGATAATCGTTCACCACACTGCGGAGTCTTCCCCACGAGCGCTCGCAAGAAGTGACTCCGAGCGCATGCGCACAATCTACGAGTATCACGCAAGAGCTCGCAAATGGGGCGATATTGGTTACAACTATGTTGTTGGCCCAAATGGGACGATATTTGAGGGGCGCGCAGGTGGCGATTATGCAGTCGGAGCACATGCCTACTGCAACAATGTTGGATCCATGGGCGTTTCACTTATGGGAAATTTTCAGACCGGAAAACCAACGGATGTACAACTCACTGCACTTAGATGGTTGCTTGTTTATCTGACAGACAAATACAAAATTGATCCCGAAGGTTCAGTCATTTTCCATGGAAAGAAGATGCCAACAATTGTGGGACACCGTGATGTTGGGCAAACCGCATGCCCAGGGCAATACTCACAGGAACTTCTTCCACAGGTTAGGATAGCAACGAATGACCGTGCGCTACATACTCCTCTATTCTCTTCTGCAGCTGCACCATCTTCGCAAAACGAGGCTGCGCTGATGGCATCACTCATACCTGTTTCCACGCCAATGGGTGAACGCAAAAACGTGACCGTGCAGTTTATGAATGTGGGGCTGGATACATGGACAAAAGATACGTGGCTGCTTGCAGAGGGGGATGATGGTGTCTACTTCCCATACATCCGGCCTTTTAGTTTTGTTGCAGCAACTATGAATGAGGAATCCGTGCCGCCCGGAGGAACAGCAACATTTGATGTGAGCCTTCAGGGTGGACTCTCGCAAAGGAATGGATATGTGAAGTTCACTCCTGTTGCAAGTAATGAGAGGCGGTTGATTCGCAACACTGCAACTCTCGCATTCAATACAACTGAAGCTTCTCCAAGATTTACTCATGTAACTTCTTACTTCCCGCATCTGCATAAAACCGGTGAAGACTTAACGGGCACAGTTAAAGTAATGAATTCCGGAACTGTGCCGTGGGAACAGAACACAATCACAGAACTTGTGTTTGATCTGGAAGGAGGAAGTGGAGAGATCACGATTTTGGAAAACCCAAGACGTGTTGAGCCGGGTAAACAGGGGTCATTCCGTGTACGTCTCCAGAATGTGGAGGAAGAGGGGAAATATGTAAGAAAACTTGTACCAAAATTCCTGGAGGGATCACTGCTTGTAGGGAGTGAGATTGAAGTCGTATCACATGCAGAACCAATTCCGGAAATTGCATACTCATCAGCTCACAGAGCCGCATCAAATGAACCTTTGCCATTCCGCAGGGGACGCTCATCGAAAGCGGGGGGTGCTGTAATAGAGTCTCTTATTGGGACTGAACTGACTCTTTCGCCACGTGGACAAACAGTCGTTCCACTCAGAATTAGAACCGGGAAAAATGGGATTCAACGGCTGGAAACAATTGCTCCAATCACCCGTTCCAATCCAACAATCGTATTGCGAGACGGTGAAACAAATCTAAGAATGCGTACCACTTTGCGCGCCCCAGCATCACTTCGCCCGTATCAGTCCCATGATATGGATCTTGCAATAATCGCACCAAGGCGCGAGGGTGCCTATACTTTTTCTGTTGGAGGAGTTGGTTTCACCCTCGTCGTACGGTCGCATGCAAGAGCAACCATCAAAAAGGAACCTTCTCCACAATATTCAATGCGCCGCAGAGCCATTTCTGTTTTAAGAGCACAAAGAAGAGCCTTGCGCACCGAAAGGCTCTCGCGTCGTGCTCCTCCACCTGCACCAAAAGCAGAAAGAACTGATATTCGAATACGTCTAAGCTACAAAAAGAATTCTGCAATCTTAACGTCCCCCGGGAATCTTAGAATAGAAGGCGGAGGCAGCATCATTTTCGAAAACGGGCCGACACACCTTGGAATAGAGCAGGGACAGTGCAAAGTATCTACTGCGAACGGTAGTGCAATTGCTGACGTTATCCGCATCACCCCCACGGATCCAAAAAGTTTTACAACAATTATGACAGAGTCAAAGAGCACGAATAGATTCCGTGGAACTCTGGAGTGTCGTGTAATTAATGGAAATATGACGCTCATCAACGAACTTGATATCGAAGATTATCTTGCGGGTCTTGCAGAGGAGCCGGATACCGAACCGTGGGAGAAGCAGCGTGCCTTTGCAATTGCAGCACGATCCTATGCACTCTTCTACACGCTTTCCGGTCAGAAAAAATTCAAAGGTATGCCGTATGATGGGTCCGACGATCCGCGCGAGTTCCAGGCATACGGAGGAGTTGTTTTTGAAGAGAGAAATCCAAGATGGGCCGATTCTGTACGCGATACGGCTGGAAAAGTGCTCACATGGGAGCGAAAAATCGTTAAAGCCCCCTACTTTTCAAGTGATGCTGGAGAGACGAGTTCTGCCTACGATGTTTGGGGATGGACACACACTCCCTATCTGGATAGTAAGGATGATCCATGGTGCAAGGGTATGACTCAGGCGGGACACGGAGTGGGGATGAGTGGGTGTGGAGCAGAAGGGCAAGCTAACGAAGGAAAAACTGCTGAGGAAATTCTGCAGTATTACTATCCTGGCACGAGGATATTCTCGCTGGAAAAAGTGTTTGAGTGGGAACAAAGACTCGAATAAATTCACATGTTGCGCCACTTCCAAAAGTATTTAACAGCACTTGCAACATGGATCCTCACAGTCTTTTTTGTGAAGAATGAAAACACGCCGCCCGCGCTCAGTCTCTGTTCGTTATCATGTGCTTTTGCTTCCGGTAGATAGGTGACTCTCAGGTTCTTCTCCCAAACCCTTCTACAAAGATCACAATCCTCAAAAAACAGGAAAAAGCGCTCATCAAATCCTCCAAGTTCTTCAAAGAGCATCCTTTTCATGCAGAGGCATGCACCGCAGAGCCAATCGACATCGCGAGTTACGTTCGGATCCTGATCCCACTGCAAATATCTAATCATCCTATTCTTAAAAATCTTCCTCAAGGGTGTTCGTTTGATGATGATATCAAGTGGCTCCGGGAATGTTCTATATGAATCGCGGATTGTACCATTTGGGAAAATCAATTGAGGCCCAACTAGGCCAACATCCGGATTTGCCTGAAGAAACTTTGTCATCACTTCAACGGCATTCGGCTCAAGCCTGTTATCCGGATTGATTATGAGTATGAATTCACCTGTTGCGTGTTTTGCTCCAAAATTGTTCCCTGCACCGTATCCGAGGTTTTTTTCTGAACGGATGAGTTTCACATCAGCGGCAGAGAGCAAATTTTCATCTCCACCGTTATTCACAGCGATAATCTCAATTTGATCTGCAATTGTCTGATTTTTAAGCGCTTTTATGCAATTTACAGCCTCTTCTGCGGAGCGAGGGTTGTGGAAGAGGACGATAGCGGAGACCAAGGGATTGTTCATTCTGGGGGATGATACAGGATGTGGTGGCGCGGGTGCGTCGCCCGCAGGCGACCGCCCGCGCAGGGCTGGAATATGTAAGCTTGGGGTTAATGGAAGTAATCCTTGCCCTCGCGCGGGTGATCCTACTCTTTCGGCTACCAATTATTCACTAAACTCGATCACACTAATGCAAACAAACCGGATGCGCCCGCGCCACCAAAAAACCGTGCCACCTCTTCAAACTTCACCGTATGAATCACCCACTCTTTTTGTATTCGCATTTCCTCACGTTTTGCCCGAAGCAACCCCCTCGCTTTCCAAAAAACCTTCGGCTCTCGCACCATCAAATATCCCCACTTCACAACATCACGCAAAATTGTCCTGATGCGAACTGGCCACGGGAGCCACTTGAGATGTTTTCTGATTATCATCGTCTGGTGTGCTGCTGATCCTATTCTCTCCCTCTTGGATCGCTCACTGCGTTTGATGAGTGAGTTTGCAGTCCTGTCGTGCCAGGCTCGTGCTTCCGGAATGTAAATGCATGGTTTACCGATCGCTATCAGGCGTTCTGCAAGGTCGCAGTCTTCTTTGTACATGAACATGGACTCATCATAGTATCCAACTTTTTCAAGATCTGATCGCCGGTAAATGACGGCAGCACCCGACCCTCCAAATCTTTCTTTTCTCTCATCAAATTGACCTTTATCACACTCCCCCTGCCCGATATCAAAAAAGCAGTGCGCCTTCGTCACGCCTATTCCAACCGTGTCGACCAAATCAGTTTTTACATCATTTTCAAAATCCCATCTCAAAAGTTTCCCAGTTGCTGAGGCATATCGGTCATCATCCTCAAGTGCTTTGATGAGATTCGAGAGGAAGTCAGGCTCAAACAAAATATCGTTATTCAAAACTGCGTGATATGTGGCAGGGAATCGATTGATGATTTTATTGTGCCCTTTCGCGAATCCATTATTTTCACTATCAAATACAATCGTGATTTCAGGGAATTTCAGTTTTGCCTCCTCAAGGTATCCACGATCAGCCGATGCATTATCAAGGATAATTATTTGCCAATCTTTTCCGGTTTCGCCGAGGCCTTTTTGAGTTGTAAGCGTCTCCAGACATCGATCCAGGTATTTTGCGTCGTTATGGGTGAGGATTCCGGCTGTGAGCAACATCAACAAAAGTTTAGCATCTGTTTGACCTTTGGGTTTTGGGTAAGCAGAATAAGCGTTGTGAAAAGAGTCCTCTTAACCGGCATAGACGGCTTTATCGGCCATCACGTGATGGAAGGAATAATGAAAGATACGACTGATTGGGAAGTTGTTGGGCTTTCACGGATTGATGGCGCAAGTACGCTTATGCGACTTTACGATATGGATGAGTGGCGTGAGGGTAGAAGCTTTGCAGATCGGGTCCGGTTTATTTATCACAACCTACGCTCACCGATTAATGAATATCTTCAGCACCAGATCGGCCACATCGATATTATTCTCCATCTCGCAGCAAGTACGCATGTTGATCGTTCGATTGATCAACCGATGGAATTTGTAATGGATAATGTGGTTGCCACCTGCAACATGCTTGATTATGCAAGGTCGCTTCCTGTAAAACCGCTATTCGTTTACTTCAGCACAGATGAGGTATTCGGTCCGGCACCCGAAGGTGTTGCATACAAAGAATGGGATCGTTACAACTCGGGCAATCCCTATTCTGCAACAAAAGCAGGGGGAGAGGAGCTTGTGCTTGCGTACCACAACACGTACGGACTTCCTGCGATAATTTCCCACACGATGAATGTATTTGGTGAAAGACAACACCCGGAGAAGTTCATACCCATGGTCATCAAGTCAGTCTTGAAGGGCGACACTGTCACGATCCATGCAAATAGCGATAAAACGAAAGCAGGAAGTCGCTTCTATATCCACGCCCGCAACGTCGCCGAGGCAATTCTTTTTCTTCTTGAAAAGCACAAGGCCGGGGATAAGTACAACATAGTAGGGGAGCGGGAGGTTGATAATCTGGAGCTTGCTCAGTTCATCGCAAAAGTCGTCGGCAAGCCACTCAAATACGAGATGGTGGATTTCCATTCCGCGCGCCCAGGTCATGACCTTAGGTATGCGTTGGATGGGTCAAAACTAAAGGAAATGGGATTTGAATATCCGAAAACTTTTGAGCAGAGCATGGAGAAAACGATCAGGTGGTACCTGGAGCATCCGAAGTGGCTTTTGGATGATGAGGCGGCAAAGATTGCGGAGGATGTTTGTGTGGTGGCGTGAGCGATTTAGGGCAACGTTCGCGGTTATGCGATGTTTTGTGGCTGTATAATGTGCGCAGAGCGCCTACAGCCGCAAAATATGGGTGAAGAGAGCCTGCAATCCTTAATCTAAAAAATCAAAAAAGCAGGCTCTCTGAACCGCATAACCGCTGTTGTGCGATCGTAATACGAATCACCAGGGGGTGGGGAACAACATACAAAACAGCAACAAAACAGGCCTTGGATCTATGGACAAGCAAGATTTACCTTGCTACTATAGTAGTCGGAATCAGCCGAATACTTCCCTTTTCTGGGTTGGTGGCCACCCCTCATCGGATGGTCTAGGTTGATTGTGTCAGCACTTACTAATGATTTGGTTTTTCAAGCCGCGACTGTAGAGTTTTTGCATTTCTTCATCGCCTTCCATCGAATCGCGGAGAAAACCTGCAACGGCATCCGCAAGGCGAATAAATTCATCAGCCTGATCTGTCAGGCCGCGCACCAAGTGTACTTGCACGTGAAGCTTCCATAAATTTGATTTTTTTCCGTCTTGAAAAGTGAAAAAGGGGTTAGGGGTGAATTTCATTTTTCAAAACACCTTATTTTTTTCTTGCTAAAATACAGAATATTCCGGGAATATATCTTAAAGAATGTCCCCAACTTCCAGGTTCATCATCTTTACTTTGGTAAAGGTTTCTAGGCATTTCTTCAACTCGCTCAATTACTAAACCAGATCCAATTAGTCCATTGAAAGTTTCGTCTAAATAATGGCGATATTCCAAAACATTTTCATCTTCTGATCTTTGTTGCTTTTTTACTGCGTAAGGCGTGGAAATACGATAGCCCTCGCCATCCCAATCTTCAAAATCAAAAGATTGTGGATTGTGGGCATCTACACGATATAAACCGCCACTTCTTAATACGCGAGCAACTTCGGAATATACTTTTTTTACATCTGGAACATAAGTCATTGACGGAGCTTGATAAACAACATCAAAGGAATTGTCTTTGAGCATAGATAAATCACTCATATCTCCTTGAATTGTTTTAACCTTATAACCATAATGAGCTGCTGCTTTTTTATCGCCCTCAAGCTGACCTTCTGCAATATCAATGACTGTTACATTTGCACCAAGCAAGGCAAAAACTACTGATTGCTGACCGCCACCAGAAGCGAGACATAAAACATCCTTGCCTTTGACATTAGAAAATATGCTAATCGGATATATATCATTTAGTGGTTTAGGCGGATTTTTCAATTCTCCTTTGGCAAGTTTTTGCAGAACTTTTATATCTAAATCCAACCAAGGTTTTGTAAAACCACAATCTTCTTTAGCCATTTTTTCCCACCATTCTTTGTTGGTAGAAGCATAATTGTTTTTACTCACAGTCATATTGTATCAAAGTTAGTTTATAAATAATTTGTTTTCAGTAGCAGAGCGGAAGAAAACACAACATTATCCCCCTCTTTTGTTTTAGAAAAAATCAAATTTATTCCCCTTTGAAAGCCTATCTTCATTATATATCTAAGAAAAATATTTTTTGAATTGCATATAATGGCGCGGCGGCTATACGCAGAATCAGCCTGCTAAGCTAGTTTTTGCA
>CAZWES010000014.1:0-35146 GCA_964632395.1 uncultured Candidatus Peribacteria bacterium | reverse complement strand
AATTTACAATTTTCTGCGACAGACCATGCTATACTCAAACCATGGCATCCTACAAAAGAATAATGTTAAAGCTCTCCGGCGAATCCCTATCTGGAGCAAATGACTTTGGACTGGAAAAAGAAGCACTCCATCGAATTGCAGAGGAAATCATCGAAGTTAAAGAAAAGGAGAAGATTGATATTGCGGTCACAATCGGAGGCGGCAACATCTGGCGATTCCGCGATCAGGCGGAATCCGGAATTGAACGCACAGCAAGTGACGCTATGGGGATGCTGGCAACTATTATGAATGCAGTTGGTCTTCAGGCTGCAATTGAAGGTGATGGTGTGTATTGCAGAGTATGCAGTGCAATTGATGTTCCACAACTTGCAGAACCTTACCTGCGCCGACGTGCTATGCGGCACTTAGAGAAGGGGAGGATTGTGATCTGTGCCGGAGGAACAGGGAATCCATATTTCACGACGGATAGTGCAGCAGCACTTCGTGCTCTGGAACTCAATTGTGATGTCATTTTAAAAGCAACAAATGTTGATGGTGTTTATGATAAAGATCCGAGGAAAAATAAGGATGCAAAAAAATATGATGAAGTAACTCTTCAGGAAGCAATCGAAAAGAGTTTGGGTGTGATGGATCAGGCGGCGCTTAGCTTGTGTAGAGAGCAGGGGATAGGTATTGTTGTTTTTAATTTTGCGGAAAAGGGGAATTTAATGAGGGTTGTGAGAGGGGAGAAAGTTGGAACAAAAGTATCGTCAAAATAGTGGATAGAGGATAGTGGATAGAGGATAATGTGCTTATGCAATCAGAAGGACCATTACAGAAAAAAGCATTTGAAAGTCGTTATTGGATAAGACTATTGCATAAAACAAAACACCTCATAGATAATAAAGCCAAGGAACTAATCACCAACATCAACGAAATTATAAAAATGTTGACTTCTAGTATCAACACCGCCAAGAAAAATCTTAAATCTTAAAAAACTATCCTCTATCCACTATCCTCTATCCTCTTCATACCATGGATGCGCAGATTCAGTCACTCAAATCCGAACTTCAAAAAACAATCTCTCACCTCAAGGAAGAGTTTGCAAAACTCCAAACAGGTCGTGCATCAGCTTCACTTGTTGAAAATGTAACAGTGGAGGCTTATGGACAACAGCAACCCTTGAAAGCAGTAGCTGGAATTAGCGTGCAGGATGCAAAGACGATAGTCATTCAGCCATGGGATAAATCGACTGTTGGTGATGTGGAAAAAGCGCTTGTAAAAGCCGATCTTGGGACTATGCCTGTTAATGAGGGAACTTTGATCAGGATCGTTCTGCCACCGATGACAGAGGAGCGGAGGCGCGACATGGTTAAGATAGTTAAGGATCTTGCAGAGGAGGCAAGAGTCTCGGTTAGAAGACACAGACAGGAAGTTCATTCTAATGCGAAAAAAGATTCCGATCGTACAGAAGATGAGCATCGTGACTTTGAGGATTCCGTTCAAAAAGAAGTTGATATTGCGAATAAAGAGATTGAGGAGATTGCGAATAAAAAGGAGGAGGATGTGATGCAGGTCTAGCATAAGACGGACCTTGTCCTTTCAGCTGCAATCTTCAGTTTTTCCGGAGTTGTATTAACAACTGAAGCGCGAACAAATGAAAGATGTTCATCACTTCTTTCTGATTCTGCAAAGAATTGGTATGCGGGTAGAAATATGACCCCTTCTTCCGCAAGCTTTATCAACTTCTCCTTAACGGGCATATTTTGAGTTGCACATCCGGATAAAGAGTTGAGGTCAAAAAGTGTGTAGTAGAGATTTCCTTTGTGAGAAAGTTCAAGCTCCTCTGCAAAAATCCTTCCATTTTCTGCAAGATCTGACTTGTATGACTCGCGCTCATCACTACCCAAAACAAGATGAGAGATGCCCATGAGCTGTGCAGGTCCCGGCACGAAAGTTGTATGCTGGAACTGCCCACCTGCTCTCCCGGGCGCTTTTGAGTAAATCAGAAGCTGTTCAAGTCCATCAATACCATCAACCCCAAACTTGGATGCCATCCACTTTCTGCCTTCGGGCAGTGTGATGATTTCTCCAAAGCGTAAGCCTGTGCTGCGTTCAATTTTTGACCGTGAGTTCAGGCAGATCGTCCGCTCGGGTGCAAAATGCAGCATCGTCTTCTTCCTTGGGAAGAACGAGTAATAGACTTCGTCGGTGATGATAAGGAGGTCGTGTTTCCTCGCAAATCCTGCAAGCTTCTCAAGATCAGATTCAGAAAGTGAGAATCCTGTTGGATTATTTGGGTCGATCAGTATCAATGCTTTCACGTTTGAGGAAGAAATATCAGGGAGGTCTGAAATCTCTCCACTGACCGGATCGATATTGAATGTGACAGCATCTATTCCACGCTCTTTTAGAATGCTCAGATATGGAGCGTAGACAGGTGAACCTATGACAACACTATCGCCGTTTGAAAGATATCCGCATCCCTCTTCACCAAGCGTTTTGAATACCGTACCAATTCCGTGACTCACACCATTCGTCAGAATAAGGTCATCACTCGTCACTTTAACGCCATATTCCTCGCGATGCCATTTTGCAATTATCACACGGGAAAGTTCCTGACCTTTTGGATCAAGATACGAACCGCCGCTCATTGGGCAGAATGAAAAGAGTCCGCGCAGCACGTCAAATTGAGTCCATTGCTTCCCTTCCTCACTTGCAGACTTGATTGCGTGGTCGGTGAATTTTTTAAGCAATGTATGACGTGTTTCGGCTGCTGCCGGATGGTAAATCTCACCTGTTACGTTTTTGACTTGTTCTTCTATCATTCCAAGATCACTCTCCTTCAATTTGAGGAACCTCTGATCCGCACTCTCGTTCATTGCGGTATCAAGCTCAAGAACGTAACTCGCAAACATTCGTCCATGCGCGGATGGAACGAAACCATAGCCTGGATCCCCACGAGAGAGATCAATTACCTGATCTTCTCCATGCCGATCACGTGCAATCTTTTGGAGATGGCGGAAGATGATGAAGGGGTTATCAGATGCTACCGAGAACATGACCCTATGTTACAGCATATGTTGGTGACCCAAATAAGGGCTGAAGCCCAAGTGGACGAGATCGTTAACCCTGCGCTTAAGCGCAGGGTTAACGATCTATCATATAATGGGCTTTAGCCCTTCTGCATTACATCGAAACAATCCCTGTGATCAGATTGTATATCCAGTTGATGATGACATCCGCCAAAATGGCTAATATAAGCCCTAAAATGGCATAGAAGATAATTTCCTTCCACACTTTTCGCACAGTCTCATCATTACCAGTTGACGTTATCAGGCGAATTGATGCGTAGAGAATTAGCAGAATTGCAGCCGGACCGATCGTCCAGAGTATAAAATTCCCAACAATCCCTGTAATAATCTCTAACCCCTGCGCACCCTGCCCGCAGTAGGGGAGCATCTCACATGCCTGCGACCAGATGGAGTTTGCAGTGCCCGCACCTACGTCATCAAGACCTGCTGCATTAGCCGTGTCTGGAAGTATCAAATTCTTCATGGATTGATGAGAATAACAGCGCGAACAAGATACGGAATTATGTTAATTGCAACAGCGCCAAGAATTGCATAGAACAATGTCTTCCTCCCCTTTGTCATATCCTCATCCTTCCCGCGTGCCATCACCATATACCCGGCACTCCAAAAGACCATAAGCATGAATGTTACATTTAATAGAGTCATCATTATAGCGATGACAGCGTTGAAGAATTCAAACAGCGGATCTACACCAACAGCAACATAACTCTGCGAAAGCACCGCCATTACAATCCTGTGTGCACCAAGTGCCAAAAACATTCCACCGAGCGCCCACAGAATCGTATTCTTTCCCTTTTCTACTTCTTCATCTTTTCCTCTTGAGATCAAATAACGCGCACCACCAACCAAACCGAAGATAACTGCAAGTGCCGCTGCAGAATTGAGTGTGATTCTAGCAACTTCCGGAATTGCAACTCCGCCAAGGATGTTTGCAGGTGCTAATCCACATCCTGGAAAGGAGCAAAGGGGATGCATGAGTTCGGCGGCGAGGATGGGAAACGGAATTATTCCCAAGATTAGTGCAAGTAATGCAGCAAATTGATAATTGATAATTGATAATTTTCTGCGATTACTTTGCCTATTTTGTTTCCCTATAGAGACCATCATGTTAGAACGAAGAAGTTAGAATTAAGCATGTAAAGAATAACGGCGGAGAAAACAAGAAGCGAAAGCCCGAGTAGTGCTGCAAGTATCCTATCCTTGCCCGCACTCTGCGCAATCGCACCACCAGAGAGCATAATCTGAAATCCACCAAGAATAATCATCAAAACCGCGAGTCCTGCAGAAGCTCCGATGATGAGTGGCATGAACGGCTGCAGATACTGGTTAAGAGCGCTGAGTGGGTTTCCTGTCACCATGATTTGTGTAGTGTTGCCGATTGGTTCGAGGAGTTCGATTGGGCGTTGGGCGAGTGCCTGATCAGAAGCTAGCATTGAGATTAATGCAAAATTCAAAATGCAGAATGCAAAATTACGAACAATTTTGAATTTTGAATTTTGAATTTTGAATTTATTTTGCCGGAAATGGTGGAGAAGATTCATATAATAAGTGTTATTAATTCGAGCTTGCCTGCCGTTGTTCTTCCCAAATATTTCTTACATTATCATAAGTAAATTCTTCCTCAATTTCACTGTGTGAGATCATATCTCTAAAGTTTCTTTGTAGAACCTCTCTCATCGGGCCTAGACCCTTGCGCTTAATAACTTGGGAAAGCTTGTCCTGAAGAACCTTTGAGTGGTGTTCAACTTTTCTTGTTGCATCCTCCCCTAATTCAACTCCCTCTGTAGATATAAGCATCTCATCCACAAATTGTTCATTCATTTCATCATCCTGATAAGCAAGAATCAGTTCCCTGGTAAATTTTTCCATGCGTTTTCTGTACTCATTGGCTACATGATTACCGGCTACAGGCATAGATGTTTTCATCTCACCCCAGCTTATTTTTGGTCGTCTTGCCTCGTTAAACCCACTTCTTCCAATTAATATACTATCCATGCGAACAAAACTTGCTGCTGCCTTAATTACTTGTTCGGCATCCTGCGATCCGAACTTTGCACCGCCAACCCCGTCTTCTTCTAGTTGCACAAGAGTGCCAAGCGATTTTATATATGAATTGAATCCTACATAACCATTAAGCCAACCATCGCCAGAAAGTTGCTGACGGCCTCCTCCCTGCGGCTTTGCGAGATTATCAAGTTCCTCAAAGTCCAATCGAGGAAGGAAGAAGTGCATATCATCATGATCCATTTCGCCTCCACGCTTATCAATTCCTTTACCAAGACGTTGTTTTACAGATTCCTCACGTGCAACCTCAAGCTCAAGCCAAATCGTAGTTTTCAATCCGGGCCTGTAAAAAGCATCACTTTTCCAGTCATTATCTTCCCTCAATCTTTTGGCAAGTGCCTGAATTTCCGGCAGCGTGTTGTTTCTCTTATAAAAGTAATCAATAAATGGGAAAATGTTAAGAACACCACCTTTCTCTCCGGCAAGAGTCCTAAGCCTATCGGCACCTATAAGCCCTTCTGCTACACCTTGTACAAGATAGAAAAACTTCTCCTCCATTGTCATCTTTCCATTTCTGATCGAGTAATCAATGATTTCTTCGTAAATATGCGGCTGAACATCATTTGGAATAGGCTCACTTCTCTCCTTTGCCTCCTTAAACATTCTTAGCTGTTTTCTGAGCTCACCATTAAGTCCATCTGCCAGGTTGCTTAATCTATCTGCCTCGGGAGTGAAGTTCTTCTTCTCACTTTCAATGCTGCTATCGTTCTTAGTTTTCCATTGTCTGTAAAGATCATCATCATTCCAAATATCTGAAATCACTTTTCTAAGCCAGTCCTCTTTAAGGGTTTCGTTTCTTTCACAGGCCTTAATTGGTATGTTATATCGCGAAAAGCTGCTAAGCGCCTCCCAAAACTTAGTATCGTTCCAATCTATACGACCACGTTCACCCAGTAGGTGAAGTATGGCCTTCATATGGTCTCTATTTGTAGGATGATGCAGCATTGCCTGCAATTCGTAGCTATCAATTTCCACAAGTGCACTCTTGTATTTCTCTACTTCTTCGTTCTCCGAACTCTTTTCGCGACGCTGGAACTCAACGGACAATGTATTGATGTAAGGGATCTCCCGAAGCAGAGGAACCTTGCTAATCCACTCCGTAAGCCCTTTACCAACTCGTCCAATACGCCCCTGCTCACGACGCTCCATCTGTCTTTTAACGTCCTCCACAATAGATTTGTATATGGCAATAAAGCTGTGAATGCTCATAAACTCTGTACTATTCCATATTGCCTTGAAAATATTTTGTTCCTCGGGTGCATCTCGCAGATCGCGTTCCCAAGCGTCTCTTTCCGCAATCATGTTTGTGATTGTTTTTACGTTTGCTTTAAGTGCACCCACTCTCTCTTTGTATGCAAGATCTTCTTCAACATCCTGATCATCATAAATTTGTTTAACATTCTCAAGCTCGGTTTTCAGTTCACTAACTCGCGTTAGGTTTCCTGCGGTTCTTTGAACTGAATCTGATTCCAAAAAAGCATCAATTTTTACAAACCCCTGCCTGACCTGCTCAAAGTCATCGGTTATTCTTGTGTTTTCTACATATGGAGGAGGCTGGAAATCTGGATCTCTTTCTCCGGTGGCAACTGTTTGGCTTGGACGATCATCTTCTGCATCTGCAACTGCCGTTGTACCAGCATCCGCTGCCACATCCCCCTCATCCCCATCCGCAGCAATCATTTTTCGCCCAGAAAGCCTTTTTTTGCCACCACTGAAATCAAGCCTGCCAAGTGATGTCTCAAGCGACTCAAAAACCTCCACGTCTTTGGCGCTAACTCTAAGCCCCGGAGGGAACTTGCCGTGTTCATGAATTTCATCCTGCATTTCTGAATATGCAAATTGCCTCACCAAAAGCTCATCCATTGCTTCATCTTTCCATTCATCCTTCGTAAGCCCCTCCATCTTCGCAAGCCTTGTGCATCTTTTGGCAACTTCCGGTGAGTAGGGGGCTATTGAATTGTAAGCCTCGACAAGGAACATCGGGAAAACCTGACGTAACGCATCGTGGAAGGCATGGCGTCCTTCATGGATCATAACCATCTTTCGAGCTTTATCACCATATTCCTCCAGAACTGCTTCGTTCAGATAAATTTTCCTTTTGGTTCTATCATACACACCCCAAACGAACTCGGGCTTTTTGTCTCTCAACGTGGGTTCATTTCTGATGTGTTCTGCAAACCGTTTTTCATCAAGAGGCTCCTGTTCGATTGCAGATTCTAAAATCTCAATAAATTCTTCAAGATTTTCAATGCTTGTCCCTGCGCTCTTCAGAAGCTCCTCTGCCTTATCTCCCGCATTTGGTGCCGCTCTAAGTTTTGCAGTTATTCCCCTCATTTCTTCTCTCAGCCTTTCCTCGGCTTTATCAAATAACGGATCTGCCTTTTCTCCACGGTACTTTGGCAACAACGAATTTATGCGAGAGGAAACTTGCTGATACTTATCATTTAGCTCACTCACTTCTTCAACATTTTGTGATAATGCAGAATCCACAGCGTTTGCAACTTTCTCATTGCCAAACAAACCGATTGGACGACTGTTTGAAAGTACTGCGCTTCCATCTGCTACAGATTTTGCAGTTTCTTTTATGCTCTTAGGGATCCTGTCATTTTTTAAAATCTCTGCAGCATCGGATTTATTCTGCTCCGCCCGTTTTTTTCTCTTCGCCTCATCGCGCTCAAAATTCTTAACATCATTTGCCAGAGAGCTTAACTGCCCTACATCCGTGGATGCATGTTCCAACGGAACTGTACTTGCACGCAGGTTGCTTTTCTTTAATTTAGAAAGAGCATCAATCAGATTTGTGATGCTGGAAAGTTCCTCATCTGAATATTTATCACGACCGCTAACTTGTGAGACGAAATTCTCCTGTAGCTCCGCAGCCCTTGCCTTTACTGTTGCTTCGATCACGGAAACAATTCCCGAAACCGCGCCTTTCACGTATGCCTTGTGCAAAACCCTGCGCATCGCATTTTTCTTCATATACTCATCATCGAGGTACTTTAAGTCGTTAGATGCCCCATCCGTTCCAGCTTTCTGAAGAATTTTATTCCTATCATGCACATATTCCTCTTCAGCCGGCTCAAACAGAAAGTCAGGAATTCTTGTGCTCCTTAAAACATCTTTCGCTGTTGGATTTTCAATGTGTTTTCTAAGCTCACTCCATTCCTCAAGCTTCTGCTCTCCCATAACTTCGGTGAGCGCAGCAAGGAGAGTGTTCAGGTCATCATTTTTGAGTACTTGGATTTCAAGTGGAGCAAAATCACGAAGAGAAAGCTCCAGTTCATCTCGTGCGCGCATTTCTTCCTCTTTTAGCTCAGAGGAATCTGCTTCGGCATTTTTCCTCCAATTTAGTAGTTTTTGCTTCGTTTTCTCCTTCGGATCGAAGAATGGATCCAGATGAGTAATCCATGCGTATATTACGAGCAACTCATCAACATCCGACCTCAAGCGCACATTTGATTGCAAAGGAGCATTGGCTCGCTCCACCCGGTTTCGCAAAACCTCAAAGTCCGCCTTTGCCTGTTCAGTCGTTTCGTTAGTGACTTCCAAAACAGTTGTTTTTTCACGGGAACCGCGAACTCCCGAGCGAACGAACTCGAGCATGACATTTCTCATGTGCCAGAAAAGTCCCTGCACACCCCCCTTGAACTCCGAGCGCTTTCCATAAGCAATCAACCTGTGAAGAACCGCAGATTCCTCAAGAGCAATAAGAGTACATGTGTACTTGAGACTTTCTGATACAGGCATTGCATCAATCCAACCCCCACCCTTTAGGCCATCCGAAAAGAGAGTAAAAACATTGGGCTGCATCGCCGAGTTATATCCCTTCTTCTCAAGACGTTTTTGCAGCCCATTATCTCCTCCAATCTTCCGATCTTTATTGTCACTCTCGTTCTTGATAAACATAACAATCTCCTCAGAATGACTAATTTCCATCTTATTTTTCTCATCGTCAGTTTGCTCTATGGGTTCTTCAAGCCGATCACGTTCGCCCTTAAGAACGTCCTGCGCCGCACCAACTCTGGCCATTATTTCGTAAAGCTCCACTCGCTCTTCCGGAGAGAGCCAGTACATTGAGTGGCTTAGAATTGCATACAGATCAGCAAGTGCTCCCAAACGATCTTCAACATTTGCGGCATCCTCCAATACGAGATCATGCCTATGATCAGCAAGTTCGCGTAGAAGTTCCATCCGTTTTCCCGGATCTTTTAGTTTTTCGAAAACCTCTTCCGGTGAAATACCAAAACTTTCAACAGACGGTCTCCTCAAAAATGATGCAATTCTTCGATAGAGGGGATGGGTGACTTTTGCAAGATGCTCCAAGAGTGCTTTCCAACGAGTCTTTTTATCTTCCTCATCCTCTTTGCCTTCAGGGGCTTTATGCTTTGCAAGAACTTTTAATGATTCAGCATCATCTTCTGGTTTCTTACTTTTTGCAAACACTTCCTCGATCTTCATTCGGATTTGTTCAGATTTAACTTCTTCCGCGTCAATCAATCGTTTGAACTCTTTGATCGCGAGTTTGTCGTGACCGGTTTCCTTATCAATCATTTTAACAATCTCATCGCGATGGCTCTTTATGTAAGAACTCATCTTGCCGGGATCTTTTGCAAGCCTGTCCAAATCCGAAAGCACTTTATCCGGGATGCCCGCCAATACATGCTTTTGGATCTCTAAGAATTTATCCCACGGAGTAAATTCCCCGCGCTTTGTTTCGCCGTGTTCCGAAGATGCCCCCTGAGCTACATGCTTACCCTTGGGATCGAGCCACGCGCATCTCTCCTCTTTCCAGAGATTTGTTTCAGAAGCGAAGTGTCTGAAGTTTTCCCATGCCGTCTTAATATGGAAAAAGGACTGTTTCATCAGAGTTTAAGGATTCGGGCGAGCGAGTCAAGAAATCTCTCCTGCATTCCTGGGCGCTCCGGAAGGAACCCCAAGAGCATTTCGCGTATCATTCCGGGATCAGGAGCATTTTCTGCCGAAGTTCGTGGATCACGGATAAAGACTTTAATTTCCCGTTGAGCCATGCCCTGTGTCGCAATGTGCAGCTCAGAGTAATCAGGAGCCAGAAGAATCCAGAAATCCTTCAATTGATTCCACGGAGTCACGCTCTCTTCCACTTGCACCCCAATTGCAGTTATTCGCACTGTGATTTTGCGCGGAGCGGCGTTTCGCATCAAAAAGTACATCCCGCCAATCAAAACAGCAACGAGTGCAGTGAGCCACGAACCTTCCCACAGGCCATATGCCGCAAACATCAGGATAAATATCCCGCCGACCATGTACCACCGGCTGCCGCGTTTATGCGGATGTGCATCCAGCGCCTGCCATTCGAGCAGAATCTTTGATGGAGAAGGGGATTGCATGTGTGTTTTTGAGTCTGTTTAAGGGTTCAATAAATCCCTTGATTATAGCTCAAAACAGTCTTTTTTTCAATATCCCAGATGATATGACTTCATTGCCTATATGGCACCTTGCGTTGTTTGCAATGTCCCATTGTACTCACACGTGAATTTGCATCTCCTGTGACGGACGCAAGCCCAAGAAGTAGGTGCATTGCTTCCTCATATAACCTACCACTAATACGGTTGATTCTTTTTAGATACTTGCCATATTCATAATCCCCAAGAGAATGTAATTCTCTCAATTTATCAACCACATCTGCATCTGAAAGCTCGCTTATATTTATTTTTGGCCTTGGCTTTCGTCCACATTTATTCATCTCAGCAAGGGGGAAATCAAATGATGGGCTTGGAAATTTTTGAAATGGTGGGCGCAGAGGGATTCGAACCCCCGACCTTCTGGGTGTAAACCAGACGCTCTAAACCAACTGAGCTATGCGCCCACGCTCAACAGACAGTATACCGGAAAACGATACATCCTCACCGAATCGGCGGCACTTTTTTCTTGCGTTCCTGATACAACCGAATCAGCCGCTCAGCATCATTCTTCCTATCCCGGTTTGACCGATTAACGCGCTCCACTCTTGAACGAACTCTCCTCGGGCCGGAAATTTTACTCAGATCCGTAGTGGCTCGCGGAAAGCGCCTCAGGCTCTTTCTTGCCTCCTCTTTATCCACCGGCCTAAACCTTCCCGGGAACTCCTGCTTTCCAATACGACGATTCGTTCTTGCATTCACAAATTGCTTGCGGATGGAAGCTGCTCTATGAATCTGACCACGAACATAATTTTGTTCGTTTTTGTTTTGTCGTTCCACCTGCGGGATTCTTCCTCTCATACGCATCTCCATTTCTTTAAGACGCATTTCCGTTCTCCTGCTGCTATCCGGCGCGGGTTCACGGTCAATCTGATTTTTAAAGGTGCAGTACATATTTTCAATCCCCGTTCTCGTTTCGGTTATGGAGCACGTTGGCACCCGATCGAGTTTCACTTCAATCCGGCAGAGCGCCCTTTCTCTGCCTCTGAGTTCATCACACGAAGCTGCACCCTCTGCAGGCACAACCCCCGCACCTGCCGAGGCGGCTAATGTAAGCGCTACAGGAATCAAATAGGTGATGGGCATAGCATTTATCGGGATTCGTCTTTCCTGATACGCGGTGCATTACGGTAGTACCTCATTGGACCACCCTGGAAAGTATCTGAACGAAAGATATCCAGAACCCGCTGATCCCGCTGAACCTCGTTGTAATTGAGCCGTTTGCGTGGGTTGTCCACCTTCCATGGAGCACGCTCCTTGATCTGAACACGGTGGCGCCTCTGCTCCAGATTTTGCCTGCGTGCAGATCGCTCGGAAAGATCCTCACTTTTCTTTTGGCTCTCCTGATGCATTCTTTGAGCGCGCCTGAGCTCACGCTTGCGCCGAACATCCCGCCCCTCATGCAACTGCGCACGCTGATTGTATGATCTATTTAACTCCTTTCCAGTTAACTCATCGCTCTTTCTACGCCGTTCCTGCCTATCCAGAATGTAGTGACGCCGAGCCTGTTGTGCATCAATCCTGCCCTGCCGCCCACGCAGCTGTTCCTGAACTTTAAGATGAAAACTTTCCCGGCTTTTCCTCAGGGCCTCCTCCGCAATAACACTTTGTGAAGGAGAGCGGCCGCGATACATCTCTGCACGCATCTGGATGCGCGGGTTTATAACTCTTCCTTTCTTCTTATTTTTCTCGCTCTCAATAAGCAAACAAAAGCGCCGCTGCACCTCCGAACGTTTCTGGGCTATCTTGCAGGTCCCATCACTCTTGAGCGCAGGCATTTCTTCTCCGGATACCTTAAGATCCTGGAGAGCACGACAAGAGGCACGCTCTATGCCGCGCAGATCATTACAACGGCTGTAACTGATATCCGCATCTTCACCCTCTGCAAAGGCAATGGATGAAATCAGTGGAATTATAAGCAGTGAAGCAGGTATGAGTGGTTTCATCATGATGTTGACAGGAAGTTAAAAGTGATGCTACCGAATTCTGGCGAGAAAGGCAAACTACTCGACATCCTGATACCTACTCCTCCACTTATCCTCTCTCATCTGCATTCTTCGCTCAAATCGCGTTCTTTGCACATTTTGACGATCCTTCATGCGCTGCAGCCTGTTCTGCATGTGCTGATCGCGAGCCGCAGACCTTTTTGAAACTGAATAATTCTTTTCTAGGAATTTTTCTCGCAACTCTTCTCTTTTTTTGAGGAAGAACTCTTTTCTCTCTTTGGCAAAATCACGCTTTACCTGTTTGCGAACCTCGCGCCTGTCGTGATATCGATCTTTTCGGCATTCCCTGCGCTCGGCAGATCCGGCTTTCATATGTGCACATGGCCTGCGTCTTGCGCGAACTCTTCTCCCGGTCTGACCACTAAAGGGCTCAAGATGCGGATTGGCAATCTCGTCCGTGTCTACGACATCCGCAGGAGGCGCGCTTCCTTCCGCGAACGCGAGACCGACTCCAACGAAAGAAATTACAAACGCTCCTGTAAGGATTAATCTTAAAGTTTTCATGGTTTATAAAGGGAAAGATGTAAGATCTCACGAAACTACATCCATTCTGATCATTCTGATCGTTTTGGGCAAGGCTGATGCTATGCATCAAAAAACACTTCTTATGTAGTTGCAACCTAACATAAACAGCCATACACTCTATCGGCTCATGGCATTCGCAGTGGTAGATATTGCAGGCACACAGCAAAAGCTCTCAAAGGGCGATAAGCTCAAGGTGCCTTTTATGAGAGAAAAGAAGGAAGGGGACAAAGTAACATTTGACCAGGTTTTTCTTATGTCCAAAGGTAAAGGTGATGCATCAATCGGAAAACCTCATGTGAGTGGAGCCTCTGTAGAAGCAAAAATTTTGGGACATGGAAAAGCAGATAAAGTGACCGTATTCAAAATGAAGCACAGGAAAAGGACGCGGACTACGCAGGGGCACAGACAAATGTTCACGGAGATTGAGGTGACGAAAATTAACGGGTAAATATTCATTTGTCATCACATATGCGTATCGCGCACCCCTCAACGAGCGCGCTGCTCACTTTTTGCTCGGCATCCGTGAGAATCCTCTGGAACGTGCTCTGTGAAGTCTTCATCTCCTTTGCAGCCTGTATCTGACTTAACCCCTTCACGTTTTTTAATCTTAGCGTTTCCAATTCTTCGGGAGTCAGCTCAACGACTTTCAGTGATCGCATAGGCACGCCCTGCGGCTTGTAGTAAGTCACAGAAGGCGAGAAGCGTATGCGGCGGAAACCTCTTGGGCGTGGCATGCCTGAAAAGTATATCACTTCTTGTCGGCCTTATGCGCTTTGCGCACTTCCTCGAGCTCAGCCTTCAGAGCCTTCTCTTCCTCCTCCAAGCTCACAGGCTGTCCGAACCCTCTGCCCCTGCCTCTTCCACGTCCGAATCTACCGCGCGGAGCAGTTCCTTTTCCCGCACACGGACCCATTCCGCGTCCGGTCAGGGATCCCTGACCTGCCGGTCCTGCTTTGTCGAATCCTGGCATGATTACTGAGGTGATGAAATAAGAACATAATGAATATATACCCATAATTCTGACACGTCAATGGATTTGTCAATGTAATTTTGCAGGTCTATTTACACTAGTCCTAAAAGGAAAATACTCACTGCCATGCAAAACATACCTACTACAAATCCCGCCATCGCCCAGTGAGGATCCGTACGCGCGCGTGCGGCAGGAAGCATTTGATCGAGCGCAAGATAGACCATCATTCCCGCAACGCCGCAAAACGATACTCCGCAAAGCACCCCGGTAATACACGAATGCAGAAGCAGATATCCAATAAATGCGCCAACAGGTTCGGAAATGCCGGCAATGAATGTATACCACAGTGCCGTACTTTTTTTGCCAGTCGCTGCATACACCGGCGCGCAAATGGATATGCCCTCCGGAATATTATGAATGGCAATCGCAATAGCCAGTGCCACTCCGATACGAATATCATCAACAACCCCTATAAGCGTTACAAATCCCTCCGGCAAGTTGTGGATTGCAAGCGCAATAGCCGCAAGTACGCCAGTGTGATACAGAGGAGCATGCTTGCATTTGTATTCCAGATCGCGCCGGCATCGTCCGCCGGTACAATGTGGAACGATCCCATCAAGGAGAGCAACAACGGCAATTCCAATAAAAAAACTCAGAATCGCCCTCCAGTGTCCGGCGTTCTTACCGTATATTTCTACAAGGCGATCCATCCCCTCAGGGAGAAGATCAGCAAAAGATATATACACCATGAACCCGGCAGAAAAACCCAGCGCCATGGCAAAAGAACGATTGCTTTTGCGACAGGATGAAAAAGCAAAAATACTTCCAATCATTGTGCTCATTCCCGCAAAAAGCGTCAACAAGATTGCTATGAGGAGTGTGTAACCGTTATGCATTTGGAGCGTATTCTAACACAATCAATTTTGAAAGATTGATCGGCAGACAACGGGTAATCTGATAAAATGTAAACATGGAGGAGCCCGCAATTGACTATGTCCGCGCCCGCGTTCAAGAAGTGGATGAAGCAAAAGCAAAACTCATCATAAAAAGCGGATCCGACGACGGAATGACAATAGACGTTGAAAATGAATTCACGACCGATCGTGAGGATTTACGTATCGTTCCGGGGCAAACTGTAGTTCTGCAACATGTCGAAAGGCCTGATGGAAGCGAGGCGTACTACTTTCAGGAAACATACCGCCTACCTTCGCTTTTGTGGATTTCAATTGCCTTCTTATTGCTCGTGGCTCTAATTGGCAGGAAGAGGGGGCTGATGTCTCTATTTGGCCTCGCCGTCTCAGTTTTGATTATTGCTTTCTTTATCTTTCCGTTGATCATTACAGGATGGAATGCATTTGCAATCAGCGTCACCGGTGCGTTTCTTATTGCGTGTTCCACTATCCTGATCGCACATGGCTGCAACAGGCGCGCAACTCTGGCGCTTGCGGCCACTTGTATAACTCTCATGTTCGCCGTCGTTTTGGCATTCGCCGGCGTTGAGTTCGCAAATCTCTTCGGGTTGGGGAGTGAAGAAAGTGTCTTTCTCAAACTCGATCCATCACTTCATATTGATCCAAAGGGGCTCCTGCTTGCCGGCATCATAATCGGTGCGCTGGGAGTCCTGGACGATATCACAACATCACAGGTTTCCGCAGTCGATGAGATTAGAAAAGCAAACCCGGCATATGGATTCAGAAGACTTTACAAGGCAGGTATGTCTGTGGGGCATGAACACATCGCCTCCATGATTAACACTCTTGCCTTGGCATACATCGGAGCATCGTTGCCCATGTTTCTCATATTGTTTATAGGAGGGGGTGCACCAGTCTGGGTAACGCTTAACAGCGCGTTTTTGGCAGAAGAAATCATCAGAACTTTAGTCGGTAGCAGCGCCCTTCTGCTTGCAACTCCTATTTCTACGTTCATTGCTGCAAGATCGTTTGCATGCGCTCAGCAATAAAAAGGTGACGCGGGTGCATCCCGCACTGGGCAAGCATTTTTCTCTACCAATATCTTGCTTGCATGTTCTTGCCCAGCGCGGGCGGTCACTCACGAGCGCTACGCGCTCGCTCGTGACGCACCCGCGCCACCTTGTGCTAAGATATCCCCCATGCCGCCCCCCGCATGGCTCAAAGCTCTGACGATCACTTTCATGATCTCAATTTTCCCGGCAACAACACATGCTGCCGCCTTTAGCGATGTCCCCGAACGGCATCCATCATTTACAGCAATTGATGACCTGAGGATTCGCGGAATCATTCACGGATACCCCAATGGAACATACAAACCCTCCAACCCCGTCAACCGTGCAGAAGCGCTGAAGTTGATTGTTGCTCCAATCTCTTTTGATGAACACATCGCATCATTCGAGCAAAGTAGTTACGAGGATGTGCCAAACACCGTGTGGTTTTTCCCATACGTCGAACGCGCATTCCAAATTTTTGGAATAATTGATGGGCCGCCGAAGACTGAGAAGTTCTATCCGGAGCGAACAGTTAATCACGTCGAGTTCTTGAAGATGCTTCTCATTGCACACGGTGCGAGTACAAATGATTTTGATAATGTGAAACTACCGCTCTCAAATGACGTCATAAACCCGGATGGGTGGTACTACAAATACCTGCGATTTGGGATAACTGCATCAATGTTAAAAATTGATGAGGAGTTCAAGCTTGATCCGGGGAAAGAATTGACTCGTGCGGATGTTGCAGAAATCATCTACGCACTTTTGCAGTACAAGGAAAATGAAAGAACGCAGATACTCATTGATAGGACGGAAGTAGAGATGCTCAATGTACTGCAAAACATCAACAAAGATCTGGAGGAGGCATTATATTCGTCCGCACGTGCAATGCTGATGGCATACGGTGCGCACAGAAATCGTCCGGATGACCCTTTACTTAAAGGACTGGTGAAGATGTCAGAGGGTTTTCGATCACTCGTTGTTGCAGAGGAAGAGGAGAGAGCAGGGGAGTGGGAGCAGGTTGAATCTTCAGCACAAAATGCATGGAACCTGGCTGAAGAAGCTGAAGAGCTTCACTCAAACTTCCGCTCGATTGCTGGGGAATTGAGAAGGCTTGCGAGGGAGAAAGTTATGCGGGCGAGGGATACTCAGAGCTCCGTATCTAACGTTGAAGCAGAATAGACCAAAATTTTCCGCGTTTTCCCAAAGATAGATCGTGATTCTGTAGGAGTTCGTCGACCTTTTTGAGTGCTGGAGTGTCATCTACTACTTTCTGCAATTATCGATTCATTCATCTCTAACGAACCTGTTTCTGCTTCTTTTGACATGCTATTATGATAGCACATAATAGAAGTTGTAGCAAATCATAGTGTATTAGCCCGATATCACCATTCTGTGCATACTTAACAAAGCAACGCCGCCTCCCTCGTTGTTTGTAAACATCCGCGAAGGAAACGATCCTTCGCTACGTTTGGGGTCACATGATGTATAACGTGATAACCTTCGCTATGTGTGGGGCTGCATGGTGTACAGGTGTGATAATATTTGTTTTGCATGGTTCAACGCAGAATGGGACAATATGGCACATTCCACATAACCACAAATGCAGAGGAGGGAGTGCAATGGTGTACATTGCCGGGAATCCCGGAGATGCTTATTGATAATTTAATCGCCACAAAAAATCTGCACGGGGCTCTGATCCATGCGTTCTGTATTTTGGATGACCATATGCACATCATACTTACCGCGGGTCAAAAGGGTGTAAGCAACTTCATGCATTCATTCAAACGAAACAGTTCCAGGGATGTTCGCCCGCGGACGCTTTATTAACATGTTACCTTCGCGGGTGTGAATCCATTGTATCGAAGCATGTCACGCTACAAGCAACGCTGCCCCCCTCGTAGCCGCATCCTTTAGCTCTGCAATCGCAAGATCGGGCAAAGGCGTATTTGGCAGCATCCACGTCTTCAACTCTTCTCTGACCTCATCAAAATGAGGCTCGAGTGCGCGGCCTGCACTTCCTCCAAACACAATCACAGATGGATCCATCAAATGTGTGACGTTTACGATAATCCACGCAATCTCGCGGAAGATCATTGGCTGCAGAAATCCGCAGACTTCTCCCTCCAGATATTCCTCCGGAGTTTTTGCTTCCTGGCATCTTTTGCCAAGCGCGGTTCCGGAAACAAATTGCTCCACATCACCGCGTTTATCTTCTGTGACAAATGGAGGCTCTCCGGGTTTTAAAAGCATGTGCCCGATTTCCGCGGCAAAACCGTTTTCTCCGTGGAAGATTTTTCCGTTTATGACGATACCTCCACCAACTCCAGTTCCCATCGTGATGCCGACTACAACTTCACGACCTTTGCCCGCGCCGTACAATGCTTCCGCAAGCGCAAAACAATTCGCATCGTTATCAACTGTGACGGGGAGATTTATTTTCTCCTCAAGTTCTTTCTTCATCTGATGACCTTCAGCCCCCGGAATGTTTGGCATTGTGATAATCGTGCCATTGGGTTGTTTGACGAGACCTGGCACACCAACTCCAACTGCAGTCGTATCATCCTTCCGTAATTTGTTGATGTCCTCCACAAGATCATCAAGCACGTGTGGAAATTCGCGGTCTGCGTGAGTTGGTAGCCGGACGCACTCCTGCTCCTCAAAACTTTCTGCATCGTAACGCGCAACTGCAGTTTTTGTACCGCCGAGATCAACTCCGATTACGGATGGCATTAGGGTAGGGGATAGGGAATTCCTTTGTACTCTGCCATCAGTTCATCTTCTACAATTCCAATATCCGGAATGCCCGGTGCGCGCTCCAGCGAAATGTTTTCCAGAACCTGTGACTCAAACTCAAGTGAACTCAAGTCACCATCCATTTTGGAGCTTGCCGCTGTGCTTTTGATCGCTTCAAGTGGAGATTCGTCTTTTTTGGCACGAAAATCAGAAAGGACTTGAACTGCGGTGTCGGACTCTGCGACTTCATCAAACATGGATCTGATTCTGGTGTGCTCAGTTGTAAGTGCCTTCATCAATTTGGTCAGTGATGAATCAACATCTTCAAGTTCTGCTGCACCCTTAATAAGATCTTCAAGAATCGTATCCACTATTTGCTTAAATTCGAAAAGATGAACATGTAACTCAGAGGAAATTGTTGTAAGCATCACAGAACCCGTGCCTGCTTTTTCTTCATCAACCAGGAAAGCTCTCGGCGAAATCATGCCCGTATTCTCGAACATGCGATCAAGATCCGGAAGTTCTTCCAAAACGCTGTTGAGTTTGCGGCCGACTCTCTGGCGTGTCTGCTCCTCTATTCCTTCTCCATCCAGGTAATTTAAAATCTCATCCCGTGCGATTAGGACGGAGTCTTCCGCATTGGTCGAGATCTCAAATACATCATTAAGTAATTTGAGCACAGCGTCACGCTCATCAACTTCCTGCACGAGTATTGCTTCCACTTTTGATGCATACTCAGACGCGAATGAATCAATGACTCCGGAAAGTTCATCAGCGACACCCGTCATTTCTACTTCATAAGCTCCAAGATCGGGCTGACCTGAACTATCTTCTAGTGAAGAAAGTATCCCCCTCACTTTTTCGCGGCTTGCTTCCAATGCGGAAACACTTTCCGAAGTGCTGATCGGAAGGAGAGTCATGAAAACTATTCGATCCTCAATCTCTCTGATCAGCCGCTTTGCACGGCGTGAAAGCGCTAGCAATTGCATTACATCCTCGCCTTCACCAAGTACGGGATTCGGAAAAGCATACTTCTGCCCATCTATTAGTGAATGGAGCGGACGAGATTGATCTTCCACTGGATTTCCAAACTCATCAAACAAAAGCCCGGGGCCGATGAGAGATGTAGGCACCACATCTTTTTCATCCGATTTAACAAAATAATTCCCGCGTATCACAGTTCGCTTTTCTCCCGTCATCTGATCAGAAGTTGTCACAGCAATTTGATATTCATCGCGTCCATCCGCACCCGGAGCATCGGAGTTCCTTACGGCATAAACATATTCGCCAAGTCCGATTGATGTGTAAGCCTGGTTCGTGAATGTGGGATCGGTTGGAACAGTCTTAACAATCTCAGAAATCGGTGACTCAATCCTGCCACTCCCGCGCTCTGCAATCTCAATCGAATTCAATCCGCTTTCCAGGGTGATGGTCCCCTTCCATCCAATCAGATTTCCATCAACATCATACACACCGCCTCCACAGACTGACTCTGTTGGAACAATGGCACCCTCGTCACTAACTGAAACTGTGCAGGAGGCGAGTGCAGAGACTTCGCTGCGATACCCCCACGCATGCTGAACGCCGTCCTGAGCTTCTACCCGTGCAGTTGGTTGCGGATATGATCCAAAGCGCTGCTTGTACGTTTCCACGAGCTTAACCATCCAATCAAGATGCTGGAGCCTTACTTCTTCGGGAGTTGGCTCGCTTTTTGTGCAGGAGCGGAGAACAGCAACTATCATCACCAATACGACCAGACCCACGCCTCCCATGATCAGGAGACGACGACTTTTGCCTGAAAGTATTAGTTTTGGCTGCATGGTTCTTTCTGTATATTCTATCACATATTTGATGCAGAATCAGCTTTCATTTAAGGCTCGTGTGATAAAGGGTGAAGGGAAGGGAAAGAAGCTTGGCTTCCCCACAATCAATCTTAGTCTCTCTGATGTGCCAAGGGAGCTTGAATATGGCGTATACGCTGCTTACATCACGATTGGTGACGAAAAACATAAGGCTGCAATGCAGTACGGGAAGCGCCCTGTTCTTGACCTTCCAAAAAGCTGCGAACTACATGTTGTTGATGGAGATCCGGGGGAGGTTTCTGAAGAAGTTGAAGTCGAGGTCGTGGAGCGGTTGAGGGGTATAGAGAAGTTTGAGTCGGAGGAAGAGTTGAAGAAGCAGATTGGGAAAGATGTTAATGAAACCAGGAAAGTTCTTAAGGATTAGAGAATTGAGGTTGGTGGGAAGAATACGTCGTAACGCTGACAACCCCACACTTCCCGCACAGATAATGCTACAATCTCTCCACAATGAACGATCTCCTCACCCGTTCCGTTGCCAAAGTAATCCCGAAAGAACTCGCGGAAGAGAAACTTGCCTCCAAAAAGAAGCTTCGCGTCTACTGGGGCATCGATCCGACTGGCGGGAAGATACACATCGGTCACACCATTCACATGAGAAAACTGCAGGCTTTTGCAGACGCGGGACATCATGCCATTCTTCTTATCGGAAGCTTCACCGCTATGATCGGCGACCCCTCGGATCAGGAATCTTTGCGGCAACCGATTTCAAAGAAGCAAGTAGAAGAGAATTTTAAAACGTATAAAAAGCAAGCAGGCAAAGTCATTGACTTTAATAAAGTTGAAGTTGTCTACAACCACAAGTGGCTGGAAAAGCTGACTTACACAGAGATTCTGGAACACGCAAGCAAGTTCACCGTGCAGCAGATGAGCGAACGCGCGATGTTCGCAGAAAGGATGAACAACGACAAACCCGTGTCGGTTCATGAATTTTTGTATCCGCTCATGGTGGGGTATGACTCCGTTATGCTGGATGTAGACCTGGAAATCGGCGGATCGGATCAGGAGTTCAATATGCTTGCAGGACGCACGATGCAAAAAGCATTCGGCAAGCGTGAAAAGTTCGTCCTCACCACTCCACTCATCGAAGGAACTGATGGCAGAAAAATGAGTAAATCTTATGAAAACTGTATCTACATTGATGACGAACCAAACGACATATTTGGAAAGCTAATGTCGATAAATGATGAACTGATGGAAACTTACTTCGAATGCTGTACGGATGTTCCGATGGATGAGGTGAAGCAAATCCTGAGTGGCAATCCACGTGATGCAAAAGCCCGCCTCGCCCGCGAGATTGTAACTTTGTACCACGGAGAAAAAGCTGCAGAAAAAGCTGCAGGTGAGTTTGATGCAGTTTTTAAAGAGAAGGGTTTGCCGGAGGATATGCCGGAGGTAAAGGTAAAGAAGGGGAGTGTGCTGATTGATGTTTTGGTTGATCAGAAGTTAGTTTCTTCAAAAGCAGAGGCACGCCGTTTGATTGAGCAAAATGGAATTAAAATTAATGACAAAGCGGTGACTTCCGTTGATGCGGTTGTGGAGGAGGGGATTGTGCGGGTGGGGAAGAGGAAGTTTTTGAGGGTTACATTTTGATGACCGAGGGCGTAGCGCGGGTTCGGTTACCCGCGCGGTTGTAAAATAAATTTTTTCAACACGCGCGGATGATGGTCACAAAGAAAAACCCCGGCCTCACGCCGGGGCTTTTTAGCAATAGCATCATGCTATTGCTACACGAGCTCTTTCTTCGCGCCAACCAATGTTATCAGGCGCTCGGCCAGCATCTGTGCAACAAACGGTTTCTGCCAAATTTCGTTGATCCCCGTTCGGTCGAAGCTCACCGGCTGTCCATCGTCCGGAAGCAACGCGACCAGGACAGTATCGCTGCAGTCCTCGTTCTTACGCAGATTCCGGCAGATCTGCAAGGCTTCCACCTTGCCGATTGAGAAGTCAACGATAACGGCATCCGGACAAAAAGTTACTGTCTGAGACCCAGCGTCAAAGCCGCAAGACACGACTTCGACCTCGAACGACTGTTCGGGCGACATTTCCCGCCTCTTCAAATCCTCGATCATCACCTGATCTTGTGCCACTAGTAGCACCTTGACCATTGCCTCGTCCTCGAGTTCGCCAAGTGGCATGCCATGCTCCTTGAGGAACTTGATCAGGTATTCCCTCGGAATGCGCCGATCCTCGGAACCGGGAATCCGGTATCCCTTTAGGCGACCACAGTCGAACCACTTCTTGACTGCATGCGGTGCCACCTTGCAGATCTTAGCGACCTGCAACGTTGTGAAAACCTTCATCGAAATTCTCCTCGTAATGCGATCTTGCATCTTAAGAAATGCGACAAGCATTCTGGATGCAGAGGACCATGAATTTGTGAAAGAGCTAACAGAAAAAGTATAAGAGGTAAGCGGTTGTGTCCATTTGTTACAGGGGTTTTTAACAAGAAAAACCCCCGCCCATGACCAATCACGAGCGGGAGTAAATATTAATAAAGACTCTTTATCCCTGCAATATCTCCGGCATTAAGGTCTCTCTTTTTAGTCTCACCTTCGGATGCAAACCTATACATTGTTTCCTCCGTGCAGGAATCATCCGGATGCCCCATGCCAAGGCCATGCCCAAGCTCGTGCGTGGAGACGTTTTCGTAATCCATCTTTCCCGCCTCTCCACTATCGCTCCATGCAAAATCCACCTGGTCATACACCTGATCCATCTCCACAAGCTCCCGGCCTTTTGGAGGCCCTCCGAAAATTCCCCACGTGATAGTAACTGCAATTGCACCAGGGCTTTCGATTTCACCAAAGTAAATTTCGTTTAGGCCATCGGGGCTCACTTCATCCGCTGAGAGGGGAGTGCTTGTGAGAGATCCTGCACCCATAATATCCACTCCCGCCTCACTCTCCCATTTTTGGATGTTGTTCGTGGTGTTGGAAAGCAGGAACGATCCACTAAGGTTACGGACATTTTGGGCATTAAGCACCCACGATTCTACACTCTTCCATTTTGCCCCACGTGCCAGATGCGCATAACACTTATCACCTCCGCCCTTACCGCCTTTACCTTTTCCGTTACCACCCTTGGCACTATTCACACGGTCAACAAACATGATTCCTTCAAGCTTCCTGCCATCAACTTCTACTACCCCAAGACTAAACACATCCGGAGCCATCTCAACCGCATGAGCTGGAATCGTTACAACTTTGCCGGAATGAGTATTTGTTGCGGGAACTCGCGTGGTATCCGGTTTTGCCAAAACCGAACCGGAAATAAGAATGCCTATGGAGAGCACAGCAATGCCCGTAGCAATATTTTTCATGATTTATTGGGTAATTAAATGAGAGGATTACATGCTACTGCATGAGAGGGGAGTTGCAAGGGCAGAGTTTGCCACTTGCACTCACGTAGAATTCACTCTATAATAAGTACGTATTTAAGTACTTATTTTTCGCACCATGACTACCGTCTCATACACCAACTTCCGAAAGAACCTTGCAAAATTTTTGCAAATGCTTGAGGACGACGTCACTGAAATTGTTATCACACGGGGGAAGGGGAGAAAGGCAGTTGCACTTTCGCTGGATGAATACACATCACTTTTGGAAACGGCATATCTCCTGGCATCTCCAAATAACCGAAAGCATCTTGAGCGCTCACTCAAAGATATGCGCGATGGCAATACTATTTCCGTGGAAGTATAGCCATGGCGAAAGTAAAATTTACACCTCCTGCATATAAGGATTTGCAATATTGGGAGAAGAAAAATCCAAAGAAGTATGAAAGGATTAAAAAACTTTGCCGTGATGCAATTAAGCATCCATACAAAGGAATCGGAAAGCCGGAACCCTTGAAGTACGACATGCAGGGATGCTGGTCACGCAGGATTGATCAGACAAATCGGCTCGTTTATTCGGTTGATGATGACAAAAACATTGTTGTTCTTTCATGTAGATATCACTATTGATCACTTTTTCCCATGAAACTTCCTATGAATTTCTTTTAGCTGCGGATTCGTCACGTGCGTATAAATCTGCGTGGTACTCAAATCCTTATGCCCAAGCATTTCCTGAACTGACCGCAAGTCTGCACCATTCCGAAGAAGATCCGTTGCAAAGCTGTGTCGCAGAGTGTGGGGAGATGGATTTGTGACGATGCCAGCCGCAAGCGCATACTTTTTTACGATGTTTTGGATTGAACGGACGGAAAGTCTGAATTTTTCTGAGTCGATATCCGGCATATCTTTCATTATCCGGATGAAAAGGGGATTGTGCGCATCCTCGCGAGCATCCAAATATGACTTCAAAGCGGATACTGCCTCATCGGAGAGAAATACGACCCTGACCTTACCGCGCTTTCCACGGACGGAAATCTCACGAGTTTTAAAGTTCATATCATCACGATCGAGTGAAACAAGTTCCGAGAGACGCATTCCAGTCGAAAAAAAGGTCTGGAGGATTGCGAGGTCACGTTTGCCTCGTAAAGTCTTCACATCAGGAGCTGAAAGTAGCCGTTCCATTTGATCGCTGAAGAGAACTTTTACCTGCCTTGGATCCTCTTTAAAACGTGTAACGCGGTCCGGAGGGTAAACATCCAACTCTTCCTCCTGTATCAGATACCTGAGGAATGCCCTGAGAACTGTCAAACGATGATTTTTGGTCCTAACAGTCAATTCTTGACCATTTGACCCCTTAAATCGGTGTAAATACTGCTTATACTGCCGGATTACCGTCTTATCAATCTTGGAAGGGGAGTTGACCGTGGCAGCCTTCCCGAAATCTCTTAGTTGATGATGGTAGTTCTTAACAGTTAACGGAGACTTACCAAGTTCCGACTCTAGATATAGAAGATATCTATCGATTGCCTTAAGCAGAGGGGAGTGGCTTTTTGAAGCCATTTTGTACTCAGTGTTGAAAATAAATAAGTTCGTATAATGCATTTTATACGAAGGTATATGGGTTGTCCACAAAGTATGCTCAATAGGGCTTTACAGGTACTTGGGATTGCGTATTCGTTAAATAAAGGTGGTCGCAGAAAATTTACAAGTATCAATTTTCAATTATTCAAACGTCTTCTATTTGAACCTTGAAAATTGATACTTGTTCTCGCCTTCGCGCCTGCGCCGCCGTAGCGGCTTCGGCGCGCAGGCGCGTAGCCGGATCGCCAGCGCTGTGCAAGAATGCAAATGATAAGCTGGCGATACCGCTACGGCGGAGCGAGGTGAAAATTGTTACATGAAAATTGAAAATTTTTTGCGACCCCGTTGGTGATGGACACTAAATGACCCTGAATCCATAGAAAATCACTCCAACCGCCTCCCTCAAAATCGACCAAATCTCGAATCTAAACGGTGCAATGCGGTCCGCTGGATGCGTCATCATTTCCACATCCTGCATCCATGCGATCAATTTGATGCGCGCCAGGTGATATCGGTCGGAAATTCCAACAACTCCATCACAATCCTCAACAAAAGGTTTTATGAATTCTATGTTTTCCCACGTAGATGACGCTCCTTCCTCCAGAGTGATAATTTCCGGATCAACTCCCATCTTCAATGCAACATTTCGCATAACACGCGCTTCACTTAAGGCGTTCCCCTCTCCAATTCCTCCGGTCAAAAACAGACGATCAAGACTACCCTTTTGGTTTAGGTGAACGGCTGTTTCCACTCTGCGCGAGATGCCGGGACCCGCTTCTCTGCCCCTATGCACCGCCGATCCGAAGACCACGGCACAATCCACAGGAAACTCCGCATTGCCTGCAAAACTTACGATTACAAAAATGACGCTGGTGCTGAAAATGGCTATAGCAAGCCCAAAAGTCATTATTATCAGGCCTATGATGACTCGACTTAAGCGTTTGAGAAACATTATGAACCCTTGGAAACAATAACAATATTACTCATGAGTGATGGTAGTTTTTTTCTCCACGGAGGCCAAACCGAAATATCCACGCGCTCAACTTCTGGGAAATTCTGCAGTATGCGCATCGCGTCATTAACGCTTTTGCCTTTTACCATCTCCCGCACGCGCTCCGTGAATGCGCGGCCAGTGCGTGTTGTTGGTGCGAGAACAGAGCGTTGCTTGCCGGTTAGCTCTGCTGTAATTTTTACCCACGCGAGATCGTCATCATACTCAATTACGTGAACAGAGATTCCTTCCGTAACCACGCTATCACTTATCAAAAATCGGCCATCTTCCACGTGTTGCTCGAGCCCCGGCATAAGAAGATCCAAAAGCGCGTCTTTATCATAAGCGAGTACGGAATACGTTAAGGTACCAGTAACGGGAACCGAATCAACCTCTTCACCAATCAGATCAGTTGGCAGTACAAAACCACTCATTGTAATACTCGTCAAAACATCATACTGAAGGACAACATAACCCCTCCCCTCCTCCTCTCGCAGGAACGCGACACGCTCTTCAGTTTTTTCCTTTGCAAGGCTGATTAATTCCTGTTCAATTTGCCTGCTTGCAAGCTCCAGATCGTCCTCGTGCAGCTCCCTTCCGTAGCGTGTGATCCCGCCGACAGCGTCCTCCGCATTCCTTGCATATACGAGTTTTCTTTCCTCAAGCGAGAGCCCCGGAATTTCCCATTTGAGCCCGGCAGGAACATTTCCGCGTTCACCTGTTATCTGTCCATAAAGATCCTTTGCCATTGCGCGTGCCTGAACACGAAAAGTTCCGGGTGCAAGCCCTTGTGCAGGAGGAATTTCCGCTGATGCCAGAGTCTTGAATATCATTCCGGCCTGATTGACCAGGCGAGTACCTGAGCGAAGTATATAAGGTTCGTCAGTTTCGTTTACCAATGTCATTTCCACCTCCGCATTTTCCCCTAAAAACTTTTTGCTGATCTCTGTAAAGTTTAAGGTTTTTTCGACCGTCGGCTCTATCTGAATAAGGGGGATGGAATGCTTTGGCTCAACTTCCAGCACTGCTCCGGAGGAAACCAAAACTACATTCGCCGTATGGCTAACAAGACTTACCGTAGGCCAAATTTTGATTGTTGCAGAAGGAATGGCAACCATCAGAACCGTGAAAAAAAGCACAATACTCCCTACCAGAAATAAGATGATGCCGATGCGTTGGATGGAGAGGGTGCGGAGTGACTTGAGGAATGCCAAGGCCTTATCTTTTATCTGAGCAATAGTGAACATAGACCGTTAGGGAGATTAGGTAGTTAGGTTATTAGGTTGTTAGGGTCTTCGCAAATATTGACACAAGCTTTCATACAAGTAATCAAGAGACCCTAACAACCTAATTTCCCTAATCTCCCTAACAACCTCTCTCACTCAACAATCATCGGCACAAGACCTGGAAGTGGGCTCTCCGAAGACAAAAACTCCAGCATCGCTCCCCCGCCACTGCTCACAAACCCATAATCATCCATCGAATAATCGTAGCGGGTGTGGAAGTCCAACGTATCCCCTCCTCCGATCACTGTGAACGCTCCTTTCTTTGATGCGGCAGTAACCGCCTCGGCAATTCTTTTGGTCGCATGAGAGAAGCGGTTGTACTCGTAAAGTCCAAGCGGACCGTTCCATATCACAGTCCCTGCTTTTTCAATCTCTTCTACCGCACGCTTCACTGTGACTTTACCAATATCAAGAATCTTCATATCTCCGGAAACATCCTCAGCGGGCAGGTCCAGCTTCTCGGCATCCTCTGCGGCTTCGGTTGCAACAACTGTGTCCCGCGGAACGTGGATCGTAGCTTTGTCTTCCTTTTCACTCTCCAGCATCAGCTCTTGTGCGAGCTCCATTGCTTCCTCTTCATATTTAGACTGACCAACATCAAACCCGCGTGCTGCAATGAATGTGTTTGCAATGCAGCCGCCAAGAAAAATGTGATCCGCAATATCCAGAAATCTTTTTATGACTGGGATCTTAGTTTTCATTTTTGCCCCGCTCATTATTAGAACGAGCGGACGTTTTGGATTGTTTATCGCCTGCGAAAGCTTTTCGACTTCCTCAATCAATCTGAATCCAGCGTATGAAGGTAGCTTCTTTGCAACTCCACATGTGCTTGCCTCCTCATAAGTGTGCAGCGACGGGAATGCTTCGTTTACAAAAAATTCATTATCGCCGACAAGCTCGTTGATAAATGCCTCGTCATTCTCTTTATCACCAGCGCTGAATCTTACATTTTCCAGATATGTGAAATCTCCAAGTTTTGGACTAAGCGTCTTCAAGTGTGCTGCAATCGGAACAGTGCGCAGATCCTCAACAACCTTGCCTTTTGGACGGCCTACGTGCGACATCAAAGTGAGGCTGGCTCCCCTCTCCGCCAGGATCTCGAGCGTTGGCAGAGAAAGCTGCAACTTCTTGTCATCCTTCAACTTTCCCGAGGGATCGAATGTCACATTGTGGTCCACACGGACAAGTACCTTTTTATCCTTAATATCCGGCATGGATTCGATACTGCGTAATTTCATGGTCTGGAGTGTACTTTCTCCGCTAAATTTACGCAATCTGTTACTTGACGCTGTATGAGATTCATGCTTTGATATCAGCCTTTTTGTTAACCCAACTTATCATGAGTACTGTAAAGAGATTTCTCTCGATTGCCCTCACAACAACACTTTTCCTATCCGTCCTGCCACTACAAATGGTGCAGGCAGCTGATGAGGAAGGATCGATAACAATCGAACAACTGAACACTGAGTTTCTGGGTGTTAAGCGAGTAGGATCATGGGGACTTGCAACTCCGTTCGGCGCAATCGATGGGGATTCCGAAAAGATCGAACTTAAAAAGAAACCTATGGGAAACTACGCACTTACAGTCAAACCGCCATCGGGAGCAGTATCTAAAATTGAGGTGTATCAGGACGATGTTTTGACCGAAACTTTCGAAGCAAGAACTGCAAATGGAAAACTGATTTCTTCCGGTGGAACCCTTAAGTTCACAATCAAATATTCCTTCTCACAAATCGGAGACGTTTCCGTCACAAGTAAACCAAGTAAAATCCCTTACACTTTGAAAGGTCCTGTGGAAACCTTTGAAGGCCTAACACCGGGACACTACCCAAACCGTGTTGCGGGCTTTTACGTCGTGTACTACAAGCAGCCAAAGCCCTGCAAACCAGTACTCCCGATTGCACGAAAACTTGAAGCCGGAGGACGGCTCGGTTTCTCCTCAGAATTTGCGTGTAAATCGCTCAAGGAAGATAAAGAACCCCCCAAGCCTGAACCGGAGCCAGAGCCTGAACCTGAGGATAAAAAGCCGCCCCGACGCACGCAAAGTCCTGTACGTGTTTCACTTGGAACCGCAAGTGCAGAGGTAACTGCAGGCGGAAGTGCACGTTACAACATTGTTGTTTTAAACCGCGGTGACGATGAGCTCAAAGATCTGACTGTTGAGTACCGCTATGATTCAGCCAAGCTCACAATTCAGGGGGCACGAGATGCAAGCCGCAGCCCCAACACTTTGCGATGGACTATCGCATCACTCCCCTCTTCCGGAAAATGGGAAACTACATTTACCGGAGCCGTATCAGATGCTGCAGCAAACGGTGACACTGTGCTCGCATCTGCCACAGTTTCCGGTGATGACCTCGCAGGTGTTCGCTCATCTCAGCGCTCAGATTCCGCACAGTTTGGAGTTATCAAAGAACTTCCACAAACCGGTGCTGCAATGGAGCTATTTGCTCTGGTTGCACTGGTTGTGACTTCATTCTTCTCGTTGGCGCTTTCGGGGGTTAAGGAGGTGGTGTTCGCGAGATAGGACAATTATTTGAGCCTTTTCTTTGGAGCAAGATGTCTGTAACGAAAAGTTGTACCTGAGCCTGACTTGAGATATTTCTCATATTCCGCTGCCTGCTTTCTTGTAGGAAATGCAGTGAAGTTAACAATTTTCCAAGGTTTGTACTTGGCTGTTGATTTGATCTCTCCTCTGTTATGCCTTTCGACTCGATCATCAAGATCATCGGTAATGCCAACATACTGATATCCTCGTGGGTTCTCAATGATATAAGTGAAGTGCCACATGATGTGTGAAGTTAATTGTCGTCCTTCGTGCTTGGTGGCTCGCCATCCGTAGCGCAGCGACGTGATGGTAGCAATTGCTTCCACAGGGTCCAAGCACTACGGACGACATCCTTCGCTGCGCGAAGGATGGTGGGTCAGGTGGGAATCGAACCCACGACCAACGGGTTAAAAGCCCGCTGCTCTACCGACTGAGCTACTGACCCTTGCCTATGAATAAATGAGCAACACCGCTTATTTTCCCACGAAATAGAGAAAAACCCAAAGGGAAGGCAGGTTTATTGCACCATCCTGCGATTGCCGTAAGTCTGTGATTATGCTAGAATAGTGGGAAATCAAACACAAATATCCATGCCGAAGAAAGATACCGCAAAGGCAGAAACCGGAATTTCCTTCCAGGATATCTACGACATTCTGATGTATCAGATCGAGCCGGATCTTGTTACAAGTGTTATTCCGTATCTCCCAGAAATACTTGAAAAAGAGAGTAATGAGGAAAGATCGAAACTAATTGCAAGATATAAGAAAGCACTAGAAACATTCCTGGATCGTTTCGAAAGCTTGATGGAAGAATGGAAAGAAAGCGTACAAGCAATCAAACGGACTATTGCGAAGCACTTGGAAGAAGAATCTGAGGAAAAAACAACAGAGAAGCTATCTCAAATTGAAAAAGATATCGAAAACAACTAATCATGAACACTAACCTAAATACTTTCGGCAATAACCATAATCTCCCATTCCGAGAACAAAGACATGCATTCCAGCACAACACTGCACCTAAACCGCAACCACAACAACCACCCCAGCCACAAGGTGGTACGGATTTCCAGAAGCTCAAGGATATGTTCGCTAAGGTGTTGGATGAATGCCTGGAACAACGTGATATTGTCGAAGAACGAGTCGACAATGCATTTGCCAGCTTGTATAACAAGTTGAAAGATCAATATGAAAATGGTTTCATTAAAACGAGAGATGCTTGGGAATCGCTTGTAAAAAGCCTGAATGTGTCCGAAGAAAAGGCTAAAGAAATAGCAAAAAAAATTGAAGATGATCTGGCGAAAAAAGCAACTCAGGCAAGTGCAAAACAGATGCCAGAAGAGCAACATGACAAAGACGAGGCATCGGGACTCTTCATTCCATCCGCAAAGACAGTAGATGGTGCAATCATGATCGCAGAAAAATTTGACCTCAATAACTCAGATGTTACCCAAATTATGGACGCAAGAAACACACTTATGCACCACCTGAGATATTTATATAGCCAAAGAAAAGCAGCAGAAAGAAGAGGCCACAAAGAAAGAGTAGCCTCACTGAATGTGCAAAAAGAGATGATGAAAAAACATTACGACAAACTCAAAAATGCGATAGAAGTGAGAAAAAAAGATCCTAAAGATAGCAGGGCAATACACAATCATGCATTGGAGCTGGAACGACGTGAATATGCAAACATGGCAAATGACGCTGAGTTAAGGAACATAATAAAAGAAGAGGGGCTAAGAATACGTCAGGATAAAGACGGAAGTATAACAATTGAAAAAGATCCAAATGCACCTGTACGACCAAGATTATCTCCGGGAGCACATCTACGCGGATATGCCGAGTATTGCCGCGATGGAGCGTTGTTGCGTGCAAAAAGAAACGGAAAATTTGGATATGTACATGGAACGAATCCCTACCTCATGTTGGAAGCAGGATTGGTTGAAGAAGAACTAGCACCGTATAGACGCTCCATGCGTGCAGGCACGGATTCCTACAGGATGTTCCTGGCAGATCAGAGAGCAAGTGGAAGAGTACCGATACGCCCGGGGGTGTATGACAGCACCGCTGCGCATGATTACCAAAAAGGAATAGAGCAACACTGGGATGTAAAGAAATCAGGACTTGGACCTGATGATCCCTATAGAGGTTTAAGTTTCTCACCGTACGAGACAAGAAAGGAAATGGAGAAGTTCCAAAAAATGAGCAAAAAACAGCAGAAAAAATATGCCCCCATTCATGAGAAAAAGCTGAGAGAGGCATGGAATCAACTGGAGAATAATGATGATTATAAGAATCTTGAGGGCATAGATTATCTCAAAATCAATATAGAGCATGCTCTCGATACGGGGAACTACCAAGAGTACCCAGTTCTTTTCTCGCGTTTCAATGACATATACAGAGAAATCGCATTATCACGCAGCGCAGCACCTGAGGTAAAGCCAAATGAATATGGCGAAGTGGAACCTCCAAAAAACAGTATAAGATCAGTCACAATTGATGTTCAAGATAAGAAAGGTGTATTCGATTCACTTAAAATCATACGAACAAGTGATAAAGCATCTTTTGTATTGGCACCCAACAATCCAAAATTGGGTGCAAATCCAGATGAACAGAGAATATATGATGATATGGGAATCAAATTCTCCATTGAACGATCAAAGCGATTAAGATTCAATAAACATCAGGCATTGTCTGTAACCGTGTATGCAACAAAACCGGGACTTTATGAAATTCAGAAGGGCGTAACGGGGACTGAGGTATATACACTAGATGCACGCAATGTCACTCAAGTTATTAATGCTAATGAAACACATAGAATTGATTCGTTAAACGCTGAACAGGCAGAACTACTCATCGAGAAAACAGGTGAAAATCCGCTCGTTCTGGATAGTTTGAAAAAACTAGATGCTGAGGTTGCAGAAGTTTTTGAGGACTTTGAGGGACCTTCTATTTCTTTGAATGGACTTACTGAGCTTTCGCACGAAGCGGCGGCTTCTCTTGCCCGTACAGATGCGAAATCACTTTCCCTTAACGGATTAAGATCAAGTGGTGTTGACGAAAATGCCATCAGGCAACTTTGCACATTCCCAGGTGCTTTATCTCTTGGGGGGCTGCGTAACCTACCGGAGATAACCGACTTGAACGAACAACTTCTTAAAAACATAGTTTCATTGAATTTGAATGAATTGCGCTCCGCCTCTGATATTGCTGCATCAATTGATAAATCAGGAATAGGCAGCCTAAAATCACTTTCCCTTGGCAGAATACGCACGATTACAGAGAAGGATGCAAAGGCGCTTAGCAAAATTCCCGAGGTTTCCTTAACAGGTCTCCAAAAAGACAGATTAGACAAAAAAACGATTTCTGTACTTTTGCTGGATTTTGAAAATATAAAGCTCCCAACAGAACTAACATCATTGGAATCCGTTCAGGATGCTGTTCGCGGAGTAGTATCACTGGAAGGCGAAGACGGGACAAAGAGAGCAAAGAAAATCGCAGAGATTGCAAAAACTGCAGAGATAGACACTTTGCACTTCAAGAGCCTTACTAAAATTGATCTTGCTGCATCAGATCAGATTGCAGAATTCGTAGGCAGCATACAGTGCGACGCTCTCGTCACAATAAATAATGAAGCTACAGCAAAGAACCTTGTTAAGAGCAAAGAAAGTGCTGCTTTTGGCGGACTCGAACATCTAACTGCAGAAGCTGCAAAGGGATTGGCAAATAATCCGCGTCTGCAGACGCTTTCGCTGGAAAAATTAAGTGATGTAGATGCAGATACACTCAAAGCACTTGCAAAATTCCAGGGAAAAACTCTGCTTCTTAATGGAATAGAGGAATTGTCTGCAGAGGAAACCAATGCTTTGTCTTCTTACATAGGCTCTCTTTCCCTTAATGGAGTAAAAACATTGGATGAAGAGAATCCAATCGCACTTCTTAATGGTAAAGAGCGACAACTATCACTAAACAGTCTGGAAGAACTCACGCTTGCACAAGCTCAAAACATAGGAAAAGAATTGGGAAAAGCCACAAAACGCACAATTTTTATGGATGGACTTGACTACAACGGAGAAAGTCCTGATGAGATGAATATCCTTAACGCACTTCTTAAAAATGCAAGTGGCAATATTACGATCTCACTCAAGGGGCTTCATGATCCAAGCAAGGAACTAGAAGATCTTTTGAAAGAATCTGCAGCTTCTATCATCGTCTCAGATAGAGCTCCACAAGATCCCTCTTCACCCACTCCTTAAGCTCCGGCTCAAGCAATTCCCCCAGGCCGTCCAGGACGCCGCGAGAGCTTATGTGGCCTGGAATATATTCAACAAGCTTTGCGACGTACTCTTTTGCACCCAAACCCGTGTGATTTTTTATAATCGACTCATGTATCCCCGTTCCTTTTTTTAGGAGAAAATGGCAGTCAAACAGATCCCGATTAGCAAGAGTTTTTCTCCCGGTAATTGCACACAGTTTATGTGCCAGCATGCATGGTGCAGTAAGACAACGAACGGGCAACCCGAATAGGTTTAGCATTTCATATTGATCTTCAAATTGACGTTTTGATATCTCGATTTTTACCGCCCATCCCTCCTCGCTGTAACTACCCTTCCAAAACCATGTGAAATGTTTTTCGTAACGATCCTGCACTTTAAGAGATTGTTCGACAATCTTATTCATTGCATCGGAATCAAATACATCTTTCTCCAGCAGATTAAAGTGAAAAACCCTGTGCTACGCCCCTGCGTTCCGCTTCGCTCCACTCCGGGGCT
>CAZWES010000013.1:0-36341 GCA_964632395.1 uncultured Candidatus Peribacteria bacterium | reverse complement strand
CCCGGAGTGGAGCGAAGCGGAACGCAGGGGCGTAGCACAGGGTTTTTCACTATAGAAATTTCGATGAGCCATAACTCTAACTCCTGTCAACCCCCCTTGCATACTCCAAAATACAGTTTTCTGCTACAATAAGATGATTCTGTAAACCAAAATCTGACGTGCCAAAAAACACACAAAAACAAAGGAAAAATGTGAAGGCAACAAGGCGCCTGGGGGCAATCCCTATGGCCGGCATCTTCACGATCTGTGGAATTATTTCATTCACTCTTGGCTTGAAGACAGTCAGTGTTGATACGGTGGAGCAAACGATTGCACAAGCATCCGAAACGACAACTATAAACTTCATTCTCCAGTACCAGCCGATAAGTGGTGGCGATCCTGTTCCGATCGACATCATTGAGTTTATGAATATGGAGGATAAGAACAACTCGCAAACATCCTTGTTATATTTGCAGGAAATTCACACTGCGCACGTATTACCGTTCGACCCGCAGGATGGGTGTCTTAACACAAACAGTTTGGGCAGATGCAGTGTGAAGAATATTCCCGTTGGTCCAGATGAGGATGCGGGATTATCAGTTGATCAGCAGTACGACATATTGATCTATACGGAATTCATCGAATTTCTCACAGATATAGCGCTTGATAGAACAAATGCATACGTCAAATATGATCCGGCAGCCTGCAGTGGCAACCAGACAAACTTCTCCGGCGACACATGGTGCCTTACAAAGTCAGGCAATTCATTTGCACAGGAATACTTCATCACTGTCACGCTGGCAGAGAGGAATGACTGCATGGATTCTCCTCCTCCTGCTTCGTACTGCGATCAAAATGGGGAATTAATTACATTTGAGTGCAACCCTTCATTCGATGGCCCGACAAGGCCATGGGAACCGGTTGATGATGCGTGCGGTACAGTGCAATGCCCCGATGGAAACTACACCGCTGGAATTTGCTCGGAGATTACACCGGAATTTGCAGCGTGCTCCAAGGCAGAGGCTTGCCGCGATCATATGCTTTGTAATATCTCGAGCTTCGGCGCGTCCTCGTACGATGCAGGTACGGATATTGTTGTGATTCGCGGAGAGCGGTTCGGTAACGCGGGCGGCACGGTGAACTTCCCGGTGGCAGATGGCGAGCGCGAAGTTGTGGAGGTTTTTGCGGGACCGGATTGGACCGATACAAAGATTCGAGTAAGAGTACCGGTTACGGCGGTTTCCAGCGTGTTGGAAATCCACCCAAGGACTCACGGATCTGTGGAAGAAGACGGCGTGCTTGTTCCGGTTGTGTGTACTTCTCCAACAATTTCCATTCTTGCGATTGATGACCAGTTTGCGATTCTAAACGTCACGGCGCGCCCGCAAGATGGAGTGCGCCTTGTTGCACCGGGTTACACGACGGAGATGCAGGTGTTGGTTCACCACAACGACAGGGTAAGCCGTTTTGATCGCGTGCTTGTTGAACTTTTGGATGGATCATTCCCAAATGCGGATGATGTTCCGATCAGCAGAAAGATAATCACAAGTACGAGTTGCAGTGCTTCGCCTGTTTCCGGCGGCAACGTTAAAGATGCGACTCTAACCTGTGATGTCGAAATCCCGCAGGATGCACTCACATACCACGGGCCGTACACGTTCCTGGTTACCGTGATAGACGATCAGGGCAATTCGCAAAAAGCAGTGTTGCTTGATGCTGGCGAATCCGTACTTGCGGGCGATTTCAACATGGATGGCATGCTCTCGATTGCAGACTCGGTCTTTGCACGCCGCCTTGCAACCGGTGCTATGCAGATTACGGAAGATCATCTTTTGAGAGACTTTGATGGAGACGGAGAAATCACGATGTCCGACTCGATTTATATTTTGCACACGCTCACCGAATAGATGAAAAATGCAGTCACAAGGAGCGGCTTCTCGGAAAACGTCCTCACTGGATCAGGTCAAACGCGCAGGAGCCCGATGGCAATCATTTCAGCTACAATTTTTATTGGAGTATTTCTTTTTGTAATTTCTTTGTTATCCGATATCTCCGCATTGACCGGGGCGCTTTTCCAGATTGCTCCGAGTGGCAGCACTCCGGCTTCCGGTCTCTACATCAGTCAAAACTATGCAGCTCAGCCAAACGAACGCGGAAGCATTGTCATTCAGTCAGGTCAGTCCATGTCCCAGTTTGAGGGGATGGAACTCACTTTCGCGGTAGAACCTTCGCTTGCCGAACTTATTCGAGTAAAAAGAACCGCTGTAACTCAACAGTCAGCCATCTCGATTACATTTCCTGTTTCCGGCGTTGTGAACGTTTCCATGGTTGGTGCAGCAAAAACTGTTGCAAAGGATGCGCATCTTCTGGAAGTGGAATTGAAGCTTGCAAAGAGTGGGATTCTCCAAGTAGGCAGACGCATTGATTTGAAACTTCTGCAGGCGAGAGTTTTTGCCGCAGGGTCCGAATCCGAGGTTGCAACACACAATGGAAGAATCACGGTTGCGTCAAATCAGGATGCACTTGATCTTCCTTTCGTTCCTGCAATTTCCGATGTTGATCCCGGCGCTTATGCATTGGTCAGCGGCGCACCGCTTGCGATTCGCGGGCAAGCGCTTCCCGCATCACCTCAGGTTTTGCTTGGCAGCAAGTCGATCAGAGTACTCTCCGCAAGCTCAACAGAAATTCTTGCAGAGGTTCCGGAGGATACAATTCCCGGAGTTTACACAATTTCGGTCGAAAGTCTTCTTGCGGATGAAAAAGTGGTTGTATACGGAGCGCCGGCGCCCGGCGGCCACGTGAATATTCTGGATGAAATAATGTTTACGGATCCAAACCCTGCGCATTACACGCCGGCTAATCCGGACGCGGAAATTGTACTTTGGGTTCCGGTGTTTAATCCTTTAGGCTCGAGCGATTCAATTACAGGTTCCGTTGATTTCTCCTCAGTCGGAGGAGATCCGAATGTGATATTTGAAGGAATTGGAGAAACTGCGATTGGCCCGGGTGGCGAAACCATCAATTGGTTTAGGGTGCCGGAAAGCGGAACACTTATGCTTTCGAAAGATCTGGAAACAAACCGCGATTACCCAATCACAGTCCGTGTGGAAAACCGTGCAGGAACAAAAGACACTGCATCAGTGATGCTCAGCTTAAAATCACAAATAATTCAGGGAGGAGTTCCATCCATCGGAAGGATAGAAACAGTGCCTTCCGGCCTTGTTCCAGGGCAAGACATTGAATTCTTTGTGGATGTATCTGATAAAGACGGAGTTGATTCTATTCAACTGGTTACGCTTAGGCTTACTGAGCTTGGAGGTGGAATAGTTGAGATGGATCCTGCAATCTCTTCGCCTTCCGATGGTACAGTACTGACCACAACCACGTTCACTGCGGATTACTCGGTTCCGGACAATCTTCCGGACGGAAACTATCAACTCGAACTCAGAGTAGTTGATGAATCCGCTAACGAAGTTGTACAGACTTTTGTACTCTCAAAAAGTTCGACTACTCAGCAATTCCAAACTCCGGTAATTCTCCACGCATTTTCGGTTCCTGCACAAGTTCCCGCGGATGACGATACTCCGGTCGTGTTTTATGTGGAAGTGCAGGATCAGGATGGTATTGACGACATCGAAATGGCGCGAATCAATCTTGCGCCGATTGGTTTGGGAGTCGAAAAACTATCATTGCAATCGGATATCTCATCAAAAGAGGGTTCGCGCGGTATGTTCGAATCCAAAAAGATTAAGATTCCAACAACAACTAGTTCTGCAGGCTACACTCTTCTTGTTGAAGTAGAGGATTCACAGGGAAACTTTGTGAGCCAGTCACTACCGTTTGTGGTGGGCGCTTCTATTGGTGGAAGCTTGCCAAACATAATAGAGTCCAAGTTCATTCCGGAAACCGCATCACCCGGTGGAGAAGTCCGCCTGTATGTTGAGGTGGAAGATCTAAATGGTGCAGATGAAGATGTTCTTACGGTAATTGCAGACTTTACTGAGGTGGATCTGGAAATTGAAGAGATGGACGATCTGATCGACTTCCCATCCGGCACTCTTGTAACGCGCACAACTTACGCATCCAAAACAATCAAGCTGCCGGATCACATTACGGTCGGCGTGTATGACGTTCCTCTGATGGCAGTTGATGACACAAACAACATCACACGAACGGTTGCGAGGCTAAGAGTTGAAAGAGGTGGTGCGCACGAGGGGCAATCACCGATGATTGACCAAACAAGCTCATTCCAGGTTCCGCGCGTGCTTGCAAATGACGGGAAGACGAAAGGTGAATTGCATGTACTTGTTAGCGATCCGGATGATGATGTTTTGACCGTAATTGCAAAACTTGGTTCAGTTGCGAGTGCGCGTAGTGCATCAGTAAAGGAAAAAGACACTGATCTCGATCTGCTTTGCAAAACATCATCTTCTATTGTTTGCATGGAACGCGGAGCACTGGAGAACACGGGTGCAAGGTGGTTCATACTTAAAGATATAAACGTACCGGAGACGACTCAGCCAAGCACGGACCCGTACATGATTGAGATCACGGCAGTGGATGCAGCAGGGCATACGGTTATGGGTAGCATTCCTCTGATTGTCGGTGGTGCGGAAATTGAGGAAGAACTTAAAAAGGAACCGGTGTTCGAAATGCTTGTGCCGGTGAGCGCAGGGCAAATCGAGTTAGTTGTAAGTTCACCGGTCGACTTTGAGAAAGTTGATCGCACCGGAAAGCAATTCATTATCCGAACAGCACTTGATGCTACAAAAACTCTGGCAGTTCGCCGGGTTTCGTGGGATACAACTGGCAGGTTCCTTTATCTGCAAACAGATCCTATGACACCGGGTGAGACTTACATACTATCTGTGACATCAGCTCTGGGGGGTGATACCCCGGTTCTTACAGATGTACGCGGAAACCGATTTGCACCTGATCGCGGCGGGAAAATGAGCTTCACATTCCGTCTTCCCTCGGGTAATCCGCCTGTAATCAAAGATGTAAAGGTGGTGAATGAAACTCACATTGATGTTTACTTCGAAGAGTCTGTGTTGCCAAGCAGCGTGCATCCGGATCTTCTTTCCACACGCGCTTCACTCATATCTACAGTTCTGGATGAAGACCGGGAAGTTCTTGGAGGAGTGCTAAGAAAGAGCGGCAAAGTTCTAAGATTGGAGGTAGAGCCTCTGCGCGAGGGCGATCGTTATCGTCTGACGATGGACGGAGTGCTTGCACCGGGGCTGATTGAATCTATGGAATCAATTGTTAAAGATTTCATCGCAATATTCCCGGGGCATGGTGTTGCCGGCGATGGGACTCAAATTTTCCCGACTGCAGACTTGAACCGCGATGGCCGGGTGGATTTTGCAGACTTCACTTTGTTCTCTTCGGTTTATAACACGGAGTACGACCGCACGGATATAAGCGATCTTGAAACGCACGGTACAGCCCCCGAAGAATCGGAGGAGGAAGATCCGTTCAGTTACAAAAGAACCAAGCCAAAGGAGCCGGTTGTTGGCGGAGATCTCCCCGATATTGAGTTTTAAATCATGAAAACACTATTTTCAGCCATCGGCCTTCTAATTCTATTCCTCCTTGCGGGATGCGGTGCATCGAACCAGGAAATTAAACACCCTGCTGCAATGGATCTGCTTAATGCAGAGATGTTCTTTCATGTTGGAGATGAACAAGGACAACAAAAGACGATCAGTATATTTGTTAAAAATCCAGAGAGTCTACCGATTCAGTCAGTTCGTGCGTGGATAAAATTCGATCCTGCTGCAGTTCGCATCACGGATCTTAAAGTGGAAGAAGAAAGACTTTCGCTTGTAGCTCCCGGTGAGACGGATATAGATTCGGAGGAAGGATTGGTAAAAATCGGTGTTGCATCTTCCGAAGCTATAAGCGAAGGGTTAATAAAGGTTGCATCGTTCAAGGTTCTAAAGATTGGTACTCAGCCCGCTGTACTCACATTCTACGATTGGCGCGCAGAAGGAGACGGGCACACTGCGGTACTTTTCCTGGAAGAAAGAGAAGCAATAAATATTCTTAAAGCTCCTTCCTCAATAAGTCTATGAAAAGGCATCTGAAATTATTGCCGGCGCTTATAGCAATTGCGGGAGCACCGCTCATAGTGCCGCAGAGTGTGATATCTGCAACGCCTGATGCCGAGATAAAGATGCGTCCGCACTGCGAATCTTCCATATGTCTGGATTATTCGCTGTACGACTCAGAAACATTCATAACTTATGGCCTTTCTGAGGGCGAAGTTCTGGATCTGGATATTGTGCTTAAAAATCCTTCCGGCCAGTCCATACAATCGGTGCAAAGCTGGCTTGAGTACGATCCAAAAATTCTGGAAGGAATAGATATCCGTCTGAGCGATGAGTTTCCGTTGATTGCGCCCGGCGAACAGGCTTTTGCAGAAAGTTCCGGCCGTGTAAAAATCGGGGCAAGCAATGTTTCCGGTGGAGTTACCGCAGTGGAAGTCATCTTTGCAAGAGTTCAATTCAAAGTTAAAAAAGATACTGAGGAAATTGTAAAAATAAAATTCCACGAGTTCAGTCTTTTGGGCCAAGAAGGCAGGACGAAAGTTTTGATTGTGGAAGAGGGTAGAGTTGTAAATGTTCTAAAAACGCGTCCAAACGATCTTCGCTTGTACTTTGGCGAGGATCCTCCTCCGGGAACAATTCCGGGAACAGTGCCACCGGGTACTCAACCACCCGGAACAATTCCCCCCGGAACTGTTCCTCCTGGCACCACGCCTCCGGGTACACAGCCTCCAGGCGGTCAGACTCCGGTCATCACCGACCCCGGTTTTGCCCTGTTACAGCCTCAGGGTCTAAGGATTATGACGGAAGAGGACAAGGTTTACCTAATCTGGAGCAAGTTGGATGACCCGCGTGTGATCGGTTACAACATTTATTACGGAACCGTTCCCGGCCACTATATTCAACGTCGCACTGTTTCCACTGCAACAACCGGAGTTACAGTTGGCAATCTCCCAATCGGGAAGAGATACTTTTTTGCAGTAACCGCCTTTAACGCATCCGGCCAGGATAGCGAATACAGTTTTGAGGCTGCAGTTACAATCGGTGATCCAACAAGCTCAACGGCACCGTTTACTTTGGCAGATGGAGGAGGGGATTCGCCGCTTGGCGGCTCTGTGATTGGAAGTGGAACGGATCACGTTCCCGGCGGCACAGGACTTCCACTAAGAGCTTTATTCGCTGTGATTGCAATTTCTGCTGTCATCGCATTCTTCATTCGACGTCGAATTCATGAATAATGATCTCTCCAGCAACTGGACAAGCACAAGCTCTGATCCTCAGGGAGATATGAAGGGCTCTTCGGGTGATGATGCGATGTTTTGTGATGTAGTTGCGGAAGAGGAAGAGCTGTTTACTCCTCCTAAAGAAAAGACAAGTGGAAAAGTTCCGATCACACGAACAAAGAGTAGGATGATGCCTGTTGCATTCGGTTCAATGCTTACTCTTGCCGGAGTATTTATGCTTGTTGTCATATTTGTGCAGGGCGTGGGCTTCTTGCAGGCGAGTTTGACGGATGTGCCGTTGCCATCGCTTGTAGCGGAAGATTCGGAGATTGAAGAAGGTTACTCGTCACCCGTCGACTCGTCGCTCGATGACGGACGAGCAACAAGTAACGAAGTGACGAGTGACGCCATCGAAATTAAATCTCCTACCCCACAAACAATCGACATCGGCGATTCAGTCCAGGGCACGCAGGCAACCGCATGGCCAACATTCCTAAAAACAAATCGCTTCACAGTTGGTAGTTCCTACGTTCCGGATTTTTCCAGAGCTGTAACCATCCCCATCAATTCAATTCGTGATGCGCGGGAGAGGGTTCACTCAGCAGCCCGTGATTCGAGTTTGGATCAAGTTAGGAGACCGCCAGCCACAGGACCTGCTATGTGGGTGATGGGGCTACTCAGTTTGGCTGTGGTACCGGTTTTCTTTTTGAGGGGATCCAAAAGCCAAGTAGTATAAGATAAGTGTATGGTCAGGAATTGGAATATCCTTTTTGGCATTGCCATATTCTTCTTTGCCCTAACTCTTGCAGTCTACGGCACATCACTCACAAACGACTTCGTCAGATGGGATGATGGGCTTCTGATTTATGAGAATCCTGCAGTCCGTGAGATAACCTCTGGGTCGCTTGGATGGATATTTTCACACTTTGATCCGGAGCTCTACATTCCACTCACGTTTTTCAGTTATCAAATTGATTATTTGATAGCAGGCACGAGTCCGTTCATGTTTCATCTTACGAATCTGATTCTTCACACGCTTAATTCAATTCTTGTTGCAGGGTTTGTGTGGTTGCTTTTGAGGAGGAAATGGGTAGCACTTTTCTGCGGACTACTCTTTGCAATCCACCCACTACACACGGAAGCTGTTGCATGGGCAAGTGCGAGGAAGGATGTTTTGTCTGGATTTTTCTTCTTGGGAGCGCTTGTCAGTTATCTTTTGTGGATGAGACGGAATCCGGAATCCGGAATCCGGAATCCGGGCGAAGCAAAGGATAATTCCGGATTCCGGGTCCCGAATTCCGGATTCCGAAAACGTCAAACAAAAACATGCTTCCTCAGTCTTACTTTCTTCTTACTCGCACTTCTTTCCAAAGTAAGCGTCATCCTACTCCCGTTAATTCTGATATTGATCGACTATCTTCAGGGCAAGTCACTACGAGAAAAGGGCTTGTGGATCAGTAAAATCCCGTATGTGGTTTTGAGCGTAATTTTTGGCATTATTGCAATTGTGGGAAAGAAAAGTGTAATAAGCGAGACATCATTAGTTGAAACTTTTTTGATGGCGTGCAGGAGCACAGTCTTTTACATGCAAAAACTTTTCATTCCAACTGATCTTTCTGTTTTGTACCCCACAAGCTCTGAGCTCAGCATCACGAATCCTGAGTATTTGATTCCTCTACTTGTGATAATTTCGATAGTTGGAATCCTATATTTTTTCCGCCATCAGAAACTTTTAGTATTTGGAGCTCTGTTCTTCTTTATGATGCTTCTCCCGAACTTCACAAATTTTGCGAAAGACGGAGATTTTTATTTTGCATCGGATCGTTATGCATATTTGGCTTCGATTGGGATCATTCTTATTTTTTGTAATTTGATGATAAAAGTTCCAAGTTCCAAGCTCCAAGCTCCAAAAAATTATCAATTATCAATTTTCAATTATCAATTAGTCGCCAGAGTTGCATTGATAAGTCTAATCGTAATGGTGTTTGGAGTGATGGCAAATACTCAGGCAAAAGCTTGGAAGGATACCGAGTCACTCTTTTTGAACGTAATTGAGAACTATCCAAATTCCCATCGTGCGCGGAATAATTTGGGGAATATTTATAGAAGACGTGGCGAGTTGGATGATGCTATCGTCGAATTCGAGAAAGCGATTGCAATCAGTCCGCGTCCGCGTACGTACAGCAACCTTGGAGCGGTTTATAGGAAGAAGGGGATGATGCTTGAGGCGATTAATCAGTACAGAACGGCAATGGAGATAAACCCTGATGATCCGGAGCCACACTTTGGTTTGGGTATCGTCTACGCAGAGCGTGGCGACTTCCAAAATGCAAAATCATCCTACGAGCGTGCAATCGAACTAGATCCATTTTATGCAGAAGCGATGGGAAACCTTGGAGCGCTTTATGCAGCAGTTGGGGAGTACAAGAAAGCGATCACTGAGTACAGGCGTGCGATTGAGGCCGACACGCTCTTTACAGAAGCGTACTTCAACATGGGAGTCGCTTTAACCAAAGTTGGGCGCGTGGAAGAAGCAATCAAAGCGTATGAAGCTGCAGTTAAATTAAGGTCAGATATCGTTGCTGTGCGAATCAATCTTGGTTTGCTTTATTACAATGTTGGTAGAGTTGGGGATGCCAAGGATCAGTTTGAGGAGATTCTTGAGATTGATCCGGGAAACAGAGCGGCAGAGTCAGCGTTGCAGCAGATCAAATGAAATTACTCAGTTTTTGTGAATTGAAGAATATTCCCTCGTGGCAAATATAACAGCTCAAGCTCATTCTCTGATAATTCGAGTATCGAGTATTTGAATGCCTCCCCTTCGCTTTCAACAAGCAGGCTATCTCCACTGATTGTATAAGTTCCTTCAGATGTAATTTCCCCATCGTAATAATCCGTTTTTGTGTTGTCCGAGAAAACTATCAGGTAATTTGCATCATCAACAGAAATCCATTTACCCTGAATTAATTCATCACTAATTTCCTGATCTGCAAATTCGATGGTATCTGCGATCTCATCAAAAACATCAAACCAGTGCTGCACTACTTCGGGTCCATTGCCATCTGCAAGAGTTTGGTAGAAAGACGGCACCTTTTCAAAATCCCAGATTTTTTCCTCTGCACAGTTCTCCGGATCAGTTGTAAAAAATTCAGGCGATGCGCTGATTATGGCTTCAGGATCAGCAAAAAGCGTGATTACGATTTGATGGTCGTTATTGAAGAAGTAGAGTTTGCGCTCGAACGTTACGTTACAAACTTCAAAACGCGAGAGCACCAAAAAATTCTGTGCATTCTTACCACCAACATTCCTAACGTTTTGTGATTCCTCCAATGCAAAATCAACGGAATCACCGTATTCTCCGGATTCAAGCGCTGCTCGATTTTTTAGTGCAGTCTCTGCGTTGTATCCCATCGTGTCGTTTAGGGTATCTATCGGAGCGCTCTTGACAGTTAAAAGCAGGGTCTTGCCTTCTTCCGCATCACCGAATGCTGTGTCATGTGGATACTTGATTTCGAATCCTGCTTCCTCATCCTCGTAAAACATCCACAAATCTGTTTCGTCCTCAATCGCTTTCGCTCTGCCGCTATCCAAAAATTCTTGCTCTTCCGGAGAGATGGGTGTGGTCTCTTCTGGCGGAAGTGCTGTGGTGCAAGCGGAGAGGAGGATTAGGATGGGTAGGAGGAGTTTCATAGCGGAATGAGAATACATCATGAAAGGGTTTTGATATACTAGAGCTAAGGGTCGGTACCGAAGCGGCTTGCCGTCCGTAGCCCGAAACGAGCGTAGCGAGTGAAGGGCGAAGGATATTCAAACTGAGCAACCAAAATTTGATATAATAAGCACACGGGTCGGTACCGAAGCGGTCAAACGGGCCTGACTGTAAATCAGGTGTCTCTGACTTCGGGGGTTCGAATCCCTCCCGGCCCACCAGTCTTTGTACTGTTAAGCTGCAAGCGTGTTTTTGCTTTGTTTACTCCATCAGCCGGAGGTAGTTCTTCGGGCATGGTTCCTCCCAGTTCCTCAATCGTTCCACGTACTTTCTTCCCAACATTGTAGTGCGTTTTGTTTGCTTTCTTTTCTCCGCGAACATCTTCCCGGCGCAGTTTTGCCTCTGCCTGCGTTGCACGGAAGAGATTGGCGGCTAGTTCTTCGCTGCCCATGTGATCGAGGATTTTCTGTGGCTTGCTCAACCCTTTACTTTTGTGAATTTCCTTAGATTTCATGCCGCCATACAATCCCATGTAGCCGTAATCCTGGAATTTCCCGTAATTTTTTACTCCGGCATTGTCTGCAGCTTTCGCTAAATTTTTATTATGCTTTTTCATCTCTTCGCGCAGAAGAACACGTTTACGATCTTCCAGAAGACTCTCAGTTCTTTCCTGTTTCCTCGTCTGGATAACAAAGTAATTCTGAGCGAGAGCAATCTCTTCCTTGCGGGGATCACCGTTCTGGGCAATCAGGTAACAGGCGTATCTGGAGAGCAAATAATCCATTCCCGGGCGCCCTCCGGTACTTTTTGCCGGCGCCGGCAAAAAGTGCGAATCAGGGGAATTGCCGGAGTTTTTACATGATTCAATTGCCCTTTCGATAGACTCTTCAAATCTGCGCCATGTGTCGTATCCCAGGCACGGCATCAATTCTCGTGCTAGCCAATACTCAGCATCATATTCGTTGATGTGGCGAATGGACTCAAAAATGTTCGTATCAGCGGTCATAGGAAAGTGGGAAAACTGGAAAATGCCTCTTCGGCCAGAGCAGTGTAGGGCAGAAAATCTGATGATTGCATTGACTGGTTGTAAAGGTAGTGTACGGTCGAACACCCAGAAAAACAAGGCCTCATGTTATTACCCAATCCATGTTTCTACGTACTCCCCCGGCACACCATTCGTCACATCTTATAGGCCTGCCTAACACACACGCTCCGTGCACGGGGCTCGCCGGATATCAAGCATTCTGGATGCCTGCCGTTATCGTGTCGTGCAACTTCTGCGTCAAAAGCATCCGCAAGGTGTAATTTTTCTATTGGCCTCCAGAAAAATGAGGCACACATGTTTTCGAATAAGGGAAGTGGAGCTTTGTCTTCAATTTTTTGCATGTATTCTCTGACATATTTCACTACTGCTGCAGTTTCCCTTTCTGAATTGTCATTTGCACCATTCTGGCTTTCTTGCGTGCGACGACAACGAGGTTTTTGTTGTTCAACTTGATTCATGGGCATGTGAGGGGAAATTACATTCCCGGGGATGCTACAGCTTTTCTCCTCCATTTCAAGAGGAAAACCCCCATCTTTTCAAATTGGCTTATTCGTCACAAAAAATGTGCCTCTTCAGGTTTCTCCTACCCAAAGTCTTGATATTCAAACCTTAATCCTCTTCCCCTCATACCTCACCAATTTCAATCCCTCCTGTTCCTCAAGAATCTTTTTGGAAAGCGGATCATCATAATCACTGTCATAAACAACCGTGGCAATTCCCGCATTCAGAATCATCTTGGTGCAGATTACGCACGGGAAGCAGTTACAGTACAAAGTGGAACTCTCAATGTTTATCCCAAACTTGGCAGCCTGTGTGATTGCATTTTGTTCCGCGTGTGTCCCACGGCAAATTTCATGTCTTTGGCCGGATGGAATATTTAATTTTTCACGTATGCAGCCGCCAACATCGGCGCAGTGGGGGACTCCACGTGGGGCACCGTTGTAGCCTGCAGTCAGCTGCTGCTTATCCTTTGCGATCACTGCTCCAACCTTCCTCCGGAGACACGTCGCACGCTTAGCCCACGTGTATGCAATTTCCATAAACACCTCATCAAAACTTGGGCGTTCTTCCCCACGCGAAAGCTTCAAAAAGTGCTCACATTTTTTTTCAAGATCCTCAAGCGTGCCTTCATTCAGAATCAAAAAGTCTGCCTCGTCCAGACATTTTTTAACCTGCTGTCCTTCTGGCGGTTCGCCTTCCCCACGTTCTTTTGCGAGTCGTTCCTGAATATTTTCCTCAGTCATTGAGGATCCCTCGCGGCTTCGATCCTTCAATCTTTCAATCAGCGTTTTCGGGGCAGCATTTACTCCAACCATTTTGAAGTCAGGCAACTTACTGAGCTCTTCATATTCACCTGGATTTCTTATCCCATCAATCACCCAGTTCACATCTGCTTCCTTTTTTACCGCATCGTAAATTTTGGACCCAAGAACTCCGGCACCACCACCACTTCTCAATTCATTGCCAACTCGCTGGAGGTTTTCCCGTGAATGATCGAGTCCTCTTTTCGTTGCTTCTTCACGTACAGCATCCGAAAGGGAGATTGCGCGGTAGCCCCTATTTTTGAGAAGTCTGACGAGCTCGCCCTTGCCGCTGCCCATATAGCCTGTGAGTCCTATGTAACTTGGCATGAGGACTTTGATTGTATTCATGAGGAGGCAATAAGGCATTATCAATGTTTTATATGTGGTGATGGAAATGAGATGAATGGCTTATATAAGACAAATAATCTGAATAATATTTTTATTCAAACTTTTGATTGTCATCTGCAGTAGAATGTCTTGGTGCACCGAGGTATTCGATCATTTATCTGGCTTATCTCCGTCATAGTACTCAGTGCTGTGGCGCTTTCGCTTTTGGAGCAGTGGGAGGAAAAGAAGGTCGTTGAAGAGGAAAGTGTTATGAGGGATACAGCTCCTGTTTTCCTTGTGGTGTATGGAGGTGAAGAGAACGAGGATCTCGGCGATCTTTCGGAATACGAGATGGTAGGGTGTGATGATATCCTCGTTCCGTACGAAATCCCTGTAGTTTCCAAAAGGCTTAAGTCAGTTTTATCTGCACTTGCCGATTTTGAGCCGCCGCGCGGGCTCAACAATCCATTACGCGATAAAGATTTGGCAGTAGTAGATATTCAGGGGCGCGGGCACAAGGCCACCATTATCAGTCTTGCAGGCGAACCGGAGCTGGGTGGATTTTGCGACACTCCAAGGCTCAAGGGTCAGATCGAATCAACAGTCTCCTTGTATGAGGAGGATTTTGTGATCAGATTGAATGGGTCGGAGGAGGATTATGAGTGTTTGGGGGACGTCAGAGGTGGTTGTGGGTGAGTTTTGACAAGTTTGATAGTTTTTAGTTGTTAGTTTTTAGTTGGGGCTGCAATTTCAGGTTTTGGCCTAAATATTTGATAAGGCAGGGAAACTAAAAACTAGAAACTAAAAACGTGCTCGTATCCTGTGCAAAAGTCTGCAATAATCCTCCCGATGCCAAAAAAACGCCGATCTCCCCGCCGTAAGCCAAAAAGGAAGGTTTCTCGCCGTAAACAGGCTGCTGAGAGGCTTTCTCTTTCCGATGGCACCCGCAGGCAAATAAGCGGATTCGTGCAGCTCACGTTGGCTGTTATCGCGTTCCTCGTCATCTCCGGCAAAGCAGGGATGATGGGTGAGGGGGTGAATACAGTTCTCACATTCTTCTTCGGGAGTGCTTCCATTCTTCTCCCAATAGTACTCGTAATATCCGGCCTGTTTCTACTTTTCAGAGATGACGGATACTTAGAGTTCAGAAGTGCGGTCGGTCTGACACTATGTCTTGTTGCCGCACTCGGTTTGATACATATACAGGCTCCATTTGAGGAGATCGGGATTCGCCGTGCAGAGCTTGGCGGTGCAATCGGATTCATGGTGAGTTTTCCGCTCCTCGCATTTTCCAGCATCCCGGTTGCGTATGTAGTTCTTTCTGCACTCTTTATGGTCGGGTTGCTGATAACTTTTGAAGTGGGCCCTGCCGGAATTTTGCAGTTTGCAAAATCAGTCCTTAAAAAGTCAGAAGAGGAAGAAGAAGAGGTGCCAAAAGGAAAGAGACGAGTATCAGCAGATGAGGAAGTTGATGTAATAGAAAGGGGGATGCGAAAGGGTGAGGAAGAATCGGGAAAGTGTAAAAAGACCAAAAAGCAGGAAGATATGAACATTGTACGTCCTGTGTTTGATTCAAACGGTTCATCAAAAAAGAAAAAGCGCGACAAAGTATCAGCTACTGTGATGAAGGAGAAAGCGAGGATTGCACAGGAGGATGAATCCGGAGAAATGGGTGAAGATACTCATTTTGATGATTGGGAGTTCCCTTCGCTCGATTGCCTGGATAGCGGTGTGAGCAAAGTGATGGTGAGTGATGAGATGCTGCAAAAGCAGGCAAGAATGATCGAAGAGAAGCTCAAAGAGTTTGATGTGGAGGTAAAAGTCCGCGAGGCGCACCCCGGGCCAACGGTCACACAATTTGCTTTGGAGCCTGCAGAGGGAGTCAAGCTGAGCCGCATTGCTAATCTAAAAAGTGATCTTGCACTCGCACTTGCTGCACCATCACTCAGAATAGAAGCTCCCATCCCGGGTAAATCGCTCGTCGGGATAGAGATGCCGAATGCAAAGCGGACCACCGTTCATCTGCGTGAGCTTCTGGAAAGTCCGGAATTCCGGCAAACGGAATCACCTCTTTCACTCCCGTTTGGCAGAGATGTTTCCGGACGTGCCATAGTCCACGACCTTGCAGAGATGCCTCACTTACTCATCGCGGGTGCAACGGGTTCCGGAAAATCCGTATGCATGAACACGTTCCTGCTCTCTCTCCTTTACCAAAATGCTCCGCATGAGCTTAAGTTCATCCTAATAGATCCAAAGCGTGTTGAGCTATCTTTGTATAGTGGGATTCCGCATCTCTTAACCCCTGTCATCACTGAGTCCGAAAAAGCTTTGAAGGCTTTGCGATGGGCTGTTGCGGAAATGGGTCGTCGCCTTGCAAAGTTTTCCGAGGCGGGCGCACGTAATCTGCAGGAATACAACGAAAAGCAATCAGATGACCACAATCATCTCCCGCGAATTGTGGTTGTTGTGGATGAGCTTGCAGATCTCATGATGCGCCAATTCCGGCGAGATACCGAGCTCATGGTAACGCGCATTGCGCAGATTGCCCGTGCTACCGGCATTCATCTGATCATCGCAACTCAACGTCCGTCAGTGGATGTTATAACCGGAATCATCAAAGCAAACATCCCGTCACGTATTGCATTTCGCACAGTAAGTTCGATTGACTCGCGAACGATCATTGATCAAATTGGATCAGAGGACTTGCTTGGCAAGGGGGATATGCTTTACACAATGGCGCACACGCCGATGCCGGTTCGAGTACAGGGAGTTCTTGTTAATAGTAAAGAAGTCGAGCGCGTCATAAACCAGGTCAAAATTGCGGGCGGCGGGAAGATAACAGCGCAGATCAACATGGGTCACGATAGGGGAACTGGATTCGCTACAGCCGGCCGCGACTCATCAGCAATGGGTGGAGATGACAATGATGGTTCGGCAATGGGTGATGACGGAACCGCGCCTCCGGTTATAATTTCCGGCGGATCCGGCATGGGAGATGATGACGATGATGATGGGATTGATTTGGATGCGGATGATGATGGTGGGGACGATCTCACATTCGAGGCAATCGAGCTTGTGAAACGCACGGGGAAAGCTTCAGCCTCAATGCTTCAGCGGCACTTAAAAGTCGGCTACGCGAGAGCGGCGAGGATTTTGGATATTTTGGAGGAAAAAGGTGTTGTTGGGCCTGTTGATGGGGCGAAGGCGAGGAAGGTGTATGTGGAGTGATTTTGATATTCAGGAACTCTGTAATATTTCTATGATGCTATCCCTTTCGTTGCCGTAATCATCAATCAGAGTAATGCTTACTCCTTGCCTTCTAATTTCATCGCGGATTCTATTAATCTCTTCGTTAAGAGACTGACCATCAAAAAATGTCTGACTTTTGAATATGATATGGATGAGCTTCTTCAATCTTTCGGGATGTTGACGGCATAAGGATTTCAAAAGCACTGACCCATCCATTATTGGCATATTATTATCTGTTATAAGGTGCGTTATATCTTCATCGGCAAGCAAGGCATCCAGTCCACCTCTTCCGTCGTACTCGATTTCATGATCAAGTCCAAGCTCTTCCAATATAGTTCTCGCTACTTTGCGTTGGGGTGAACTATCTTCAACTAAAAGCACTTTTGCGGGTGGTTGTTCGCTCATATGCTTATTATGGGATAGATTCACATGATGTCAATTAAACCAAGTAATTTTGTGGATGGCTTGTTTAAGTTAAATGGAGGGCTAAAGCCCCGTGTTTTCGGGCGTTAACCCCGCGCTTAAGCGCGGGGTTAACGCCGTCTACAATCCGGGCTTTAGCCCTCATGCGTTCAGTTTTAGGCATATTTGTGGTATAATCATCAGATTCTTGTATTTATATGGACTACGTCAAAATTCCCCAAAACGTGCGCGTGGAAGATAAGCTGATTGGGCCGCTGTCGCTCAAGCAGATAATCATAATCGCGGCGGGCGGCGGGGTAAGCTATGTGCTTTTTGCGGGGATAAGCAAGACGTACGGGTCCGTTCCAATATTCGCACATGCTTTCATCTGGATCCCGCTTGCACTTTGCGCCGCAATCGCACTGGTCAAAATTAATGACATTTCACTTATCAGGTACGCGTTTCTTGTATTTGAACTGGTGGTGAAGCCGAGGAAGCGTGTTTGGCAGCCAAGGAGGGGATTAGACGTCATTCCGAAGACGACTACGTCACGTAAAAAGAAGAAAAAGGCTGAGGAAGAAGAAAAGCCAGGTGAAGCCGAAGGAAAATCAGAATTTAGATTGGAAGAGTTGAGTGTTGTGCTTGATCGCGAAGGTGAGGAAATAGAGAAGGTCACCGAAGGAGCAAAGGCAGTGGGTGAAGGAACGGTTGCAGAGGCCGAAGCTATCACGGATGCGGATGAGGCATCACTTGAAGAGCACGGAGATAGGTTGCAAAAAATCTGGAACGAAATTAAAAGTTCAGGTCATGCACACCCCAAATAAAATGCCGAAAAATACATCCAACAAAGGCAAAAGCTCGGTGCGAAAACGCAAGAAGACTGAAGCTACAGCTGTACAAAAGTTTCTGCCTATTGCAGAGATAAAGCAGGATGCAGTCATCCTAAAAGATGGCGGAATGCGCGCTGTGCTTGCAGTTTCTAGCATGAACTTCAGCCTGAAAAGTGAAGATGAGCAGCAGGCAATCATCGGGAGCTACCAACAGTTTTTGAACACGATCACATTTCCAGTTCAGGTCGTAATCCGTTCGACAAAATTAAATGTGGATGGGTATGTGCATGACATCACGGAACGCGCAGAGAACCAGAAGAATCCGTTACTCCGAGAACAAACTTTGGATTATGCACAGTTTATCGAGCGGCTTGTGGATGTTTCCGAGATCATGCAAAAGCGTTTCTACATCGTGATCCCCGTTGATCCTCCGGGCCTTAAAAAAGTTACGTTCATGCAAAAGTTCTTGGGCTGGCTCTCGCCAGGTGATTCACGTGACAAGGCTTTGACCCGAAAGAGAAGGTTCACGGATATGTCTCAGCAGCTCAAAGACCGCGTAAACCTCGTCAAAGCAGGACTCTCAAACATCGGTTGCCCTGCAGAAAGATTTACGACCGCCGAGCTCATCGAGCTTTTCTATCAGGTCTACAATCCCAAAACTTCACAGGAGCAGAAGTTGCCGGGCTTGAGTGAGATGGGGTTGAAGGAGTATGTGCTTTAAGTGGCACGTCACTCCCCGCCCGAACGTGCGTTCGTACGGGCGGGCGTGACGTGCATTCGGAGAGGATGGCAGCCGGCGCACGTCCAGCGCCCAAAACATCTCTGCAAACAGGCTTAGATTCATCATTCTTCCACGCGGCACGCCAGAGGACTGTCGTGCCACGTTTGGCAGCATTTTCCTGCTCTGGAACTTGATTTACCGCTTTTTGCCCATTAGGCTGTTCCTGCTCCTCTCCGCGTTGCAGTAAGGCGGGGGGAGGTTTTATTTCTCCCCTTGCTGCCTAATCTCATCATGTCCCAAGCAACAAAGATTTATCGTGATAATCCTGCGATGCAGGAGCTTCTTAAACAGGCTACTCCGGTTAAATCTCTTCTCCCGGGAGAGGTTGTGGAAGGGGTAGTCGTATTTAAGGGAAAGAACAAACTGATAATTGATATTGAAGGAACGGCTACGGGGATCATCTCCGGCCGTGAGCTTCGTGACTCATTCAGCACTTTCCAGACACTCAAATTAGGTTCGCCGGTTACTGCTATGGTGCTGGAGGAGGAGAATGATGATGGGATGGTTGTAATGAGTTTACGTCGCGTTTCGCAGCAGAAAGCATGGGAGAGAATTCATGATTTGATTTCCAGGGATGAGACGATGCCGTTTGTACCGCAGGAAGCAAACAAGGGTGGGTTGCTTGCGAACATTGACGGGATCCGCACGTTCCTTCCGGTTTCACAACTTGCACCAATCAACTACCCGCGCGTTTCCAATGCGGACCCGAACGAGATAATCACGCGGCTCGGGAAATTTATCGGCCACACTTTCACTGTAAAAATTATCACGGTTGATGAGGATGCGGGGAAGATTGTTGTTTCCGAGCGCGAGGCAATGTCTGAGCAGCGTGCAAAGATTTTGGAAAGCCTGAGAGTTGGGGATATAAAGGATGGAAGAGTTAGCGGAATTGTCAACTTTGGAATCTTTGTTACATTCGATGGTCTTGAGGGGCTTGTTCACATCTCGGAAATCGCATGGGGCCACGTTAAGAATCCATCAGAGTTTGCGAAAGTTGGTGACAAAGTTAAAGTAAGAGTAATAGGACTTGAGGGAGAAAAGCTTTCGCTAAGCATCAAACAATTGCAGCAGGATCCGTGGGAGGAGATTGCGGAGAAGTACCCTGTTGGCAAAAAGGCAAGGGGAACAATCATGAAGCTCACCGATTACGGCGCGTTCGTAAAATTGGAGCCGGAAGTGAATGGGCTAGTTCATCTCTCCGAACTTGCACATCACAAAGTCGGCGATCCTGCGGACGTCTTAAATGTTGGGCAAAAGATTGATGTTCAGGTTATAAACATTGAGCCGGACGAGAGGCGTATTGGTCTTTCCATTAAGGCTTTGCAGCCGATTACGAAGGAGATGCTGGAGGAGATACGTCGGGAAAGAGAAGAAGAGGAGGGGGTTGTGGAAGAATCTGTTAAAGTGAAGAAGGAGTCCGACGATTCCGAAGAGTCCGAGGAGCCCAAAAAAGAGAGCAAGAAAAAAGCTTCTAAGAAGTTGGAGGTGAAGTTTGTGGCTTCAAAAACAGGGAAGAAGTATTACCCGGCGGATTCTGCGGGGGGTAAGAAGATTAAGAAGGAGAATAAGGTGGAATTCGTATCTTCGGAGGAAGCGGAAAAAGCAGGGTACGTTAGTTAGTCGGAGAAAATTTTCAATTATCAAGGATCAATTATCAAACAATTTTCAAATACCAATTTTCAATTTTTCAAAAGACTTGGTTCATTGATACTTGAAAATTGAAAATTATTTGAAAATTGTAAATTGGAAATTGAAAATTTTCTCTGACAACCATTATGCATCTGACAGCAAGTGAAGATGTAAGTAATCAACAATTTGTCCTCCTCCCCTCCCACAGTGAAAAGTCAATTTGTACCCTGCTATTCCATTATCCTCCGCATACTTCTTAGCTTTTAAAATCAGCATCCCCGGAATATCCCTCGTCTCCTCATCAAGTGTAAGAATGGATGCAACTTCCTTTTTTGGTATGAGCAAGATGTGAGTTTTGGCTTTTGGGAACTTATCCGGAAATGCCATCACATCGTCATCCTCGTAGAGGATTTCTGCGGGAGTTTTTTTATCGCGGATATCGCGGAAGATTTGGGCAGTATCAGACATGATTAATCAGGTGAAAAGATGTGCACATTATACTGCCAATTACTGATCCAAAACTATCTCTTCATCCAGCTCTGCTCCGCATGAGCGAACACGCAGTCTTCCATCTTCAAGTTCCTTTACTGCATAGTTTGTGTTTCCGCTAGTTCCCGTGCTTGGATCCTCTGGCATTGATTGAAGATGAGTGGTGACGAGGGAAGCGCTCAGGTCAATGCAGCTTGAAAGTGTCATTTCTCCGTCAATCTGCTGATACGTAATCTCCAACAGAGGTGCTTCCGAAGGAGTTCCGTCATACGATTCTGCGCAGCGCTCGCCGTCCCCATCAACTATAAACACAATATTATTTCCACTAAACCATGCCGGTCGATCAATAATCTCCTGAACGATTGCGGAAAGATCCGGCGTCTTGTGTGTTTCATTCTCCGTATTCCACTCCGGAACGTTATCCCATGCAACGCTTGCAGTTGTGCGTGTTCGACTGGAAATGTTGTAATCGTTAACTTCTACAAATGTAGGAGAATCATCGATATCCTCGCCATAGAATATGAGATTTGTAGGACCAGTGTTACCTTCATCCGTCGTGAATTCGATAGTGGCACTGGTAATCGTGCTTCCTGGAGGCATTATGACGTTTCTGAACCGCATGCCAACAAGCTGGTCTTCGCTTTCTTCAACTAGTTCAAGGTCAGTGCTATCCACATACATTTCGCCGTCTGACTTAAATTCTTCTGCATCATCATTGCTATCGGATACGCGTATCGAGAAACTAACCGGATCACCGACACTTCCGGAGCACAGAGTATTGCATCCTGTGGCATCTGTTCCAATCATGCGTAAGGATGAATCGATTGTAGACGGAAGATCTCCCTCATTCTCAACTTTGTATTGCTGGATGGCGGCAAGTATCTGTTTTGTATCGCTTCTCCGCATTGCATTGCGAGTCTGCGCGAACTGTCGGCTTGGGTTTATTGCTACGATCACAATGCCAGCAAGGATTGCAATGATGCCGATCGAGAGCAGGAGCTCGATAAGAGTGAATCCGCGTTTCCTGTTTTTTAGGTGGCGGCGGGTGGGCATAACAAGATCGCATTATACTGTATGTTGATTCGAATAATTGTGCGTATTTGAAGTAGAAATTTTATCTGCTAAAAGTATCTTGTTTTTTCCGCTCTTCTGCAGAGGGTTTCGGTACATGACTTCCATCTGATTCCATGTTTGTTGCTTCAATTTCCTCTCGTAATAATGCAAGATTTTCAAATAAAGCAATGAATTCACTCTTTATTCTTTGTAGTTCAATCAACAGGATAGTTCTTTTGTGCCCTTTTTCGCTCAACTTTTTACCTTTTCCATATTTGACATCGATTAATTCCATCGGTGGGTTGGATTCGTCCGTTGCGATCATTTGTCTTGTGTAACAATCCTGTCTAAAACGTGATGCAATGCCCATCGTCCGTACATGTTCGATGAGCTCATCAATTACTAGTAGTACTTCTGATTGATGGCAACGCCCAAGAAGTTCTCGTCTTATTTTTTCTCCAAGGGGCCATTTTGGACCTTGGACTATACTACTTTTCTCTGTTTGTGGGCCTAAATTACTCATATTAACTTTATACTACAATACTGCATCTCTTGTCAAGCTGGTGGGTCAGGTGGGACTCGAACCCACGACCAATTGGTTAAGAGCCAACTGCTCTACCGACTGAGCTACTGACCCACGAGGTAGAGATTAGTCAAAAAGTGGGTTTTATACAAATATTTACATGTTAAAGAATCTCGGCTTATTTCTCGCCAAGGCCTTGGTGTAGTGCAATTATTAAGCTGTTATGTCGCGTATACCTTCTCATATGCCTAGAGATTTGGATGATAAAAAGGATCGCGTTCGTGATTGCCCAGAACAAGATCCAGAATCCTGGAAAAAACCAGTCATCATTGGAATGGGGCTTATGGCTGTTGTAGTTGTTTCGGCTCTTGTTATTTCAAACTGGGACAGAATTAAGGAAACACTCGAAGGTGGATACCCTGATAGAAATCCTCCAAGCATCAAACTTGAAGATGTAGAACCATAAAGTTGCTTAAGTCTAGTTTTCGTAGGGTTCTTCTTTTTGTCCAACTAGTCCGACCAGCTGCTTTAACAAGGTATTTTGAACTCGCATTTCAATGTTATTTGCAATAGCTAATATTCGTTCCCGACGTTCAAGCTCAGCTTCGATCTTTTCAAATTCGGCTTCCTCTAATTCTTCTTCCTTTTTATTTCTAAATCTAAACCCAAACCAGCTTGTTTTTCTAACCTCTGCTGCCTTTCTGCATTCCAATACTTGATACTTCTTTAAGGCGGAACCGATTGAGTCGAGCATTCGTTTCAGTGTGGATATCCTAATTTCTTCTTCATCGTTTGCAATTAGCTCTCTCCCCTCATAACTAAGTAGGCGTATCAGATCATCAACTGCTGCAACGAGATGGGTTTTATGATAGCCTTCGCCCATCATAAGTTTTTCTTTTGCCCTGGCACTCGCTTCATCAGCATCTAAACCACTCTCTGTGGGTACTTTCACCGCCTGTGCTACTTCAAAATCTTCAGCCATTCTAATAGTAATTAAAACTATTCCTCCGCACTCACCTCCAACCTCACCTCACACAACCCCTCTTCACCGAGCTTAACCTGTGCAACATGCGAACCCACACTCTTAATTTCTTCTGCAACAATAACATCCGCCTCCGGAACCTCTACACTAACCTGCTCACTCAATGCTTCTGCAATATCCTTTGCGGTAACTGCGGCATAGAGCTTGTTGTTCTTTGTGGCCTTGCGGGTGAAAGTCAAAACTGCATCGGCAAGAACTCCGGCTGCTGATTTCTGCAATTCTGATTCGTTGTGCTTCTCTTCTGCACGCCTCTTGATTTGATCCGCGTAGCGCTTTCGAACTGCAGGTGTTGCAACAAGACCTCTGCGTCTTGGCAGGAGATTGTTGAGGGCAAAACCGCTCTTTACGACTATGATATCGTTTCTTTTGCCTACGCCGGGGATGTCTTCGAGTAGCAATATTTCCATGGGTCTTTTGGAAGGCCGGAACAGTCTATGGATCGGGGGCCCCGGAGTCAATTTAACTTTCCAATGGGGTTTTGATGGAAGATATTGCATTTATGGGCTTATTTGAGGAGAAGTTGAGGGTGGTTTGAATACAAGTTTTGCTCAAGTAGTGATGTCTCTCGACTCCGCTGTGCTCTTCTCGAACGAGAGAGCCCGTAGCGTAGCGTAGGGCGAACGAGTCGAGAGACGAGCACAGCTCCGCTCGAGAAGAGCATACCTTTACTGTAGCTACAGACTTACTTACTGAACGTAAAAAGCCACGGGAAGAAGCCGAACCAGTTCTTGCCGGGGCGGAATGTGCGGCCCTGTTTTATGAACCAGCGATGCAAACTCAGGAATCTATCCGAGTGGAGTGACGGTTTGCCAAGATCAATTCCCAGGATTTTCTCACCAACGGCAAAGACATAGGTTGGTGAGTAGAGGACAATTGCCGGAACTTCTTCCCGGAAAACATCGCGAAGCTTTTTCATGGTTTGCTTTCTAAGATCTTCGTTGGAAGTTTCCCTAATCTGCTCTAGTAGTGCATCAGCTTTAAAGTGTGTGAACTGCGATAGGTTGTTTGCATCCAGCCTGGATCCGCGAGCTCCGTTTTCTTCCACTTCTCCAAAAACCTGTGCCTGCGAGCTGTGCCAATACGGGTAGCTATCCAGATTATCAAGCAGAGGTTGTCCGAATAGCAGAACGTCAAAGTCGCGCTGGATCACGCGCTCTTCGAAGGCAGTCTTATCCTTTGGTACAACAACATCTACATTCACTCCTATTTTCCTCCACTGATCCGCGACGACTGCAGCAACCTTTGGATATGTAACGGGTAGTGGACTTGTGAGTAGTGTCAGCGTCAATGGATTGCCTTCGTCATCAAGCCGAATGCCGTGCAAGTCCTCCTCATTTTTTAGCCTCAAAATTCCTGCATCGAGTTTAAGATGCGAAACGGTCACGCCGGTTTCTGTACGCTCCAGAAACAGATCTACAATTTTCTGCTCCTCTTTTAGTTGCGTAAACTCATCACGGTCAGTCGTTCTGGTGATGATGAAAGTATCAAGAATTGTTCCTCCTGTTTCGGTCAGCCTGATCGCATTTCGACCGATCACAATACTGCCGCTGGAACCATCAGTTGGAAGTTGAACAATCCAGCTTCCTGTTTCTGTTGAGCCGGAATGATGAGATGTCTCAACGCTGTTTACGTAAAGAGGTCTTTTTGTATCTTTCACAAAACTTCCGGTCAGAGTTAACATCGCTCCGGTTTCCAAAAGGACGATTGATTGTTCCGGCTTGAGTGTACCAACATCATTCCTTTCACGATCCTCCAAAAGTGATTGCAGCCGCACTTTCTCCGGGAGATGCCAATCGGAGTCATAAAGCGCACCCTGCGCCGCATCGGGAGTGAATTGGTAATGCCAGTCCTCCTGTGCAAATTCCAGTAGGGGAGTATCCACAATCACATCCTCATTAATCTCTTCGATAATTTCCTGCTTGTCTGTTGCAAGCTGTAGAGCGAGTCGCAATTTAGGGTCATCCAGTGTTTTTTTATCCATATTCAAAAACAGTGCCACGTATTGCGGCAGCGTGTACTGGAAAGTGTTGTAGCGCTTTGGGATGATTGCTTTTCCGTCACGACTGCGTGGAACATGCCTCACGCCATCAAGATTTTTAAGGTCAGAAAGAAGTGACGGGTAATCCGGGAAAGCTCGGAAAATCACGCGCTCGAGATATGGCTTTGCACCCCGGTACTGCTCAAAACTTTCCAGAGTTACTTCCGTAGAAAGCGGAGTTTCCACCACGCTTTTAAATTTGAAAGGTCCGCATCCAATGGGATTCAAATTGAATCCGTAAACTTCCAATAATCTCTCGGCTGGAATATTTTCAAAGTGCGCCTTGGGCAAAATTCCCAAAGTAAGATTACTGCGGAAGAAGTGATACGGTTTTTCTAATCTAAATTGCACGGTGCGGTCATCAATCTTCTCAATATCAATCCCACGGAAGTTTGTCTGCAAAATGTGATTCGGAAACCCTTGCTGCTGGATTGTTGTGAATGTGAAGACAACGTCATCAGACGTCACAGGATGCGGATTCTCTTCAGTCGAATCATGCCAGAAAAGATTTTCCCGGAGAGTGAGTGTGTAATAGCGCTGATTTCCCGTCACCTTCAGTTCCGCAAGATCATCCTCAACTTTCCCCGTAAACGGGTTATATCTTTGAAGTCCGGAAAATATCAAAGACGTGATATCCCTATTAACATCATTTGTCACAGTAAACCACGGGTTAAGCATGCGGATAGTTCCGACTGAGCCCTCAATATAAGTCCCACCGCGGACAGGGATAGATTCCGTGTTCGCCATATAAAACTGCCTGAGCAGAACGCTTGTGCTGATAATCAAAAGTACGGCAAGTGAGAGGATCAGGGATTTTTCCCAAGTCTTTAAAGCACAGAAAGTGCGGCGTAGATGCTTAAACATGCATGATGGATTTTAGCGTAGTATGGGGAAAATTGCCTAAGTATTCATTGTCCAGTATTGGTGGAGAATCTGGTTGCTCGAGTGTGACAACAAGATGTAGGGTATGTTCCTTTATCTCTTAACCACATTGTCATCATGGCTGAAACTGTTCGTTCCACAGAAGAACAGGAATTACTGGATAAATATTTACCAGAGGCTCAAGGGTTAATAGCGGCACTCAATGAACTTGGTGCAAAATATTTGGAGGGGGTAGAGTATAATAGCCTACCGCTTGAGGGATCTCTTGCCGAAACTCTGGCATATGCGTTTGCTACAAAGAGAAATGAAGAGGAAAGAAAATTGCTAGCTGGGAATGCGGATCTTTCAACATTTTCGGATAAGTGTGCAGCACTTGGCACTTTTCTTTATCGGGTGAAACGGGCGGCAGGAGAGGCGGAAGATCCAAAAATTGATGAAGCTGAAGCCAGAATCCACGTTTTTTATGAGACATTGCCCAAAACTGCAGGCTTAAGAGCGGGTCTAGAGAGGGCTCGAGATGTGATAGAAGAGCTATTGAACAGATGTGATTAACAGATTGATGTGAGTGCAATAACCTTGGATTTCCCCACCGTCGGTTTTAAAGCCGGCAACTTGGTGGGGTTTCCTTGTAAGTATTCTTGTGTTACAAAAACATCTGCACCGCCCCTAACCCAAAAAACACCACCCCAAGCCACACCGATACTTTAAAAAGCAATGCCTCTGCGCCTCTGCGCTGTACGTATGTTGCACCCGTTCCTCCGAATGTTGCAGAAAGGCCGGAGGCTCGCTGCTGGAGCATTATGGAGAAGGCGAGGGTTATGCCGATGATGGCGTGGAGGATTAACAACACTTCTTACGTAGAGTAGCAGAAAAATGAAATTCCAAGCACCAAATTCCAAAAGAATCTCAAATTCCAAATTCCAAGGGGCTTATGTGATATTATGGCGTACAGTGGGCAATTAGCTCAGTTGGTTAGAGCGTCTCGTTGACATCGAGGAGGTCACTGGTTCGAATCCAGTATTGCCCACCAGATATCATGGGAATAGACAATGTTCATACACCGGACTCTCACACTGGTGAGATTGCTAAGAATACCCGCAAAGGGTGGGCTTTTTGGGTAATGTTTTCTGTGCAGATACTCACATTCACTGTCGCTACGGCAACACTTTTGGTAGCTATATTTTCATAAAAACAAGAATAAAACAGCTATGATGTGAGTCATGTGGTTTTTGTACTTAGATGAAAGCGGCGACCTTGGATTTGATTTTGTGAACAAGAAACCGTCTAAGTTTTTTACTATTACAATCCTTGCGGTTCATGGCAGAGAAGGCAATCGTGCACTAATCAAAGCTGTGCGCAAAACCATTGCCCGCAAGCTGAATCCAAGAAAAAAACGCCGAAGGTGGGTGCAAGAGCTTAAGGGCACTCACACGATATTGTCAGTGAAAAGATACTTCCTGCGGCAGCTGGATGAGGCGCAGGTTCCATATGCAATATTTGCTCTAACAATGAATAAGCGGAAGGCCTTTGAGAAACTATCGCGTAACAAGGAGCATGTGCATAACTTTCTTGCAAGACATGTGCTTGATAAAATTAGATTTGAGAATGTAGATCGTGGTGTCTATTTATATGTGGATCGTTCCAAAGGTAAGGCAGAAATTGAAGAATTCAATCAGTACGTTGTACAGCATCTTCAAGGTCGCATTCGTCCTCATGTGTCTCTCGATATCAAGCATGAGGATTCAAAGAAACAACTCGGACTTCAGGCAGTGGATCTATTTTCTTGGGGTATTTTCCAGAAACACGAACGAGGTAAAACAGGATGGTTCGAATGTTTTTCTTCGCGCGTAAGGTTGGATGAGGAATTTTTCTAGACACGAGTTTCTAGACACGAGCAAGCCCTCTACCCTTCTTGCGCCCCCGCTCATGCGCACCAGATGGAGCGGAGCACGGGGGACAGGATAAAGTGGTCTTATTGCTCGGCTACATTCTACTAGCGACGGGTTGACTTGTCCAGCAGTCTCTCAAGCCGCTTTCTCCTGCGCTCCTCAACCCTCTTCAAAAGCCTCTGGAGCCTCTCCGACCGCCTCGCCTCAATCCTGCTCCTGTTTCGCTCCAGCCACGAGCTACCAGTCTGCGGAGTGGCGATTCGGATTTTTTGAGATTCATCAGGGGTATTGCTGAAACGACGTTTTCGGGCATCTATGCTTGTACGCACTCTAGTTCTTCTTCGTGTAACTGTGGCAGGTTCCTCTTCTTCCTCCTCATTAAGATCTGATACCAAAAGTGGAGCGGGAGGAGAGCCGACTTCCGGAATTCTTACAATCGTTCCGTGTGGAAATTTTGCATAGTCTGCAACGATGAACAGGGTGTTGATTTCATTGCTCAAATCTTTGTGGAATTCAATACCGATGCCAACGTGAGTGTAATCTCCTAGGATTGTTCTGCGATGGCCGTCATCGGGCGGTACTTCTGCCATCATCCCGTCATGCATAAGGTCTAGTGCCTCCTTTGTGAGCTCATGGATATTTTCAATCGGTCCGCGAAGCCGAAAACCGACATTTTCGGCAGCAGCTTTTATGTCGTCAAGTAATCCGTGATCTCTCAAACGGTCTGCGAGTTCACGTTTATCTGAGCTTACATGTGCCAAGTATGATTCTCGTCTCGATTGCAATGTATCGTCATTGAAATTAAGCACGGTATCCTGCGCATGAAGTTTAGCCACTTCGTTCAAACGTTCATCAAGTCCGAGCAGTGGAAGGTTGTTTGCCTCTCGGCTTGTGTTTATGAGTTTAAGAGCATACGCGCGCCAGTAATCGCGTTCGGGGACGCGGTAGGCGAGGGTGGATTGTGGGAGTAGGAATATGCCGAGGATTATTAAGAGGATTAGTTTCCTCATGATGTAGTGATTGTACAGTTCGGTGGGTGAAAGCACCAAATTCCAAGCACCAAAAGAAATTCAAATCTCAAATTACAAAACCGTTTGAGATTTGGAATTTGAGATTCTTTCTCGCCTTCGCGCCTGCGCCGCCGTAGCGGCTTCGGCGCGCAGGCGCGTAGCCGGATCGCCAGCGTGTTGTTAGTATTCTTGCTGTGAGCTGGCGATACCGCTACGGCGGAGCGAGGTGGAATTTGGTGCTTGGTACTTTCTCTATTTGAGCTTCCTCTCCACGCCAGGCGCAAAGTCCTCAGCGCCTATCCTCTCATCTTCACGAACCAATATTGATCTATGTAGCATCTCTGCAACTTCCCTGCGTTGCATACCACGATTTGGATGCATCGCCCGTCCCTCAAATGGTAGCAGGTTCAAGGCGTTCATCTTCTGTACAGGTTCCTCGAACCATGCTCCCTCACTTACATCACCGAATGGCTGAGGGGGTGCGTTCACTACATGTGGATCAATAATTCTGACTGCAAGTGTTACTCCTTCCGCGCGTGTGACGATTTCTGCGGGTTTAAAACTTCCATCCGGATATCCCGTCACCCATCCATTTCTTTTGGAAAGGCAAACATACGGTGCGTACCACTGGTTGAAAACGTCAGAAAAACATTGATTGAATTCCCGGCCGATGGGGGAGACCTCAACCGCGCCGAGTAACATCTTCAAAATTTCTGCACGGCTAACTTCCACCTCCGGTTTAAAAGTCCCATTGTCGTATCCCTGAATGATGCTCTTATTTTTGAGTGCTGTGATTGCATCCACATTCGGATCAGATGGACGAACATCAATAAATGGTCCGCCATGAGTCGGGATCAACTCAGCGGAAAAAATTGATCGTGAAGATGGTGCAGTTTGCCAGCTCTCGCGCAGAGCTTTTTCATCTCCTTCCGATGTGTAACGGCTAAAATCAGAAACGAAAAATATTGCATTCGAAAACGCCTCCGGTTCATCAAAAAGCGAGAGACCGATCCCCACATGCGTGTAAGGGCCCAAAATACTTTTCCTGTGTGAATCATTCGGCGGAACTTCCGCCATCATTCCCTCGTGTATCAACCTAAGTCCGTATTTTGCAGCCTCCAGAAATTCATAATCCGTTGGTTCGTTCGAAAAGGGTTCACGCGTCCAGTACCCCGTATTTTCCGCAAAACCCCAGCCAGTCGGAACCTCTGCATCGTTGTATCTTGCTTCCAGATTTCTTCCATCCGAACTCGTATGTGCAAGGTACGAGGCTTCGCGGCTTTCCAGATCAGCCGGTTCAAAGTTCTCAGCCGTATCATCTGCGTGCCCCTGCGCCACGCGCTCGATATCTTTGCTGTAATTAAGTTCATCCAGCCCGTCCATCTTTCTGCCCTCATTGATGCGCTGGAGAGCTTCTGCCCTAAGTTGAAACAATGCATCCTCAGGAATTTGGACAGCGAGAACCGTGGTTGGTATGAATAGAAGTGATGCGAGGAGGTATTTCACGAACGATAGTATGACCGAGTTTGCTTTAAGATTGTAGTTCTGATTGGATTCTATCCCTCAAAGCAATGACATTATTGCGAATGACTCCTACCTCGGGGCAAAGTTTAGCAATTGCCTCGTTTGCATCAATGAAATGTTTGGTGAGTATAGCTTCGACTTGTTCGAGTAGATCACGTGTAACTTCATCATCCAAATTCGGTTTGCCGTTTTTTACGCATTTGAAGTAATCTCTGACATAACTACGAGATGGCTCGTGGCGAATATTCTTACCAATGAATTCACCAAGTGTTGGCATTTCGCATAGGTTGCTCCTTTCTTCGGGATAGTCAAGGAATTAGGCGCTTTGTTTCAATAAATTCTTATTTGAAAGTACCTGTATCATGTACTCGTGGAAAAAAAGCGAGTCAACATCAATGGAATTTCAACTGTGGTCACAATCACAGGCCAGGGTCAGGACTTGTTGTGCCTGCACGGATGGGGCGCTTCTCATGAATCGTTTGATGAGCTTCGTCATGCTTTGAGGGATGATCCAGTCCGAGTGATTGCTCCGGATCTTCCCGGGTTTGGAGAGAGTGATGAGCCACCCGGCTCTTGGTCAGTTGATGATTATGTGGATTTTGTGGAATCCGGGATCCGGAACCCGGCCCTTCGACAAGCTCAGGACGGAATCCGGGATCCGGAAAATGTGTCATTATTGGCCCATTCATTTGGTGGGAGGATTGCAATCAAGCTTGCAGCGAGAGGATATCCGTCGATTTCCCACCTTTATCTCTGTGCTGCCGCAGGTCTTCGCCAAAAAAGATATTTGAAGAGGGAAGTGGGGCACTTGATCTCTAAAGTAGGGAAGTCAGTTTTGAAAATTCCGGGACTCAAGATATGTGAAGGAGCAACTAAAAAAATTCTATACAAAGTCCTACGAGCTCATGATTATGAACAGGCTTCACCTCTTATGAAGGAGACAATGATAAAAGTGATAAATGAGGACTTGGAACCCTATCTTGATGATATAAAAGTGCCCACAGATCTATTTTGGGGCACGGATGACTGTATGACGCCGCTTTCTGATGGGGTTCTTATGAATAAAAAAATTGTTCAGTCTAGGCTTCATACATACAAAAATGTGAGGCATAGGGTGCATGGGGATCGGGCAGAAGAGATTGCGGATGTGATTAGAAAAAGCTTGAATTTAGGATTATGATGGTGTACGATCGTCCAGTCTCAATTTGTTTACCCATGTAATAATGACTACTAAAATCTCGCTATTTCAGGGCAAAAAGGTTCGCAAAACTATCCATAGTAATGAATGGTGGTTTTCCGTTGTTGATGTCATTGCCATTCTTACGGACAGTGCCAATCCACGGGATTATTGGTATAAGATGAAGATTCGTGTCAAATCTGATGATGGCATTGAGTTGTCGACAATTTGTCGACAACTGAAACTCGAGGCCTCTGATGGCAAAATGTATGAGACAGATTGTGCGAATACAGAAAATCTTTTCCGTATAATCCAGTCCATCCCGTCACCAAAAGCCGAGCCATTTAAGCGATGGCTTGCCCGGGTTGGATATGAGCGTGTGCAGGAGATAGAAGATCCGGAACTTGCGACCAAGAGAACTCGAGTGCTATACAAAGCCAAAGGATATTCTGATGACTGGATAGAAAAACGCATGCGCGGGATCGCCATTCGAGAGGAGCTGACGGATGAGTGGCAAAAACGTGGAGCAAAAGATCATGTGGATTACAAAATTCTTACTTCTGAAATTTCCAAGGCAACATTCGGGATGACGCCGAATGAATATAAGGAGTTTAAAAATCTTAGTCGTGAGAATTTGAGGGATCATATGAACGATCTTGAGCTGATTTTTTGCATGCTTGGTGAACGTGCAACGACGGAGATCACACGGACAGAAGATTCGGAGGGGATGCCAAAGCTTAGGTCTGATGCAAAGGAAGGCGGAGAAATTGCCGGAGGAGCAAGAAAAAAGCTGGAAAAGCGAACCGGCAAAGCAATTTCAAGTGAAGAGAATTATCTTAAAAGTCCGGAGGGCATGAAAAGGCTATAAGATGATAGAATATGCCGGACATGCAATATGTTTTTTGCCTCATCGTCCTCCTTGCAGCCCTCTCACCTCTACTAACATTCTCCCGTCTCTTTCAGGTGAAAGAATGGAGATGGGACAGGTTGCGTGAACATTTGAGAAGGGAAGGAAGGTTCCGGCAGCTTTTTGGAATCGTTCGACCATCAGTAGTCGCTGTAGGTATTCTTGCATTCGTCATTTTAAGAGTTTTCGGAGCAAGAGCTCCATGGGATGTTTCTGCTCTCTGGATTGCATGGACTCTGCTTGCGTGGTTCACATTGTTCAGATTTGTGGTGGGTAGACAGGCGAGGCCCGTGTGGACTGCAAAAGCAATTTTGATATCCGCAACGTCACTTGTGATGATCTCAATTGTGGGATGGGTGCTTTGCATGTTCGAGGAGCATATTGCAGCTTTGGTACTGACGACAGTATTGCCGCTATCTGCATTTCTCTTTGTTCTTTTTTCATGGAGCGTATTCCTTCCACTTGATCGCACGCTTAAATCATTGATTATAAAGAGGGCACAAGCAATCCGTTCGAGATGCAAAAACATAGCAGTGATCGGTATCACCGGGAGCGTGGGGAAGACAACGACGAAAGAACTATTGGCGCATATCCTGAGTGATAGAAAACTCCTCGTAACTCCTGCCCATGTAAATACAGAAATGGGTGTTGCAAATACTGTAATTCAAAAGCTTTCAAGCGAGCATCAAATTTTTATCGTGGAGATGGGAGCATACAGACGGAATGAAATCGAACTACTTTGTTCCATCGTCCGGCCGCACATCGGAATAATCACGTTCGTCGGTAAACAACATCTGGGATTGTTTGGATCGCAGGAGGATCTTGTGCAGGCAAAGGGAGAACTTTTTGCATCGCTTCCTGCGGATGGGCATGCGTTTTTAAATGCCGATACGGAATTCAGCGAAAGTTTGATGAAGCGTGCAGCGTGTCCGGTAAAAACTGTGGGCACTGGTGGCCATGCAACGTATGAGGCGTTTGAAATTGAAGAACAGCCTATGGGAATAGCTTTCACGATGCGCGGGACTGAGTTTTTTGTTCCGTTGCATGGAACTCATCAGGTATCAAACATACTTCTTGCTGCAGCTTGTGCAGAAGTTCTTGGAGTGCCGATTGCAGAGAGCGCGAAGAGGCTAAAATCATTCAAGGCGCCGGAGCAGACTTTTGAGAGAAAAGATGGCCAATCCGGTCAAACAATTCTGGATGATACTCACAATGCAAGCCCGGAGAGTTTTCGTGCGGCGATTGAATGGGCGCGTACGCACGGTGCCAAAAAGAAGCTTCTGATCACCTCAGGGCTTTTGGAGCTTGGAAAAGCAGAGCGGGGGATTCACGAAGAATTAGGCTTACTCTCGCGAAATGTGTTTGATGAAGTCATCTTTTTGAGCAAAAAATGTGTTCGCTATTTTGAGCAGGGGTTTGGTCGTCAGATCCGCGTCTTCCCCAAGAAAAAGTTTGCCATGAAAGTGGAGAAGGACATGTTGATTGTTTGTGAGGGGAGAATGGCAGAAAGTGTTGTGGATAAGCTTATGTTATAGAACGGCTAAATTGTTAAACTATTAAACTGATAAATTGTTCGACAGAGCGATCCTTGACTGCTTCACGGGCATTGGGGTTGGCAGGAAAAGCAAGTGCTATTTAACTCGCTCTGCCCGCCCGATGGTCGGACGGGCGAACAATTTAGCAATTTAACAATTTAGCCGTCCGACAACCTGCCTGTGATACCATTTACCTCACACATGCCCCACCCCCACTTCCCAATCCACCACACCTTCGGGCCGCTTGTTACAAAAGAACAGTGGAGCAAAGCCTTCCGTTTTCAGTTTAAATTCGGGCGCTGGGTTGAGGGGCAGGAGATTGAAGAGCTGAGGTCAGCGTTAAGTCACAGCTTTGGCATGAGTGCATCCTTATTTTTTAGCGGTCGCGATGCACTACTCTCTGCACTGCGTGCACTTGAATTGAAGAGTGGTGATGAAGTTATCCTCCAGGCTTTCACTTGTGCTGTGGTTCCAAATGCAATTCATGCTTCGGGCGCTGTTCCGGTTTATTGCGATATTGATCCGGAGACTTTGAATCTGGATCTGAACAAAATCCAGTCGCACATCACAAACAGAACAAAAGCAATAATCTGCCAGCACACATTTGGGATTCCTGTGGATACAGGGAGGCTGCGTGCGATCTGTGATAAACGTCAGCTAATTCTGATTGAGGATTGTGCACACGTGATTCCCGATTCCGAAGGTTACGACCAGATGCATCTGATGCGCACGCCCTCTGCCACGGAAAAAATAGGGCGTCATGGCGACGTTCTCCTTTTCAGCTTCGGACGTGATAAAGCGGTTTCTGGAGTGACTGGAGGAGCTGTTCTTACGCGTGATGGGGAGATAGGTAAGCGCATTGCAGAAATGGAAAAATCAGCTGATCCGGTTTCAAGATATCAAGTTTTAAATCTGATCGATTATCCGATCCGCTACCGATTTGCAAAATGGCTTTGGCGCTTGCCTTTTGGATCCGTGATCGCGAAAAGCTATCTCAAGTGGATCAGCACACTCGGCTTTTTGCCCAGAGTTCTTTCGAAGTCGGAAAAAGAGGGAAAGATGGATATCCTGCCACGGCGTATTCCAAATGCCTGTGCAGCACTTGCGCTCGAGCAGCTCTCCTCAATCGGGAAATTGAATGATCAGCGCAGGAAGATCACGTCAATTTATTCAGAAGCCGCGAGAGCAGGGGATTGGCGTGTTCCCGAATCAGCACTTGAATCTCCTGCTTTGCAGAAATTCCCTGTTTATGCACGGGATGCAGAAAAGCTCCGGTCAGATTTAAAAGGAGAACAGATATATTTGGATGATGGATGGTGCTCTGCAATCGTCAATCCCAAGTCGGTTGATCAGGAAGCAATGGGATACGCTGCAGGTTCATGTCCTGTTGCTGAGGATGTTGTACGGCACATCATCAATTTGCCTACTCATCCGACAGTAAAGGAGGAGCAGGCGAAGTATTTAGTGATGGCGTTGAGGTCGGGGCTGGGGTGAGTTTTGTTTTTCTCCTTCCCCTCTTTCTTTTGTCAAGACATGTTGCCTCAATGGTGCTGCATGGTGCTCAAGTGTAGTTCTACCTGATTCAGTTTCAAATTGCTCGCAGCGATGAGCTAGATCCTCGATATCCCATTTCTCTTCATATTCTTCACTGGATGCTGGCGCAGGAGGTGCTCCGGTACGTCTTAATATTTTTGGCTCATGACTAGCTGAGAGAAGATTGATACTCTTCTTTCCGCACTATGAA
>CAZWES010000012.1:12318-36736 GCA_964632395.1 uncultured Candidatus Peribacteria bacterium | reverse complement strand
GCTAACGCTCCGTAGCGCTCCTGGGCTAAGCGCAGGGTAAAGGTGTAATCTATTTGAGGCTTTCTTTGAGTTCGGGATAGCTAATTCGTCACTTGAATTTATATACAACTGCGAGGAAATGCAGGATAAAAGTAAGGCAGAGAAACACTTCTACACACTCACTCGCAATGCAATAAACTATACCCAGCGCAGCAAGATTGCTAAGGCGCATAGAGATTTTCTGTGCCTCCACAATGCCTGGGAAAACATACTAGACGATTTATCATGATCTCATCATTTCACCATCGCATTCTGTCCATTGTTCGAAAAATTCCCAAGGGCAAAACCCTCACCTACAAACAAGTTGCCGAGAGGGCCGGTAGGCCGCGTGCATACCGCGCAGTTGGAAGGAGTGTTTTCATCTACAACCTAAGAAGCTAATCCCTACAACCTAAACCGATTTCCCCTCTTGCATCCTCTTCGCCAACGTCCTCAAATACGCCGCACTCACCCGCATCGTTTTAAACTCACCCGTCTTTGGATCAAACACTCTCTTCTTTTGAAGGTTTGGCTTAAACACGCGCTTTGTGGCACGCAGCGACTTGCTGCGCCTGTGGCCAACAGAGGGTTTTTTGCCAGTTTTAGAACATCTACGTGACATTTATCCTGATTAAAACAAAAGGATGAGCCGAGATATGATAGGAGATTCCCTGTATCATGCAACCAAAATGTCCTTTTTAACTCCGCCATATGTCATTGCTATTTTGATTGCACTAACCGTGCACGAGGTTTCGCACGGCCTTGTTGCCAAGTGGCTCGGGGATCCGACTGCAAAACATGAGGGGCGTTTGACACTGAATCCACTCGCACATCTTGATCTGCTTGGAACGCTTATGTTTTTGACTGTCGGATTCGGCTGGGCAAAGCCGGTTCCGGTAAATCCGGGCTATTTCCGTGATATCAAAAAAGGCATGACACTGACTGCGCTTGCAGGTCCTGCAAGCAATCTTCTACTTGCAGTAATCACAGTGATAATTGCAAAAGTGGTAATGGCAACCGGCATAAGCATCGGCCCAGCTAACTTTTTCTTCCTTGAACTATTCCAGAGCATGATTTTTCTTAACCTTGGTTTGATGGCATTCAACCTCCTACCAATTGCACCGCTTGATGGCAGCAAGATCCTAACAATGTTCATCCCATACAAATACGAAGCAGAGTTTGAGGAATTTTTGAGGAAAGGCCCGATCATCCTCATCGCGCTTTTGATTGGAGAAAGAATGCTTGGGATTCCGTTGATTATTGGATGGATTATGGCAATTATGAGACCAATATTGGTTGCCATTGAGATGTTATTGTGAGGTCTGTCGGAGAAAATTTACAATTTTCAGGGATCAATTATCAAACAATTATCAATTTTCAAGTATCAAACGTTTGAAAATTGATACTTGAAAATTGTTTGGAAATTGTAAATTGATAATTGTAAATTTTCTGCGATAGCCTGAAGAGCTACGAAGTCAGCCCTTCCAAATAACCAATAACCCTCTCCCCATAATTCTTAGTCTTCACGCGCTGATCCAAAAGAAGAATATCCCCATCCTCTTTGCGGTGCTTGCAATAAGTTCTAACAACCCTGAATAGCCGCTGAAGAAGCCTTGGCACAAAATATCGGTCAAATTCTCTGCCTCCATATCGTTCAGCACGTCTTCCTAAAACAGAATGATTTGGATGGTCGAATGGCATCGAGTGTATCCACAGGTGATCTACGAAGCCTGATGGAAGATCCACTCCCTCAAACATCCACGGCGTAAGCATCCAGATTGCACACTCGCCGGATGTCATAAATTCTGATTGCATCCTCCCCAGGCCACCAGAGAGCCCCTGCCCAATTAACGTGATCCCCTGCTCCTCCAGAGGCTCCATGAATTTTACGCATAGCCTTTCGATCTCGCGCTTGCTATTAACAAGGCAAATGACTTTTCCATCAACCCGGGGAAGCAGGCGATCAACAACCATTTCTGCATCGGTAATTCTGAACGCAGGTTTCGCAGGAAGTTCCTCAGTGATGATTTCTGCATTCGCATCCATCGGTAAAATTGAGACAAACTCCTCACGCTCGCCGGGCGGAAGAATTAGGGTCGTCTGATATTTTTTGTAGAGGAGATCATTGAGTTTTGACGCAATATCAAACGTAGCCGATTGGAGGCTTTGGCCGCCATCACGGAATTGTTCGATGTATGTAATGCGATCTTTGAGGTTTTTTGGGTCGAGGATTTTTTTAAGGTCTTCCAGGCGCTCACGCACAAGATCACCTGACGAAGAATCCCCGACCGCACTAATCAAATCATCAAGCCTTTCGCGGAAATCCACAGCCTGACGCGAGGTCAAGTCTGCCTCAACCAGATAGCGTATGTCCTGGAAATTTCTGACCTTCTCGATCCACATCTGATACGCATCCAGAAAGCTTGTGAGCTCCTCATTCCCCTCCGCAGCCGCACGCAAAGGATCTGTTGCACATGACCACTTGAGAGCCTTAGTTGCAGTATCCTCAAGCATGGATGCATTTTCTATGACGATATGCGTATCCTTCTTTGGAACCAAATCATGCTCATTCTCAAGCAATTCAAGTAGCTGCCTGTGATCCAGTATCACATTCTTTTTTGATGAGAATTGATCTCTATAAGCTTTGCTCTCACGCGTACAGGCAAGCTTCCCCTTCCAAACATCACGCTCAGAGATATGTAATTTGATATCCCGATGGCGTTTTGGATTATACAAAAGAATTTTGATAGCCAGAGTTAACTCATCCGCCGTGAATGAATCTTGTTTGAGCAACGCATCACGCGCCTCAGGATCTAATAGGAAATATGGCGCGAAAAGTGGCTCAAAATCCCCTGTGTCACACTCTTTGAGTGTGGAATCGAGGTTTTTCACTGCTATCCAAACCACACCATCAACACTCCCAAAATCTTCTTGGAATTTGGAATTTGAGATTCTTTTGCCCGCCCGTCCGCGGTCGGACGGGGAGTTTGGTGCTTGGAGCTTGACACCCTCTTCAATCCATTCAGGGAACTCCCCACTTCCCCCTTCAATTTCCGACAACAGCCCCCCATACCCCTCCGGCCCCCTCTCCGCATATTCTTTAATCTTCTTAATAGTCTTCTCCGGCAACCCCCCAAACCTCTCCCAAACCTTTTCAAGCAACGCAACCGTTGCAACAACATCACCCATCGCGCGGTGTCTCGGTTCGTGTGGCAGATCCAAAAATGCTGAGAGATAGCCAAGTGAAAAACTTTGCGCCTCGGGGAAGACGATTGAAGCAAGTGCAGCTGAATCTGCTTTTGGGTGTTCTTCAAGATCCAATCCTTCACCCTTCAACATATCAAGATCGAACTTTACGTTTTGGCAGATGATGACAGCACCCTCAAGCAGTTTTTCAATTTTTGGTTTTTCATCAGCAAATACTGGGGCACTTGCAAGACCCTCATCCGAAAGCCGCGTGAGAACACGTGCAACAGGACCCATTTTTTGATCCACCCTGAAGAGCGACTCGTACTCCGCAACTTTCTCACCATTCTCAAATCGCTGAAGGGCTAATTCTACAACCCTGTCTGATTGTGGAATGAGTCCGGTGGTTTCTGTGTCCAGTACTACGAATGGGGTTTTTGGGAGAGGCATGTGCGGGATGGTAGCACACGCAAAGGAATCCGCACCCGCGCTCCTAGTTTTTATCGAGATTCTTCACAAACAATTTTCCCGTCTTCTCCCACAATCCTGACGTGCATTGCACCAGAATCATCTTTCACCACCTCAATCTGATATTCACCGCACTCGCCAATTTTTTTCTCGCTTCTGATGGTTACTTGCCTGTCCGGAGAAACAACTTGGACATGCCCGTCTTCAGTTATTTTCATATCCCATCTATTTGGCATCAGATCACAACCCAGTGCACTCCGCACGCCGCCAAGTTGACCATTAAGCGCAGCACTACTGCCTGTGCCGCCTATCATGCTAAGCGAGGCGACATACCGATCTTCATTATTTTTATTTTCATTCAACGGTTTCTGTCGTTCAAAGCCTTTGCTGCCCATAATTTTGATGGTAAGGGAATATAAAAGCGCCATCAGGTTAGAAGCAAATACCCATCTTTGTCAAGCCCCAATCTTTAACAATTCCCAAATTTACCCCTAAAATAAGGAATGTATTCCTTTTTTTAGACCTAATTCGCGGAATTCATTCCCAAACTTACTGTGATAACTCGCCTTCTCCAGAAAAATATCCGGCAATCGCTCGGCAATGGGAAAGTAATAATCATCGTAGGTGCAAGGCAGGTAGGAAAAACGACTCTTGCAGAATCCATAATAGGAGATGAGTTCGGAGATAGTGTGCTCAGAATAAATTGCGATCGGATAGGCAATATTGAACTCCTTGCAGAGAGCTCTCTCGAGAGGCTGCAACGAATGGCAAAGGATAAGAAGTGCATCTTTATCGACGAGGCACAGAAAGTCCCGCGGATAGGCGAAATACTCAAAATACTTGTAGATCATTACAAAAAAAACAAACAGATTATTGTCACAGGTTCCTCGTCTGTAAATTTGCTTGATTATGTGGAAGAGCCGCTCACCGGACGCAAGCGGGTTTATAATCTGCACTCGTTTTCCATGCCGGAACTTTTCCCGGAAAAAGACATATGGGAAACCGAAAAGAGGTTGGAAGAATTTCTTGTGTTCGGCACATACCCGGAAGTAATAACAGCAGCCTCGCAGGGGGGGAAAGTAAGCGCTGTACGCGCCCTTGCTTCCAGCACTATATACAAAGACGCATTCGAGTATCGCGGCATTAAAAAGGCCCCCGCAATTACAAAGCTCACAAAAGTATTAGCATTGCAAATAGGATCAGAAATATCCACGGGCGAACTCAGCAATCTTGTAGGAGTAGACGTAAAAACTGTGGAAACCTACATCGATCTTCTGGAAAAGAACTTCGTACTCTACCTCCTGCCACCATATTACACCCAAAAAAGAAAAGAGATTAGAAAGCGCAGGAAGGTTTATTTCTGCGATCTTGGCGTGCGGAATGCAATCATCAACAATCTAAATCCACTGGAAAGCAGAAGTGATGTAGGTGCGCTTTTTGAAAATTTTATCATCAACGAGCGCATGAAGCTGCTTTCCTACAATGAGACATTGGTTGACCTGCATTTCTGGAGAACTTACGACGGGGCCGAAGTTGACCTTGTGGAAGACAGAGGAGGAAAGCTTTTTGGATATGAATGTGTATGGAGCCCCAAAAAGAAAAAACGCGCACCAGAGGGGTGGTCATCTTACGAAAATTCATCTTACGAAATCGTTAACCGGGAAAACATGACTGATTATTTCTACGAAGTCTGACCCAGCCCCGCTTCCACCTTTTCATGAATTGGTTTCACCTCTTCCTCTGTCAAAGTTCTATCGCCCGCATTGTACGTACAACGGAATGTGAGCTGTCTCTTCCCATCTTTCTCAAACAAATCCACAAGGGCAACATTCTGCAGAAACTCGTGTGACTTCCCTGCCTTGGAAATGAGCGAGGTAGCCTCAACCTCATCACCCACAGTCACAGTTGAATCGTATGTTATTGATGGAAACTCCGGCAACTCCTCATAAATTTTCTCAGCTGAGGATTCCGAAAGAACTTCTTCCAAATTGATTTCACAAACTGCAGTCCGTCCTGCAAGATCAAAGTTTTTACCAATGGCTGGATGTAGTTCCGTGAGTGTTCCAACATCTTTTCCGGAAATTATGACTTTGACTGCTCGCCCCGGGTGCGCTGATGATGCAGGTTTCTTGTCATTTTTGAATCCAACCTCAAGCCCTACAGCCTCACAAATTTCTTTGATTACTGACTTAAGCCTGAGGAACGGTGTGTTCCTCACACCACCATCACTGACGCTGGAAATAATGAGCGCAAAAGATTGATGTTCGCCTTCCCCCTCAAACACATGACCAACTTCAAAAATCTTGAGCTCCTCATCAACAAGTCGGATATTTTCTGATGCATAATCCAAAAGCCGTGGAATTAGGCTTGGGCGCATGTACTTGATATCTCCCCCAAGCGGGTTTTCAATCTCACGAAGTTTCCTAGTTTGATTTCCAGCTTTTTTAAGAAGGCCTTCTCCAGCAAATGCAAACTGAACAGTCTCGTAAAATCCTACTTCTTTTAGAACATCACGCATCACATTCAGACGATCATCGCGTGCAGGCAGTGTGACATCTGCCTCCGGAATCTCCTCCTCAAAAACAGAGAAACCGATGATGCGTGCTATCTCCTCAATCAAATCTGCAGGCTGCTTGATATCATTCAGGCGATGTAGCGGTGGCGTAACGCTCAGAACTGATTTCTTCGACTTAACATCAAAATCCAAACCTCCGAGCGCGTTCACAGCTTCTTTTTTTGAAATCTCCTGACCGAGCCGCTGCGAAACCTTTTCAATCGGCAGCTCAATAGCTTCCGGCTTTCCATTATCTCCACATGACTCAATCTCAGAAACGAGCTTTGCACCTGGAACAAGCTCCAAAAATAGCTCAAGAGCACGATAGAATCCCTGTTCGGTGACGATATGCGGGACACCTTTCTCATAAATCGTTGCAGCATCTGTGCGATGGCCCGTAGCGAGAATTGTCCGCCTGATAGAAACAGAATCCAGACTTGCACTATGCAGATAAATCCTGCGTGTGGATTCTTTTGTAGAGCTACGTAGCCCCCCCATAATCCCAAGTAGATCAAAGATTCCCTCATCATCACTCAAAACCAATGCGCCCGCAGGGAGTTCGCGCTCAGCCTCATCCAAAGTGACAATTTTCTCTCCCTTTTTAGCCTCTCTCATATGCACATCACCCTTTATATCATCCACATCAAAACTGTGTAGCGGAACTCCAATTTCGGTTGCAACATAGTTTGTGATATCAATCGGAAGATTCAGTGACCTCCACCCCACAGCTTCTAACTTTTTCTTCATCCAGTCCGGCGTTTCGCCAATCCCATCAATTTCAAGAAAACATGCACAGTAACGTGGCATCTTTTTTGGTGCATCGTTGATGAATTTGAATAAGCCGCTCCCACTGCCGGACTTCATATTTTTGATCTCCGGATTCTTCTTCCACTTACCAAGTCCCAGCGCCACACATTCTCTTGCAAACCCAACCTGCGAAAACAAATCCGCACGATGCGTGATTGCATGGTTATCAATGTGGAAAATGACATCATCGAGCCCCAAATAATCCTTGAGAGGCGTGCCAACACCCTCATCACTATCACCAAGATCAATAACAGGACGATCGCCTTGCTCAGATGTCGCAGGGAAGCGGTCTGCAAGCTCAAGCTCAACCGATGCACAAATCATCCCCGAGCTCTCTTCCCCTCTGATTTTCACTTTCTTTAATTCAAAAAGCTCGCCATCCTCTGTTTTGATGCACGCGCCCACATGCGCAAAAGCAACACACATCCCCTCTCGCAAGTTTGTTCCTCCGCAGACCACCCTCACAACTCCACGATCAGTCTTGACGTCGCACAGACTGAGCTTATCCGCATCCGGATGCTTTTCAATTTTCACAACTTTACCAACCACGCAATTTTTGAGGAGTGCGCCCTGCTCCTCCACCTCCTCCACTTCCGCAACGGAAAGTGTAAGCGCCTCCGCAATCTTGTGCGGGTTCTTCTCGGAGAAATCTACGAAGTCGGAGAGCCAATTTAGAGAGAGTTTCATTGGGGACAGTGTAGCGTTTTATGGTTAAGATGGGAGTAGCATGCACTTAAAAATCCATCGTGGACTTACCGTGGAACGCTGCTGCCGAGCACGAAAGGTTTTTTGCGCTCTTTGCTCAGGCAAGAATACATATTGTGGCTACACACCGGAGTCCCTGGAGAACTATTTTATGGTATTTGCACTGGCAGCGAGAACAAGACAACTACAAAAATAATTGCTATTCTGTGAGCAAATGGCCCCCCTCGTTGGTCTCCTCCTCGTCGTCTCTGGCACAGTCCTGGCAGTTCCTCCAATTTACGAGGTGCTGAGTTACATCGTGTATAACAACTACCCCCTTGTACACATCGTACTCGGAGTTGCATGTATTGTTATTGGACTTGTGTTCTTGGTTTACAGGCCAGGCAAAACAAAGAAAGGGGTAATCGAGGTGGGCTAATTAAAGGACAAATAAAATATCCACTGGATACCTTGAATGGCCACAAGAATCATCTACACTGATTAATATGGGAGTTACCCTTGATCAGTTGGCAAAACTCGCTGATGAGGAAAGAGATCAGATTTTGGAAGCGCAAAGCCCTGAGCTTTTAGAGAGAATCAAAGATGCAACCGCTGGAAGAATATCAGGACTAGAGAGCAATCTTGCCTTTCTAACACAACAATCTTCTGGACAAGCAGAATTTGATGGGCACCCCGTGGTGTCACGACTTGATGGGCTGGCAACTCCAGAAGCCAAAGAAGGTCTCCGAAAAAGCATAGGAGAATTCAAAAAGCTTCTCCAAGCCGTAAGCGCCCGGATAGGTACACAAGACTAAGATAAAGACGTTAATTCTCCTGTTTTTTCTTCGGCTTCCTAACTGAAGCCTTTCTGATCTTAATTTTCTCCACATTCCCCTTAAGCCCCCCAAACCAATCTTCGCCCAAGTCTTTGATATTGATGCGCACGGTTTGCCCACTCACCTTCCACTTAGAATTTGCCTGAAGCATTGGGATGATGTTTTCAGCTTTTACGCGTGCTGCGAGAGTGAGGACTATTTCACCTCTCGCACTCGTGTCATCTCTCGACCGTGCTCGAGATGACACCCTAACTTCCGCTTTCACGCGTGTGACACCTGCACGTCGACACACCATCTTAAATCGTAGGATCTGGAAAAGATTTTCGACCTGGTTTGGCATCTCACCGTATTCCTCAATCAGATCCTCCTCAAACTCTTTCAAAATCGCTTCGTCCTCGCTGCTCGCCAACTTCTGATAAATGTTGATTTTTTCCTGCTCATCGGGAATGTAAAAGCTTGGGATGAATGCTTCGACCGGTATATTTATTTCCACAGTTTCATCCACTGCAGTATCAGCTTTCGAACCGTGTTGCATCTCTTCCACAGTTTGTTTCAAAAGACGAAGAAAATGACTCATCCCAACGGTTTTCATATGACCTGATTGTTCGCCGCCGAGAATTTCTCCAGCTCCCCTGATCTCAAGATCGCGCATTGCAATTTGGAAGCCAGACCCCAGCTCGGAAGCCTCCACGATTGCACGCAGACGCTTCTTGGCATCGTCTTTAAGCCTCTGTGTATGGTAGAGGAAATATGCGTAAGCCTGGACTTTTCCACGGCCAACTCGTCCGCGTAGCTGATAGAGCTGAGCGAGCCCGAAGTTTTCTGCTTCGTTGATGATGAGTGTGTTTGCACGCGGGAGATCGATTCCGTTCTCGATGATTGTGGAAGAAACCAGAACGTCATATTTTCCCTCTTTAAACGCCATCACACGCTTTTCCAGATCATCTGGTTTCAACTGACCATGACTGACTACGAACGTCGCCTCTGGGACGAGTTTGCCGAGTTTCCCTGCAAACGCATCAATTGTTTCTACGCGGTTGTGCAGGACATATACCTGACCTTTTCTTTGTATTTCGGAAAGTATGGCCTGACGAAGGAGCGCATCAGAATATTTCCTAACTTCTGTGATGATTGGAAGACGCCCCGGCGGTGGAGTTGTAATCGTTGTGATGTCGCGGAATTTGTGCAGCGAGAGATTTAGAGTCCGTGGAATCGGTGTCGCAGTTAGAGTCAAAATATCCACATTCGCGCGCATCTCCTTCAGCTTCTCTTTTTGTTTAACTCCAAATCGCTGCTCCTCATCAACTATTACAAGACCCAGATTGAAGAACTCCACATCACCCTGCAACAACCTGTGTGTGCCAACAACAACATCCAAATCTCCTTTTCTGAGCTTCTCCAGGATCACCTTTTGCTCTGCCTTACTGCGAAATCGTGAAAGCATCTCTACACGGATATTTTCAAATCCCGCTTCATGAAGGCGTTTTGTGAAGGTTTTATAGTGCTGATCCGCAAGAATGGTGATTGGGGAGACAAGTGCAACCTGTTTCCCTGATTGAATTGCCTTGAAGGCTGCACGCATTGCAACTTCTGTTTTTCCAAACCCAACATCGCCGCAAATCAAGCGGTCCATTGGGTGATCATCTTCCATATCCTCCTTCAAATCCTGAATCGCCTTTAGCTGCCCCGGAGTTTCTGTGTATTCAAAAGCCACCTCAAACTTTTTCTGTTCCTTAGTATCTTCCGGATACGCATGTCCCTTTGCGCGTGCGCGTTTTGCATAGAGCTTTAAGAGCTCCTTTGCGATTTTCTTCGTCTCACTTTTTACCTTCGCAACCGTACGTTTCCAGTCTGTTGACCCAAGCTTGCTCAACGTCGGCTCTCCACCTTCTTCATGTACATACTTACTCAATTTATCCGCTTGGTCGATTGGAATAAACAGACGATCATTCCCGGCGTATTGAAGTTCCAGATATTCACGTGTGACTTCATCAACTGTTTTCTGCACAATCTCTGTGAACCTCCCAATCCCGTGATCCATATGAACAACATAGTCGCCAGGCTGGAGTGATGTGATGAAATCGAGTGAAAGTTTTTGGAGTGATCTCTGTTTTGTCTCTTTCTTAAGCGAAAAAACCTCACGGTCAGTGAGCATCGCGATTTTGAGGTCTGGATTCTGCAAAGAGTGTGGCAGAACCTCCTCACCCGAAGCATCAAATATTGTGACTGTGCTTGGCCTCATTTCTTCTTTTTGTGTATTTGAAATATTTTCCTCTTCCAAAATCGCACTTAGCTCGTCTGCACGTTTTGTGACGATTAAAAGTTTCCATTTCTGCGCCAACTTATCACGGACGTCATTCAGGAAATCCGTGAGTGTGTAAAACTTCAAAACGGAAAGATATCTGAGATGAGCGTGCCCCTCTTCACTTTGCGGGAACGCTGTGTATATGAGAGTCGGGACATTCTCTGGCGGCAATTCTTCCTGCTCATCCAAAACCAAAAAGTGATCATTGGAAAGTTGATCTTTTAGTGCGGATTCTTTCTCCCATTTGTTTGGATAAATATCAAGCGGTTCGCTTACATCTTCAATGTCTGCAACGTCCTCCGGATTAACTCGTTTAATGGATTCAACTTTCTCAAAATTGAAAAGTATCTTATGTGGATGCTCGGCCTGGATTGGATAAATATCCAGCGTATCCCCTATTTTACGGTACTCACCGGGTTTTAGATACAAATCCTGCCCATGTTCATATCCACGATCCATGAGATCCTCAAAAAATTGAGTGGAATCAACTTCATCACCGACTGAAACTGTGATCTTTTTTTCTTCAAGGTTTGTAAGATTTGGAGTCTTTGACTTCCACTCATCCTCGGTAACAAGTAACACTTCCGCATAATCGGATATAAAGAATGAGAGATACGAACGCAGATCAATTTCTTTTTCCTGATCAATCTTAATATCACCACCGCCGAGTGATGCCGTTGCCACACCAAAGAAGTGCAACCACCTTTGAATACTCTCACGATGCGCATCATCCGAAACCACCATCACGGTCTTTTTTGGTTGTGTATCAAAAAAATGGGCAACAAGCAGCGCTTTTGCAGTTTCGTTAGACGCACCTGATACGGTGAGCGACTTCCTGCTTAAGAGAAGCTCAAGCAATTCCCGGTGCGTCTTCTCTCCCAAAAGAAGAGATGGCTTCATATTAAATCTGTGGAATAAAATGAGGAGGCCTCCCAAAAATCCGGAGAGCCCGATTCACCTCGTAACCCAACTACACGAGTATTCTATCAGTAATCCTGAGACTCGACAAACAGCAACTTATTACTCTTCTGTAAGCCTTAAAGGCATAATTAGATGCAGAAAATTGGGCATATCCGGGATCCTGAATACTGCCGGGTGCATTTTATCAGTCAATTCCATTTGGACTTCCTCACCCTGTGCGTGAGAAAGGAAATCAAGCAGATACGATGAGGAAATTGCGATTTTGTTCTTCTCCCCCTGAACCGCGGCAGCGATTTTGGATTCATCGCGCCCAATCTGTGTGACCTGGGTTTGGATGTTCACATCCTTCGCAGATGTTGCAATAGTCAGATTGTTATTACTCTCTTTTGCAAAGTAGTGCATACGTTTGATATCAGCTAATAGCTCTGCGTGTGGCAACATCGCCTTTGTTGAGTGATTTTTTGGAAGTATCTGTTGATAATCCGGAAATGTTCCATCTATCAACCGAGAAAGAATTGTTGTTTTTCCAATGACAGTCTCTATCTGCTGCGATCCAAGACTGAGTGAGATTTGTTGGTTTTTGTCCTCTTTCTTTTCTTCTTTTTTGGAAGAGCCATCCTTCCCGCGCATTGTGCCACCAAGAACCGACATGATTTCCACAAGGACTTTTGCAGGGACAATACATCCAACTTCGCCTTGTGCTTCCACAACCGGCGCCTTGTACTCAGAAAGCCTGTAGCTATCCGTGGCAACCAATATCAGCTCCTTTTTAAGCAGCTTACAGAAGACCCCGGAGAGCACCGGCCTTGTTGTTGTTTTGGCTGAAGCAAAGCTGACGTAATGAATAGCTCTCAGAAGCTCCTCCGCAGTTATGGTGATATTTGCCTCTTTTTGAATAGAAGAAATTGTCGGGTACTCACTCGCCGCTTCTCCGGAAATTACCGTTTTCGATTTTTTGGATTTACACTTGAGTTGAGAGTCTTCACTTGACTCAAACACAACGTCTTCATTGGTTGAATATTGTGCAAAGTTTTGAATTGCTTTCGCTGGAATTGTGATAGACCCCTCATTTTCCACTTCTGCATCCAAGTGTGAAATTATGGAGAACTCTAAATTAGTAGCACTCAATGTGCACCTCTTTCCTTCAACCTGAAAAAGAATATTGTTTAGGATGGGCATAGCCTGTTGGCTGCCAATCGCTCTACCAACAACACTTACTGTCTGAAGAATATCCTTTGTTTTACACGAAAATTTCATACGCTTAGTATAAGATGATATTCTTCATTATTTAAATAAATAGTAGAAGTAGTGAGGGGTTGCCTATTTGATGGAGAATATGGTCTAGTATGTGTAATAAATGTGAAATATTTGACAAGAAACCTATACAAATAGCTTCTGTAAGCCAATCTGCTGCCAGATAGTTATTAACAGTGATGGGGAAGAAATGTGGAAAAACTGTTTGAGTTTACTCTTCAGCTTGCAAGAACACAGAGGTTGAAGCAAACAGCTTTCTGGTGGCATGTATGAAAATAAATGTTGAAAAATCGGCTGGCATCTTTAATGGGCTATGCATTTAGTCCAAAACTTTTACACATATTTTGAGTATTTACCCCACTACTATATAGTCCACGGGCTCCGCGCACAGAATCATCATGTCATTTCTCAAAAACCTCTCCTTTACGGCATTTGATGTAGAGACCACGGGTCTGGATCCACGGAGAGGAGATCGAATTGTGGAAATCGCGGGGATTAGAATTGAGGGCGGAATAATGCAGGAAGAGAAAACATTTGTGTCATTCGTTAACCCACAACGGGGGATTTCTGCAGCTGCGGGGATTGTTAACAGGATTCCGGAAAAGGAGCTGATGGGCGCCCCTCCAATTGAGGAAGTTCTCCCATCATTTCTTTCTTTTGCTGCTGATTCAACTTTGGTTGCGCACAATGCACCATTCGATCTTTCCTTTCTGGAAGCCGAAAAAGAAGGGTGTTGGGGGTACATAGAGCTTCCGGATTGTCTGTGCACACTACAACTCTCACGAAAAGTTTCTCCAAACGAATATCAGCATAATCTGGATGTAGTTGCCAGGCGCCTAAAGTTATCCTTAGCTGAAATGAGGCATCGTGCCCTTCCGGATGTGATGCTTACAGCGCAGGCATTCCTTAAATTGATAGATGTGGGGAATATCACATCAATGGATGAATTGAGACAAAAAGCATCGGCGAAAATAGCTGCATAAAGTATCATATGCTTGTGTCTACAGTTGATGTTGTTACCGGTGCTGATAAAGAAGTTCTTCGTACTAAAACGAAGGATGTAACTTCATTTGATAAAGATTTAAAAAAACTAATTGCAGATCTTCTTGATACTGTGGAAAAAGAAAAAGGTATTGGCCTTGCGGCTCCACAGATTGGATCCTCCGAAAATATTTGTGTGGCAAAAATTAGTGGCTCATTCAAAGTTTTTGTAAATCCGAAGATCACTTGGAGCTCGGATCAGACTGAGGTTTGCGAGGAGGGATGTCTGAGCCTGCCTGATGTTTGGCTGATGGTTCCACGTGCAGAAGAAATAGTTATTTCTTTTCAGGATGAAAAAGGTGAGAGGAAGGAGCTCAAACTTTCAGGAATGGAGGCAAGGATCATGCAGCACGAGATCGATCATCTGAAGGGGGTGCTGATAATAGATTATCAATATCAAGATCGTCAGGAGTAACGTCATGCCAACCACTTATACAGCCACTGCCAGCTCCTCCTGGTTCTATATTAAACATCTCAGCCAATTTCACTCTTGCATAGTGTGTACGCGACTTAGTTGTTCCAGGGGAGCACCCCAACCGATCTGCAACTTCTTTATTTGAAAGACCATCCATCAACAAATCCAGAGTTTTCTGATGTGGTTCTGGTAGTGCGTGAACAGCTGAATTTAGGGCTGCGATTATTTCTTCCCTAACCATCTCTTCTAACGATGGACAATCCGGTGCAATTAGTGATTGCTCGTCAATAAAATCCAATCCTGTGTCACATATCCTTCTGCGGTTACTTATTACTTGGCGGCGTCTTGCACCTCTTCGGGTTATTATTGCATAGGTCCAGCTGCGGAAGGAGTGAATATCTCGTAACTGATGAATGTTTTGCCACATAGTTAGCATCGCCTCTTGGCAATAATCTTCTGCGTCTTCTCTTTGCAAACCAATATGCATTGCCAAGCGCAGGAAGGATTTTCGATGTTTTGCAAGTAAAGAGTTAAATGCTTCTGCGCCCTCCTTAGAATTTGGATCGCTTAAGTATTTAGTTATCAATGAAGAATCCGAGTCGTTGTCGGAGTGGGGGCTGGTGCTTTTGGCTTCAGCTAGCGCCATATTTGAATTCTACTACTTGGGATACCGACCGCAACAACTATTCCTTCTTTCTACCTAAAACACCCAAATCACGCTATCCTGCCCACAATGATGAAGGAGCTAGAAGTCATCATAGGGCTGGAGGTTCATGCGCAGATGAATACCAAGTCCAAGATGTTCTGTGGATGCGATAATGATGCGTTTGGGAAGCCACCAAATACAACAGTTTGTCCGATCTGCATGGGGCACCCGGGTACGCTGCCTGTTACAAATTCTGAGGTTATCAAAAAGTCGATGAAGACTGCGGCCGCTCTCAAGTGCAAAGTTCAGGAAAAGAGTCATATGGATAGGAAAAATTATTTTTATCCGGATTTGCCGATGGGGTATCAGATTTCCCAGTATGATTTTCCCTTGTCTAAAAAAGGAAAGGTCACATTCAAAATTCCCAGAAAAATGCAAATGAGTGGTTCAAATATTGAGACACAAAGTGGTGAATCAGCTTTGGGACAAAATTCAAATATCATGAATTATGAAGATAAAGAGTGTGGCATAACAAGGCTGCACATTGAAAACGACGCGGGGAAACTGATGCACGCAGGCGGAAGATCATATTGTGATTACAACCGTGCAGGTACTCCGCTTATGGAAATTGTCACAGAACCAGATTTACGTAGCGCAGATGATGCCATGGCATTTGCCAAAGAACTTCAAAGAATTTTAATTTCAGTCAATGCATCCGAGGCTGATATGTACAAGGGCATGATGCGGTTTGATGCCTCCATTTCACTACGGCCAGTTGGTGAAGAGAAGCTGTATCCGCGGTCAGAAATCAAAAACTTAAACTCATTTAAGTCTCTCGGTAAAGCGCTTGTGTTTGAGGAGAAGAGGCTGCGTGAGCTTTGGGAGAAAAATAAGCCGCAGGATAAAGAGGTAACAGTTCATTGGGATGATGATAAAGAAGCTGGAGTTATAATGCGTGAAAAAGAATCTGCAGCCGAATATAGATATTTCCCGGAGCCGGACATTCCCCCACTCTGTTTTGATGAGACTGCGATCAGTGATGCATCAGCCTCGGTTGGTGAGTTGCCTGAGGAGAGAAAGAAAAGATATCTCGAGTCAGGTCTATCTGAAGATCAGGCACAACTTTTGACTGGTGATCCGAGGCTGGCTGAATATTTTGATGAAGTTGCAGGATCTGTCAGCGACCTAAGGCGTGTAGCTTCAATCGTGCTGACTCAATTAATGGGATTTTTGAAAACCACGGAGAAAAATCTTGAGGAAGGTCCAAGCGCTTCATCAGTCATTGAACTTCTTAGCTGCGTTGATGATGGAACGATCAGTGCAAATGCGGGGAAGAGTGTTTTGGAGAAAATGGTCGTGAGCGGGAAGAGTGCGAAAGAAATAATTGATGAGGAGGAACTGGGTCAAATTTCAGATTCATCTGAGCTTGAGGAGATTGTTAAGAAGGCAATCGAGGCAAATCCGAGAGCAGTGGAGGATATCAGGTCCGGGAAGGAAAAGGCCAAGGCCGCGCTTGTTGGGTTTGTGATGAAGGAGACGAAGGGGCAAGCGGATCCGGGGGTGGTTAACAAACTGATCGCAAACGCTCTAAATGTTTGAGAAACAGGCTGTAGGTACAAATATTTAAGTATATTGACTCATTGACAAAAAGTGCCAAAAACAATATTATCCATTGGAATGTGCGTACACACGATTTCAAGGTTTTAGCGTACATTCGTGCGCTCCTTGGAATCAGCGGTTTTCCGAAATTTGTTTTGTTACTTTGGAGAAGGAGTTAGTTATGTTGAGGAGTTTTTTGAGAGGGCGGGCTAAGGAAGTTCGCAGGAGAAGTGGTCGGAGGCTGCTTGCTGAGCAGCTCGAAGATCGTACACTGCTTGCTGCAAACCCACTTGGTGTTGCAGAAGGAGAGATGCCGATTCCCGAAAAGCCAAATGGGAATACGGCAACTAGTTGTGTTATGCCCGAGGCTTTGTTGGATGCTAATGGTGACAATGTTGTTTCGCCGTTGGATGTTCTGATTAGGGTCCAAGGGCTCAGTGGCTATTACGATGGTGGTGGGATTGGGGCACGTCCTACAAATCCCATGGAGGACGGTGTGTGGTTTGACACGGATGGTAATGGCTGGCTGACCCCAGCCGACGTGCTCAACACCGTGGCCGCAGTCAATTGGCATGGTGGAGCATTTCCGCTTCGGTACAGATGCGAAGTGCCGGTGCACTTCGAAGATGTTGCCGACACCATCTACAGCCAGATCGGAGAAGAGAACAGCATGACCGAATTTACTGGTCGTGCAGAAGTGGCCGACGCATTCGTTAGGTCATTCGATTTCTCCGGGCCGTTCGATCTGTACGACGACGTTCGATTGGACGTCGACTACAACAACGATGGTTGGACAGATGTGAAGGTTCAGCCTGCGTACATTGGAGGAGAGTACGCCTACTTCGACTTCGAAGGAGTCGAATCAACCATCCCAGAGGATGGACAGGTCAATTACGACTTGCGTGGCACGCTCTCACCCGATGCTACACCCGGTCCAATTGGTGATTTTCGCCTCGACTGGGCGTACACCGAATCTTGGCCGGGCTACCAAACTCGTGAGTACTTGAGTGTGCTCACCGAGGTAGTCGCGGTCAACACAACTGTCACAATCGATGACGAGCCCTCAGCGCTTGTTGTGGGTGATGACGACGTTGTGCTCGGCACACTGGTTTACTCAGTCGGAGGAGGCAGCATTGAGGTCCCGCGCGATGAGTATATCCAGGTGCGTAGCGACTACACTGGCACTGCCGCGCCAAACGATGCTCAATGGGTCGACGAGATCATGGAGGATTTCGAGTTGCGAAGTGTGACTACGGGGCTGACCATCGATGGGGATGCCTGGAGTGGATGGCTCGGTGGCGATTATGCCGGCGAAACATTCCGCTTCGAGGATGTCCCTGTCACGGATGGCAGCCATTGGGAATTTCGTGTGGATACTGATGTTTCGATTCCAAAAGGCGCAGCCTTCCGGATCGAAATCGTGCAGGAGTATGATGACTGGAATCCGCTCGCCGTTGGCGAGTGGCACACAGTCCCACAGGCTAATCCGCCAACACTCTCGCTCACCGAGCGCTCGCTCGGCACGAGCGACACAACTGTCGCAAATGCTCAGGACATCAAATTCTTCCGCTTCGAGGCTACGGCCAGCGGAGAAGATGTCTTCCTGACGCAGGTCATTGTTCAGTCTGACGTAGGCCATCCGGTCAGTGCGGGTGATTACACTCTCTGGGTTGATTCGGATAGCGATGGGATGGTTGATACCATCCTGCAGTCCGGTCGAGGCTCTCAGAATGCTAATGTAATCTTTGGTGAGCTATTCGGAGGAGGCTACACCTTGCCTGACGGGCAAACAACAATGTTCGAAGTCCACGCTGACATTGCCGGATTTTTCTCAGGATCCGAGCTCTCCATCGGCTTCGCCGATGGTGATGCAAACTTCGTGGAGGCAGAGGAGGCCGATGACGGGACTTCTCTCAGCGGCATCGTTGTAAACGGTGTCGGCCCAGCGGATGGGCAATTTGTTGTCTCGACTACAGCGTCCAAGGTTTTCGAGTTGAAGCTCCAGGGCACGTTGTATGTCACACAAGATACGATCTTCGTACGCCCTCGCCAGCTACTTGCCGGCGAGCTCGGGGATCCGATTCAGAGGTTGGAGTTTCGGGCAGAGGATGAGCCGATCGATGTGACACGTCTTGTCTTCACGAATGTGGGGACGGGTACGCAGAACATCAACAGGCTCAAGTTGTATCGCGAGGGCGAGAGCACCTCTTTCGCCAGCGCAACAGTAGATAACTGCAACAATGTTTCGATGCAGTTGCCGGCCAACTCGTTTTGCGCCGTCATGGAAAGCCAGCAATTGGTGATTCCTGAAGGCGAGCGAGTCGATGTCCTTGTCCGACCAGATCTTGTGTCTGATGAGGAAGGGGCTGTGAATGGTCCCGACGGGACTATTCAACTCCTGCTCGTGAGGCCGGGTGAATACGCCACGGCCGGCGAACCTGCCGATAGCACAAGCCTTAGTACGGTTTGCGCAAGAGGGTTCGAGAGCAGCAACGTGCTGCTCGTGAACGACGGCGACACAGTTGCCGAGGGCGAAGTAATCGTCGGGCGACAAACACCCGGCCCCGGCTCCCGGATCTACGGCAATGTGAATGACACAGTCTTTGCCAAGATTGTGTCGATCGAAGATGTTAACCCCGATGCGGACGGCACAAACGTTCCGCAGGGGACAAGCAAACGGATCGCCGAGTTCAAGTTCACCGCAGCAACGAACGACAACACGCTCGGTGGTCGCAATAAGGACACGTTCGGAGGCTTTGTCTTCGATGTTTCCTCGACCAACATCCTCTTCGATCCGAATGAGTTTGATCTGTACAACAAAAATGATCAGGCTCAGCAGATCAACTGCACGGCTACCGGGTCGGAGGGAAGTTTCCAGTTTATGTGCCTGGCAGCGGACAATCCGAATGTCGATCTCACAATGGACAGTGGGGAATCAATCACCATTGTTCTCGAAACCGACATTTTGGATAACCAGGTGAATTCGGCTCTTGGGTCGTCACTGGTTGTATCGTTGACCAACTTTGCCGATCGCTCACTCACGACGTTCGGTACCGGAGCTGACGAAAGCCACATTTGGTGGTCCGACTCGGCTGAAGAACTCAATCCAGTGGATTACTACTGGATCGAGTACGGATTGACGTCGATTTCTTCAACTCAATACTCAATCTAGGAGGACAAAACAAAAAGGAAAACCGCAAACCAAGCTAGCACTACCCTACCTGCTGCCACTCGGCGGCAGGTTTTTTCACGATCAAACTCTCTCCACATACTCCCCCCTCTCCGTATTCACCTTCACCTTATCCCCCTCATTTACAAACAAAGGAACACTAATAACCACTCCAGTCTCCAGCGTTGCAGGCTTTGTTCCACCGGTTGCAGTATCGCCTTTAACACCTGGAGTCGTCTCCTTAACTTCCAGTGTCACAGCCGGAGGAAGCTTTACTCCGATTGGCTGCTCATTGTAAATGAAAAGATCGAGCTCCATTCCATCGGTCAGATAATCCTTAGTCTCACCAACGAGGTCGGATGTAAGTTCAAATTGGTTGTAATCATTTAAATCCATGAATGTGTAGGAACCATCACTGCCAAATAAAAATTGAACGTGGCGATAGCCAACATCCGCGGGTGGGATTTTCGTTTCTCCGCTGAATGTCTTGTTGATAACTGAACCTGTCTTCAGATTCTTCAACTTAGTTGCCATCACGCCGCCCTGCCTGCCCTGTTTGCTGAATTGCGATGATGTCACGAGATATGGTTCGTTATCTATTTCTATTGCGCGGCCGGGTTTGAGTTCTTTGATGGAGTACATGGGTGGGAAGTTTAGCAGGGTTTTGAGACTAGAGAGAATTTTAAACTGTTAAATTGCCAAATTGCTAAATTGTTCGCAGAGCGTTCCGTGAGTTTTGTGGGAGAGGTTGAGGTTGGCAGGCGCGTTCTACTTAGCAAGCTTTCGTTTTGTGAAATTTGAGAGATTGTTAATTTCTTTTGGAAGTTTCTTAAGTTCTCCAATAATGTGCTCATATTGGGATTTTGTGATTAGGTTTCTGCGATATGCTTTTTCATTCCAATTCAGAGCTTCCAATGCAGATGCGTACGCGTAGTTGAAAAACTTAATCTTGTCTTTCTTAAATTTCCTTCCAAATCCTTCTGCGATATTTGCGGATACGGAATCTAGGGAAGATGCGAACTGCTCACCAACCGTTTTTTTCAAAAATATGTTCCATTCCGTAATGATATCCCATGCATAATTCGAGACGTGGAAAGATATTCTGTAAGAACTTAGATCATTCAACTTGAGATATTTCTTCGGGGTAGCCATAACAAATTTAAGGAAACAAATAACAATAAAACGCTAATTAACTCGCTCTGCGAACAATTTAGCAATTTGGCAATTTAACCAACTTAAGTCTTCAACACCACGTCGGAGGAACCAATGCCCTCCGACGCGGTATTAGACAAAGATCAAAATGGAAGATCCTCAACCTTCACCTCCGACTTATACTCAATCTCCGGAACATCTGTACCGGCAGCTACCGGCGCAGGCTCCTTAGAAACATCAGATCCATCAGAAGCAGGTGCAGCCTTTGCAGCTGAGCGAACTTCGTCTGAATAATTGAGGTTAGGATTCTTCACACCAAGGAGTGAGACAGAATCCGCAACAACCTCTGTGGTGTAGCGCTTTTGGCCCTGTTGGTTTTCCCAGGTTCGGGTTTGTACACGCCCTGAGGCATGCACACGCTGTCCTTTTTTAAGGCTGTCTGCGCATTGCTTGGCAAGGTCGCCCCAGGCAACAACATTGTGGAACTCTACGCGCTCCTTGTTTTCGCCTGATTGCTTATCCTTCCAGCGTTCGTTTGTTGCAACGCCCATTGTGGTAATGCTTCGGCCATTCGTTGTTGTACGAACTTCCGGGTCACGGGTCATGTGACCAACAACGTCTACGCGGTTAAGGCAATTGCAGACACTTTCTGCGCCTTCGGGCTTTTCAATTTGCCCGTCACGCGGGTCGAGCATGATTATATCCATTGCGATTACGCGGGTTTTGTTGCGCTTCTCGCCGGATTGCTCGTCTTCCCATGAGTTGGTCTGAAGACGGCCGGAAATAAAAATCTGGCTTCCGGGTTTTAGGTACTGCCCTGCAATATCCGCAAGGCCGCTCCAAGCGGTTACGGAATGGTAGGAAGTTCCGGAAAGCTTTTCGCCGGATTCGGCGGTAAAGGTGTACGGGGTACCGACATTCAAGTCAGCGACACTCGTACCGTTTGGGGTTTGACGAACAGAAACAGGCTGCGTTACATAGCCAATTAGCTGTACGCGATTTAGTGAGAACATGGTAATAGGGGTAATAGAATTAAAGGAGGCCACGAAACCGATGATTTAGTCATTTAGTCTGTGGTCGGTTGAACCAGTTCGGCGCTACCTTATTTTGGGTCAAGCTCGGATGCAAATTTTCCGGATTGCGCATCGTACACCTTTAGGGTATGGTGTACTCCTGTTCACCTCTCCCCTATGACCAAATCTCACATCCAAATCGGCCAAAGGGGCGAAGATATTGCAACTGAGTACCTCACCTTGCATGGGTACCGCATTTTGGAGCGTAATTGCAAAACTCAAGAGGGTGAGATCGACATCATTGCACTCAAGAATGACGATGTAGTTTTTGTAGAAGTTAAGGCGAATACGGTTCAGAGTGATGAGTTCAGGCCATCTGTACGAGTGAATGCTGCGAAGGTCGGACGGATTAAAAAGGCAGCGGAGTCGTGGCTTTCGGAGCAGGAACGTCACGGATTGGATTTTGGTGGGAGGATTGATGTGATCGAGGTTTGTGGAGAAAAGGTGGTTGAACATTTTGAAGATGTGACGGGATAGGTGTAGCATCGGCCTCCTTACCCCTTCGAATTATGAGTGAAAAATGTGAAATGCTGGAGCAGGGAAATGTGTCTTGTGAAGAGTGTTCGATATGCGGTTCAAATAAAGCACAATCATCTACGCGTAAGATGATGATAGGTACATTTTTAGCTCTCGTGGGCCTTTTGGTTGTCACAAGCAAAACAAGCAATGACTCAAATGAAGATACTCATCATCAGGACGGGAACGAAGCAGTTAAAAAAGTCGAAGGAGATGAGGAGAGCAACGAAGATGCCGAGAAGCTCCCAAAACCAAATAATATCTTTGCTCTCGATGAACAATCAATCCAATAAAAATGAGTGGTGGAGAGAAGGGATAGCTAAAGTATCATCTGCTCCATTTTTCTGCACCCCTAAGCCAAAAACAATTGATCGGCGAAACTGTTGATTCCATACAAAACAAGCGTAGAGTAGCGCCAATTAATCATTAACAACCATTAATATGGCTACAGGATTCGAAGTTCATGATCCACCAGAAACGGAAAGGCAATCCGGAGAAGGCCATCTGGGGGGAGATCCATACCAGTTCTGCCATGCAGACGATCTTACTGATGCCAGAATAGAGGAGCTTGCACACCAGAGAGAAGAAACTGGTGACCCAGCTGCATTAGCCAGAATTCAGCAAGGAATTAAGGATGCAAGAGAGGCAGAAAATTTTATTCATTAATATAAGCAACTACTTTCGTTCTCAAAACCACATCTTAAGTGTTGCAATTTTGTAGTGGACTGACAAAAAATTCCTGCAAATTTATGGTATTCTCCCCTACCCATGCGCCCATACCTAAACCTCCTACAGCACATCCTAGATAACGGCACGAAGAAAGATGACCGTACGGGTACAGGTACGCTTAGTGTTTTTGGGTACCAGATGAGAATTCCGCTCTCCGAAGGCTTCCCGCTTTTAACAACCAAGAAAGTCTTCTTCCGCGGGATCACACATGAGCTTTTGTGGTTTTTAACGGGAGATACAAACATCAAGTATCTCGTAGATCAGGGAGTTGGGATCTGGAACGAGTGGCCGTATGAGGGTTATAAAGCAAGTGATGAGTATCAGGGCGAAACGCTTGAGGAGTTCATCACAAAGATTCGTGAGAGTGATGAATTTGCTGCAAAGTGGGGTGAGCTGGGTCCGGTCTACGGCAAGCAGTGGATAAGGTGGGAAGGGAAGGATGGCAAGCTAATCAATCAGATCAAAAACGTTGTGGATGAGATTAAAAAGAATCCAGATTCACGGCGTCTGATTGTGAGTGGATGGAATGTTGCAGATATTCAGGAGTTGATTCATGGGAAGAGATCGGCACCACCATTGTGTCACACCGTATTCCAGTTTTATGTAGAACCGCAGGGCAGTAGTCAGGAGCCTCTCGACTCGGCTGCGCTCTTCTCGAGCGAGAGAGCCCGTAGCGGAGCGAAGGGCGAACGAGTCGAGAGACAGCGCAGCCTCGCTCGAGGAAAGTTGTCCTGTCAGCTCTACCAAAGATCTGCCGATGCCTTCCTCGGCGTTCCATTCAACATTGCATCCTACTCACTCCTTACCCACATGATCGCACAGGCATGCGATCTTGAAGTTGGCGACTTTGTGCACACCTTTGGTGATGTACATCTGTATCTCAACCACCTAGACCAGGCACGCGAGCAACTTTCACGTGAGCCTCGTGCCTTGCCGACTCTCAAATTAAATCCGGAAGTGAAGGATGTCTTCAAGTTCACCTTCGGCGACATTGCAGTTGAGGATTACGATCCGCATCCTGCAATCAAGGCGCCGATTGCAGTGT
>CAZWES010000012.1:0-12218 GCA_964632395.1 uncultured Candidatus Peribacteria bacterium | reverse complement strand
GTGTAGGTGTTTTAGGTGTTTGCGTTGATCTCAAGAATTCGATTCTTGCCATCCAGTTTAACAACAAATCTATCTAGGAAGTTTTTTCTTCCTATCAGGATTGTTGGTTGTTCCAGGGTGAAGAATACATTCGACTTCCATGAATATGGACGAAACCCAGGGCTCTCAAGAATGAATTCTATCTGTTCTGGTGATTTGTAAATTGGGAATTGCTTTCCACCTGCCCCACCACACATTGTTCTGTCTTTATCCAGATCAAAATCAAAACCCATCTCGTTTGCCATTGATAATGGTAGAAGCGTTTCGTCGGCCCCCGTGTCTACCAATGCATTGCCAATAGTTTCCCTGAACTTTTTGTACCTAAAAGTGACACGCAATGCCAAAAAAAATCACCTCCCTGTCTTTGGTAGTTCTCTTTGCGTAGTCTTGGCGAAAGGAAAATTTTGGCATCAGAATCCGCCGGTTAAAAGCCCTTTGGGGATAAGATCAAAAGATATAGATTTATGATCTTTTCTCTTGCGAATACGCTTTCTTAATTCGCTAAAAGATGAGTTTGAACCGATAATCTTGACACCTTTAACAGCTACCCATTTGCCGGCGTATTTGGCTCCGAATTCCATAGGGGCGTACTCTAACACAGAATAGCTTGTCGTGCTACACTCCTGGCCACACTATATCATGCCCCCTTCAGAATCGCCTACAGATAAAGAACAGCGCATATTTTGTCATCTTGCACGTACACTCACTTCATGCTCACCTCTATACAAACACCCACGCAAAAATCAACATTAACCGCATCTCCTCCTGCCAAATTCCTCCCACTTACCCGCCCACAATGGGATGAGTATTCAAAATATCTAAACAGCCTCACCCACATCGAGCACGATCTTTGCGATTCTGTGATGGCGGGGTGTGTTGGCATTCGTCAGGATTTGTTGGATCAGGCGGCAAAGATTGCGGATATTCATCACAGAGTTTGCAGGGCACTACATGCAGAAATGCAATCGAATGAAGAATTGAGGAAGATGTTACTCAGGCCTTTGCAAAATATTCCTGTGACGAGAGAGAATGCCTTGGGCTCGCCATTTTGTATGCGCACCGTGCGTGCAGATTTTTTTGTGGATGAGGAGAATGAGAAGTTGTGGCTTGTGGAGGTTAATTCTGGTGGTGCAGGGCTTACGGATTTTTTGAGGTATCGAAAATTTTTGAAGAAGCATTATTCATTTGATCCCCCTTCAGGCTTCACCTCACTTGATATTCCTACAATGCTTACAAGTTTGACTGAGTACTGCAAAACTCAAAAACCTAATGCAAAAACTTTTGGATTTGTTGCAGTGGAAAATGGCGATGACGATCACATTTGTGATTTTCTGGATTACTCAATGTGGATGAAGGAGAACACAGACTTAAGTCCGGTGCTGCTTGAATTGAATAAGGGCGAACTGAAGATTTTCGAGCACAAAAAACTTCCTGCCCCCATCAAAGATATTGCCGATCTGGATGCGGTTTTTGTTGATTGGTTTGAGGATATTCCGGCACTTGAAAAGGTTCAGAGATTTCTGGAGGAGCGCGAGATTCTTCCGGTTCCTCCGCGGTCAGATGTTTTGTTTGAGAACAAGCATTTCTTATCAGTGCTTCAGAGAATTGAGAAGCCGAGCGCCGTCACGGATGAGGAATGGGATTTGTTGCAATCTGTGTTAATCCCCTCTTTCCCGTTTGAGGAATATGAGAGTCATCTCGAGGAGATGGAGAAATGGGATGGGGTTGTTTTGAAGATGGATATTGATTCGGGCGGGGAGAACGTTTCAATTTCTAACTCTTCCAATTTACCAGTATTCCAGAATACTGGTAAATTCAATGAAGGAGCAACTTGGACTGTTCAGGAGTTCAAAAAACCACCATTCGTCAAACTCACAGAACCACGCCAAAAGTGGATCGAGTATGATTATGCGGCACATAAATTCGACCTGATGACATACCTCACATATACAAATTCGGGGAAGCATGTCCTCTTTGGTAGTCGCCAATTCGAACGCGAGAAAATTGATGCAGTTACGCCAGAGGGGCAGGATGATGGGTTTATGACGCCGGTTTGCTGTTTGTAACAGCAGGCACCAGATTTCAAGCACCAAATTCCAAAAGAATTCCAAATCTCAAATTCCAAAACCGTTTGTGATTTGGAATTTGAGATTCTTTTGGTGCTTGGAATTTGGTGCTTGTAACTTTAATATTCCCCCATGATCCTCACAATAATCGCTGCCGTGGATGAAGACGGTGTGATCGGCCTTGGCAACACGCTCCCGTGGGATATGCCTGCAGACTTGAAGCACTTTCGTGAGAGGACAGAAGGGCATCCTGTAATCATGGGGCGTAAAACCTTCGATTCAATTTTGGAAAAGCTTGATCACCCGCTGCCAAATCGTAGGAATATAGTCATCACGCGGAAAGGATCTTTGTATGCGAATGATATTGATCAGGTTTCATCTTTTGAGGACGCCGTTCAGCTTGCAAAAGGGATTGTGGATGATCCTTCATTCCTCACTGATTGGAATGAGGAGAAAACACCGAAGCAGGGTGAGGCGTTCGTCATCGGAGGCCAGCAGATTTACGAACTTGCAATGCCACGGGCAGACAAGATCGAGCTCACGCGCATCCATCACAGTTTTGATGGCGATAAATTCTTCCCGCCCATTCCGGGGAGTGAGTGGAAGATTGTGAGCGAAGAAAAGAGCGAAGCAGATTCAGACAACCCACATCCGTACTCGTTTTTGGTGTACGAGAGAAGAACAAATGAGTAATCACAAGGCTACTCGTTCAGCTCGACTTTAATTCCTCCAACCTTCTTTGCGAGGAAGTTGTATACAAGGCATCCTAAGAACCCGGAGATTGCACCACCCAGGAACCCGCCGATAACTCCGCTCACAAGTGCGCCGACGCTAAATGGCGAGGGCATATCAGCAAGGGCTGCTGCTTGGCCGCTCAAAAACACTGTGAGTGCGATTCCATCAAGCAGCCATGCGAGGAATGCCCATAGAACACCAAGGAGTGCGACAACCTTGGTTGTGGAGAGTGGATCGATGGATGTGACTCGTTTGTAGAATGGCATCACCGTGTATGATACCCCCCTCGCGAGTACTCTCAAGTCCTATTTTTACGTCACCAGGCCCAAAAATTCCTCCTTCATGCTCACCTCAGCAGCAAATTCACCTTTCATGTGCGTTGTAACGGCTTTTGCAGACTCCTTGGCAATTCCACGCATGCTCATGCAAAGATGTGTTGCCTCAATCAAAACACCAATTCCTTTTGGATGGATGATCTCATTGATCGCATCACAAATTTCTTCGCCAAGCCGCTCCTGAACCTGTAGACGCTTTGCATACATCTCAACAATCCTGGGGATTTTGGAGAATCCAATAATCTTCTCATCAGGTACGTAGCCAACGTGTGCCTTTCCAATAAATGGCAGCAGATGATGTTCGCAGAGTGAGTAAAATTCAATATCCTTGATGATCACCATCTCACTATTTTCTGCAGGAAAAACTGCATTGTTTGCGATTTCCTCAAGATTCTGCGAATAACCTGATGTTAGTTCATGCATCGCATTCATCCATCGCTTTGGAGTGCTTTTTAAACCGGAGCGATTTGGGTCTTCTCCGATTTCTTCAAGAAGTTTGGCAATGAGGTCATGCATCACCATCAGAGTACCAGATCAACCTTCTCGCAGCTCTGATCTTCTGTAGTTTTTAGCAGGTTTCCGAATTTTTCGTTCAGAGTCGGATGGGTGATATTTGAGTCAATGAGTTCGCAGAGAGGCTCGAGGACGAAGCGGCGCTCGTGGAGATGTGGATGGGGTATTTTTAAGTCATCCTCGTTGAGCGAGATTGTGTCAAAAAGAAGAAGATCAAGATCAATCGTCCTCGGGCCAAATCTTTCAGGCGGATCTTTCTTTAGCTTTTTTTCAATTGATTGGAGATTGCTGAAGATCTCTGGGGGAGCGCCGTCAGCTTCGATTTTTGCAACAGCATTTAAAAAGTCAGGTTGATCTTCTTTTAACATTGGAGCAGAGCGATAGACCGAGGAGAAGGTGACATCAGAAAATTCATCTCTTAGCATTTGCGCGGCTGCACGGAGATTTTCTTCCGGATCAATATTGGAGCCGAGGCCGATGTAAAAAGTTGCTATGGCTTAGTGATGGAAATGGTGATTCCCTTTGTCCCGGGGAGGACATGTTTAGTCAATTTAATCGAGATACTCTTTACTTTTTTGTTTTTGAGGATTGCACTGCAAATTTCATCACCAAGTTTTTCAAGCGTCTTGTAATTTGCCTTGGCGACTTTTTTGATCTGTTTCACAACATCCTCATAATTCACAGTATCAGCGATGTCATCTGTTTCACATGCGTCACATCCTTCGCATTCAAGTGTGATATTTGTCAGGATTCGTTGTTCGCTCATGCGCTCCTCCTTGGTGATGCCGAGGTGGGTCCAGAGCTCGAGGTTGGAGATTGTGATGGTCATGGAATGGTTTTGCGCAAGAAAGGTGGTACCGAGCGTAGCCCCGTAGGGGCGTAGCATGCTACGCCCCTACGGAGCGATCTTGGAGATTTAGCGCATGCAGGCTTGTTGTAGTGGTATTTACCCCTTGACACAACTCCAAAATAGTATCAATATATCTCCCTTTCATGGATTCCATAGTTTCCTCCACCGTGCCTGTACGTATCACGTTCCCTGTGCAGAATGTCGCAGAGGGGCGCAAAACGCTGGATCACCTTGTAGAAGAGCGCCTGATTGCGGGTGGCACGGTTATTCACGCAGAATCCCTAAACTGGATTGGAGGAGAGATGACAGACCGCAACCGCCGCGAAGTTACAGCCTACACAACCTACGATAAGCTTCCTCTCATCAAAAAACGTTTGCCCTCATTCTGCACCGAGGAGCCCGTCATTTCACAGTTTGTTATGGCAGATGAGAAAAAGGAGGTTTTGGGATGGATTGAGAGGAATGTGAGGGGATGAGAAAAGCCCCGTCGTTTTGGGCGACGAGGCTGGATCGTTTCAGCGCCTCTCTTATGCGGGAGGAGGGACTATCAGCCAGGTTCTTGTGGCATGGGGAATTCTGCAGTTGTATTCACCCATTTCTTCTTTGAAAGTCGTCTGCAGGCCATCCCAGTCATTGGGCTTTGGGACTGGGATCAAAACATGAAACACGACATTTCTGTAGTCTGCGTTATAGCCACATACCTTTGGCATCAATCCAAGTTCCCTGCAGCGCGCGTGCGCGCCATCGAGGTTCTCAGGCCCGACCTCCACAGTCAGTCTCCACGCGAGGCACGAGCCGGCCAGTTTAGTTGTATCGGCCATAGCACGTCTCCTTAAAAAAAGAGGGTTGAAAGAACGCTTCGGATGCAACGAGCATCCACAGAGAACATGCTCCACTAGCGAGGATTGGTCAATCAACTCGTCAACTTTTTTTGACCATCTCTTCAACAATTTCAGCAAACATTTCCCTGAACTTCGTACTCGAAAACTTTTTCGCATGCTCCCGTATCATACTCTCATCAAATTGCATCCCCTCAAATCTTTCAATCGCATCAATCAATGATTCCTCAGTCTGCTCCTCAAAAAACACTCCAGTCTCATTCTCAACAACGGTATCAAGTGTTCCTCCTTTTTTGAGGGCAATTACTGGTGTGCCACAGGCCTGGGATTCGAGTGGCACTATTCCGGCATCTTCGTGCACGGGGAAGAGCAGCGCTTTTGCATTTGCGTAAAGTGCGGGGAGCTCTTCATCCCCTACTTTCCCGAGGAATGTGACTGTGGGTCCTGCAATTTGCTTCAAATGTTTTTCCTCCGGCCCTTCGCCGACAATCGTCAACGGGAACTTCAGTTTGTTTGCCACTTTGATGAGAAGGGCAGTGCGTTTGTATGGGACGAGGCGGGAGACGGTTAGGAAAGAGGAAAGAGGATAGTGGATAGTGGAAAGTGAAGAAAAGAATCTATCATCCACCGGCGGATGCAGGACAATGCTTTCTCTCCCATAATGACGTCGTATCCGCTCTGCCACCTCATGTGAATTTGCGATGAATTGGTCCACGCGCTTTGCAGTCGTGAGGTCCCATTCTCTGATCTTCCTAAGTTGACGTTTTGCAAAAACTCTCAAAGGCCCATGTAATTTAAAGTCATCCAGATATTCTTCTTCCATTTCCCATGCATACCTCATTGGTGTGTGGCAGTAACAAATGTGAACAGCGTTGCTTGGCGGAATACATCCTTTCGCAACGGCATGAGAGGAGCTCACGATCATGTCGTAGCCTCGTAAATCCCACGACTCAACTGCGCGCGGCATCCAGGAGAGGAGCAAGCGATGATTTCTCATCAGTCGATACCAGTGTTGAAGGCTACTTGTTCTGATATCAGGATTCAGTGAGCTCATGCATCCAGCCTTGTGTACAGTTGTGAAGAGAGGGGCAGAAGGCCAGAGTTTGAGCGTCTCTGCGAGCACGCGCTCTGCGCCGCCCTCTGTGACAAGCCAATCTGTGGCAATTGCTATTTTCATGTATGTGCATGATACAGTGTAAATCTAGACTTCAAATTCCAAGCACCAAATAACAAAAGAATTACAAATCTCAAACTCCAAAGTCTTTGAGATTTGTAATTTGAGATTCTTTTGGAATTTGGAATTTGGTGCTTGATATCGCCACCATGTAATGTGTACCAAGACCAAATGCCCCTCCTCCCCTCCCGCCGTCTCCCAAAGGCCCTCCAGCGCTCAGTCTCTCCCCTCTCCCGGAAGGTCGCGAGGCGGTCTGTGAAAAAAGGGAAGAAAGGGAGAATTACTTTCAAGGGTGGGAAACTTGGGAGGCAGTGGCGGAGAATAGTTCGGTCAATTGCCGGTGGCATGACGCATTTAAGAGTTTGGCTTTTTGTTCTGATTGGATGTGCACTACTTGTCATCATTTTGTTTTTCTTCCTGTCTCCAACTTTCGCGGTATCATCAATTCGAGTTAGCAGGCAGGACCGCCGCATTGATGTAGAAGAAATTCAAAAGCATCTTTCAGAACAATTTGGCAAGCATATTTTGCTTGTTTCGCCCGCACTGCTCTCCCATGAGCTTAGAGCGAGGTATCCGGAAGTTTCTTCCGTGAGCGTGCGGCGCCTGTACCCGAGCGAACTGCACGTCATGATCTCTATGGATGATATTTCCGCCGAGGTGATTCTGGGAGAGCCTGATGAAACTGAGATAGACATCACAGAAATATCAGACTCGGAACATATCCCAGCGGACGGACTGTACAGGTATGTGACTGACCGCGGGATTTACCTGGAATATCCTTTTGCATTGGAGAACGAAAAGGATGATCGTCTCAGGGTTCACATTGTGGACTGGGCGACAAAGCCGGAACACAGGCAGATTCTAATCAAACCAAAAGTGCTGCAGGCAATGCGAAGTGCCAGCGCGCTTTTAACACAATCATTCGGATCGTCTGTACCACTTGTCACGTTATATATACGCGCGAAAGAATTCCATGTGCATACTTTTCATCCAGGCCGTCCGGAAGGCAAAGAAAAATTAACACTGTGGTTTGATCTTGCGGATACAGTGCTGACGCAAATCAACCGATACCGCACATTCCTCAAAGAAATTCCACCCGGCACAGCGGAGGATCATGTTGATCTGAGGTTACATGATCGCGTGGTGTATAGATAGCAAATTCCAAGCACCAAATTCCAAAAGAATTCCAAATCTCAAATTCCAAACCCCTTTGAGATTTGGGTTTTGAGATTCTTTTGGTGCTTGGAATTTGGTGCTTTTAGTCAGGCCTTTCATGTAAAATACCAGCAATGTTCAGGATACTCTCTGCACTGTTGCTATTCGGTACTCTTTCGCCTGTAGGAGTTCCGGAGCGACCGCCTTCCGATGTTGCGGTATTGAATGTTACCCCGCCGCCGGTCGTTTCCTCTTTTTCTGTTGGAACAGCTTTCAGCGCAAGCGGCGCGATTGTTGTTGACGCACTCACGGGGCAGGAACTCTATGGGCTTAGGGCGGATGAGCCGCGGGCAGTTGGAAGCCTTGCAAAACTTATGACGGCGATCGTCATCCTGGAGCATCACAACTTGAGCGAACTTGTAACTGTTCCGCGCAGTGTCCAGGGAGTCTCCGGGAATGTTGCGGGGCTCCGCCCGGGAGATAGGCACACAGTCAAAAACCTTTTAGAAGCGGTTCTTGTGGCTTCAGCAAATGATGCGGCGCATACGCTTGCTGTAGAACACAGCGATAGTGCAGGGCTTTTTGCAGAGGAAATGAATGCGCGTGCTCGTGCACTTGGCCTAACCAAGACGCACTTTATGAATCCGATTGGATATGACCATCCCGAGCAAGTTTCAACCCCTCGCGAACTCGCATGGCTCTCTATGTACGCTTTAAAAAATGATGTAATAAGATCGCTTGTGGGCAGAAGAAGCATAACCATTGCTGATCAATCCGGAGAACATGAGATGACGCTTTACAACACAAATCGTCTGCTTACATCTCATCCCAATAAATTCTTCGGACTAAAAACGGGTACAACTAATGCCGCGGGAGAATGTCTAATTTCTCTTACATATGCTGAAGGGCGTCCATATCTTTTAATTGTCCTCAAAAGCTCGGATAGGTATGAGGATACGTTGTATTTGTTTGAATCTCTGGCGGATGCACATGCGTAGCGTGTCATGCTGAGCGGAGTCATATTTTCTGTAAAGAAAATATGACGGAGTCGAAGCATTTTACGTTTACAATAGATACTGGAGTTAAGGCGATATGCTTCGACTCCGCGCATCGTCCGCCTACGGCGGACTCGCGCTCCGCTCAGCATGACACGGCCTATGCAAATTCTACCCAAGCTCCGGCTCTCCATTCGGCTGATCTGCATCAGCACGTTCTTCCTTTGCGCTCTTATACCCGTTTATGTGCCCGAGCCAGCAATAGGACACGAGATAGAAGCAATTGAGCTTTTAAGTGGACAATTTTTGCAGGTTGAGGAGGGGTTTGTGATGAAAACAGCATCTATAAGTGAGGCGGGGCACAGGCTTGCGTATAACAGGGGGATCTCCCATGAGGTTATGGAAGAAGAAAGCCCGCATTCTATTGCCGATCTTTACAAAATTTCCGTGGAGACTCTTATATGGGCAAATGATCTTCCTGAGGATGTTGTACTCCACCCCGGTGACACACTTCTTGTGCTACCGGTTGATGGAGTTCTGCACACGGTTAAGCGCGGCCAGAGCCTTTCCAAAATCGCCACGCTCTACAACGTTGATATCCGTGAGGTTGCGATGCAGAATCAACTTGCAAGTGAGAGGATTTTTTCGGGGCAGCAGATTATCATACCCGGCGGGGCGCCTCTTACATCGGATTCTCCGGTGCAAGTTGCCGCGATCCCCTCAGCGGGGAATGTTGAGCCTGCAAGACCCAGGCCTTCACCTGCGCCAGAGGCAACCCCACCACCATCGCTTGGAGTACTGCAAAAGCCGTGCGATTGCGTTTATACCCAGATGTACCACGCCGGACACTACGCGGTTGATATGGCAGGGGCGGCAGGAACACCAATTTTTGCTGCAGAAGATGGCATTGTTATCCGCGCGGATCATGGATGGAATGGAGGGTATGGAAACGTGGTTGAAATTGATCACGGGAACGGACTCGTTACCTTATATGCACATAACAAAAAACTGCATGTACGTGAGGGGAATGCTGTCCGGCGTGGTGATGTGGTTGCGACTATTGGAAATACGGGACGCGTTTACGGAAAAACAGGCATTCACCTGCACTTCGAAGTTATCTTAAAGGGTATCAAGAAGAATCCTTTGTTGTATCTTCAGTAGCTTCACCGTTTTCCTTTTCTCCAAGCCTCTCCATTACCCTCGGAACAGTGAAGTGAAATGTCGTTCCTTTTTGTTCTTCACTTTGGAACCAGAGCTTGCCGCCCCACGCATCTACGGTATTTTTAGAAATATACAATCCAATTCCGCTCCCCTGTGTATCGGCTTTAACCACATTATCTGCACGGAAGAGTTTTTCAAAAATGCGTCCCTGCTGCGCATGTGGGATTCCCATGCCCGTATCCGTAACCGAAAATCTGAACTCATTCTTATCACCCATAACAGCAAGTTCCACAACTCCTCCGTCAGGAGTGTATTTAACAGCATTTGAAAGCAGGTTTTCTACAACGAGTTGCACAAGATCCGGGTCCACGGTCAAAGTACCCTTCGGGAGCCTCTTCTTAAACTGCAGCTTCCTTTTATCCATTTCGTGCTGCAGATTCTCTATGGGAAGCTTTACCAATTCTTCAATGGTAGTTTCTTTAGGTTCAATCTTTACGCGGCCAAGTTCGATGCGTGACACATTCAAAAGTGAGTTAACAAGCACAACCATTCTCTGGTGGGAATGCAGTATCTGTTCCATGTATTCTTTCTGGTCACTTGTAAGTTTAATTTCTTCATTTTGCAGAAGCTCAATGTACCAACCGATTGCAGTGAGTGGGGTTCTAAGCTGATGAGATGCGAGAGAAATGAACTCAGATTTCATCCTGTCGATCTTCTTCTCTTCCGTAATATCGCGCATAGTTACTACAATTCCCTGTATTTCCATTCCAAGCAGGAATGGTGTTGCCGTGATGTTTATGGGGAATGCGCTTCCATCTTGTTTTTCACATGTAATTATTTCGCTTGGGAGGCTTCTCATTTTAACTTTCTCATCAATTGCACGTTGTACGATGTGTTGATCGGGAATAAGGGAAGCTCCTTTTTTGTCCTTAAGATGAAGTACGGATCCAAAATGAGCTCCTACTATCTGCGAGCGATCCAGCCTGATCATATCTTCCACTGCGCGGTTTGCAGTAATTATTTTTCCTTCAAGATCAATTGCCAGGAATCCCTCTCCAATACTTTCTATCAACGCCTCGTCTTTTGCGTGTTCTGCGGCAAGTTCCTGCGTCCTCTCTTCAACTTTTTTCTCCAGAGATGTACACGCCTCGTTCAATCGCTCTGCAAGTTTGGCTGCTTCCACATCAAGCACCTCCAGCTCATCACCGGTTTTTATTGTCGGCTTGTGGGAGAGATGCCCCGCATTAATATTCTTCAGACTCTTTTGAAGATGAAGAATCGGTTGGACAACATCATGTGCAAGGCGCAGAGCGATCAGAATTACAAGCAGCAAAAGGATGACTGTTGTGCCAGCGAGTATTGTCAAAAGCAGCCGGACTGGCTCCCAAATCTCACTTTCATTTACTGTTGTAAGTATGCTTATTCCAATTGAAGGAAGGTTCCTGCGTGCAACTATAACCTTATTGCCTTGCGGATCATTTGATACAAACATCCCTTCATTGCTCCCGGTGGCGTGGCTGCAAAGCGCAGAATTCATTCCAAAATCGACATGACCTGCTGTGTCCTCAAGAGCACCCTGAGCGGAAAGAACAAGACTGCGGGGGTTAGCGCATAGGGCATTTTCTTCTTCAAGGATAAGGAATGCACCTGTATCTCCGACTGTGCTCTCACCGGAAAGCGCGCGATACAAAGGATCTGTTTTTAGTTCTGCGAGAAGTATGCCCTTCAAGACTCCTTTATCATTTCTAATCGGAGCTGTAGAGAGGTAAGTCTTTTTTGCATGTAGGAGCTGCAAAGATCCATGGTAAACACTATTCCCTCCGTTTTTAACTTGTTCAAGAGAAGAATAATTTTTCCCCTCCAACCTTGAATCTGTTGCGACTGTTGCAGCTCCATTTGAGGCAAGAAGGAGGATGTTTTCTACATCGGGGAAGATGTCCTTTTGTTTTTGAATATGAGTTCTAAGTTCTGTGTTAGAAAGGATGCCTCCCTGTACACCTCTATCAAGCGCCATCATCCGGACTAATGATTTATGTGAGGAAACAATGCGCTCCATTCTCTCCCCCCCATCTTTTGCAAGTGCAACAAGATCTTCCATAACCTCTCCGCGCACAAGCGAGCGCACGGTTATAACGGAGAGCAGGCCGGTTGCAGCGATCGCAAGTCCTACGAGTATTGTGAACCGCAGGAATATTTTGCGCTTGAGGGATGTTCGTATTGGTGTGGGGAGATTCAGCAAATCTTTAGACTATACCATGTTTTTGCTAAATTTTCCACTAATAACCAGTTTCTAGTTATTAGTTTTGGCTCATGACTAGCTGAGAGAAGATTGATACTCTTCTTTCCGCACTATGAA
>CAZWES010000011.1:0-38604 GCA_964632395.1 uncultured Candidatus Peribacteria bacterium | reverse complement strand
TAGGGACTCAGAGGGAGTCCCGTCCGGAGTCCAGTATGTATCTGAACTTATTCAACCTATAATCCTCCACCACCATCGAGTACGTCCCGATTGCATTCGACTCAATGTAATACTCACCAGAGCCATAGAAGACGCTCTCGTCCTTCACCGATCCTGTCGTGTTCATAATGAGATCCATACTGAGTTTGTTGCTCGGCTTCTTAAGCCATGCAGAGCAGAAACTACCATTACAATCGTACTTGATGCGGAATTTCTTCCCATGAATCGTAAATGGTTCTGACTTCTTCGCACCGTTTCCACTAAATGTGAATACTTGCACATAGGACTTCAACACTACCTGTTCTTGCTCTTGCACATCAGTTTTGCTTGTGGGTACATTTCCAATGGTTGCCTCCGATCTCAACTCCGAACGATCCATTGTTGCTACCGTGATCCCGATAAGGACAACAACGAGTACCACCTTCACACCACTCGAAAGATGAAATCCACATTTTTTCTGAATGAATTCCATGATAGGTGGCAGAAGGATGCAGGAGGAAATTAGCATCATGAGAGCAGGAATCGTTTGTTCTACGAGGAGGGAAATTCCTGGAAGAAGCAGGAAGATTCCTAGTGCCCATCCGATGATGAGACCGAGGGTGACCTTTTTTGGAGCCGGTGTTATATCTGCTGATGCCATAATGAATATGGGAAGGAAATCAGTATGCAGCAGGAGGATACCCAATGGTTGACAACATGCAACTATTTCCAAAGCCCGTTGGGCGGTAGTTTCCTCTTTTAGGCAAGCTTCCGCACTACAATGGGTTCCAATCCGCAAGTAATGGCTATGGGTGATGTCGTCAAGACTCTTGGTGTATCACGTCAGTACATCAACCGCCTCGTGGATGAAGACCGTCTCCAGTGTCAGGAGACTTCTGCGGGGAAGATTTTTCTTGCAAAGGATGTGATTGCTTTCAAAAAGGATCGTGAAAAAAGGGCGAAGAAAGATCGAAGAATTAAACGCTAGATGTTCTTATAATTATCGATAGCTGTATAATCTTCGCAATGAGACTTTTTGCTGAAAGACCGGGAAACATGCGTAATGGAAACAAATGTCGAGAGATATTTGAATTTCAATCATGTGAAGAACTGCCAGATATGGATAAAGATTCAATGTTTCTCTTTTTTTTGACAAGAAGAGAGGTGGAGGAGAAGCAAGCAGTTTCTGTTTCTTCATACAAGTGTGACTGCACCTTTTTGCATTTGTGATGTGAGGCAGGGGCGTGAAAAGATTACCACAAATCTCGCAGCGCGCAGTTTTTTCAGGACGACGAATGCCTTGAACAGTTTCATAGACATCTCTGTCCACTCCGGTAAGAAAGAAGAGAAACCCACTGAGGACGTGCACCATGTAGAGGCAATCCTCGCTGTTGATCAGCGCGTCGCTACTAATCCATTGAAGGTATCGCCTTGCCCTCCTGTGCTCTGCCTGAAAGTCTTCAAAGATGCTCTGCTCGACGAGAAACCTGCGCCACTCTTTAATGTCGTCAGCTACATACCCATGTCTCTCTGTAATTTCTTTTGCCTTCCTTCTCAACTTCGGAAGCTGCTCAGCTTGAAAATTACTTTTCCAGTCTTGCTTCGCTTCTACTTTACGATTCCTTGTTTTCTTCAAAAGTTTTTCATACTTTTCCTTTTTAGTTTTATTCCACGCCTCATTGTACTCCTCAGCTTCTATGTAGAATGAAAGGAAGCGGTAGTAATCTTCGATCATCTCTTTCAGTATGGGAAGCTTGTGCGCGTCAATGGTGCCTCCAATAAGCCCCTGATGCCCAACCCACTTTTTAATAATTTTTAACACAAAGAACTGTCGCTTATCGTAGAAATAGACATATCCCCCATCTACTTCTTCCGGATCTGGCGTGAAATCTGGAAATGGATGCATCCACGGAGTGAACGGTTCGTCGGCAGGGAAGCCGACCATATCGTGTTCTTCGTACCAACCGAGCCAGTCCCGGTCTGGATGGACGATCGCCGAGCCATGGTGGTAATACATCCGCACATTTGATTCCGTGTACTGGAACTTATCAATGTCAGCTTGGTCTATAAAAAGCCACTGCCACCTTTCATATTTCTCAGCATAAATTCGGCGGAACTCCACGACACCAAGATCGATTTTCATTGCAGGCACAAGTAAACCAAACTCATGAAATCGCTCGAGCGCCGTGGGGTTGACTCGCAGATCGTTCTCCGCACAATACGATGCAAACTGTGAAGCAGGCAGGAGCGTGCTGACACGATATGGAGACTGTTTTATTTGCTTGGATTTTTTGTTTGCTCTAGCTTGAGTCATTTGTGGCATGATTTAAGTGTATTTGACGGGACATTCTTGTCAAATTCACTATCATGTACAGTTTACTACAAACGAATTAACGCATCTGCAAAGAATTCCTCAATATCTCGAATAATCTTGTCACCCCCACACCGCATCCGGCCTTTGCACAATCAGGCTTGTAATCGGGGTAATCAAGTATGCCACCACCTGCTATTGCCTCATTGCTGCCCGGATGCCGTATATCAAACATCATGGAATCACAGCAATCCCAACTTTTTGCCATAAACGGAAGCAATCTCACATCCATCAATTGCCCTCTCGTCAGGTGTTTTTCAATAGATTGCAGATCATCAATACCCTGCTTATATGTTTCAGAGTTGTACGCATATGCTTCCAATTCTTGAATAGAGAGATCTGGGTTCTGGTTCAGGCGAATGAATTCTGCTATTTCACTTTTCACCATTTCACTCTTGCCACCTTTTGAAGAATATAACTCGATCAGCTTGTCTGGATCATCATCAGCTTCGTCCATTATATCTCGAAGAATATTCTGATCCTCATCTGTATACCTGCTCATGAATCCAAGTATAAGCCTCTTATCGGTCATTCTGACTATAGAATCCTGCAGTCCGGCTGCTTGTATCATCGCCAAAGCAGCGCGAATTGCCTCCAGCGCAGCTTCGCCTCTTGGATAATTAAAAATTTCAAAACCAATCTGATGGAAATTTCTTGTTTTACCGCTCTCCACATCGTTAGGGTCTTCATCTCGCGTAAAGTTTGATGAATAAAATACCTTTGCTTTTTCCAATTTATTCCGCCTTATGTAATTGTAGGTCATCATTGTCCCCTCGGGAGGAATAATAACACCTTCCTCTCCACTCACTGCTGCATGCACAAGATTGTGTCTGAACCTCTCACCCAAATTACTAATGTTATCCAAAAACACTTTTGCGGGTACTAACCCGCCAATTCGGTACTCCGAAAAACCTCTCTGATCCAGGCAATCTTCTATTGCCCTGATCACACGCCTGAATTCCCTAGCCTCTACCCCAAAATAATCTCTCACTCCGAGAATGTTGGCAAACGCTTTTCTCGTTTCTTCTTCCAGCTTTGCTGTCTGCTCTTCCTCTGCCTGCTCAGCACTGGAGACAACTTTTTCCTCGTCTGCTTTTGCTGTATCGGAAGGCTTGTCAATTGCCATATGACTATTGGGGAATATGGCAGAGCATGGTGATACATAAAACAAACCATGTCAAATTTTCTATGCATAAATTATTTATGCGGATTATTCGTAACCCAGCGACCATTTCTACACCTGTTCCCCCCATATTATTTATTACCGATAACACAGTTTTCGCGTGCGAATTAGCCACTACAGGTGTATTTCCCGGCTGTTATCTACCAAAATCCCATTCTCTATCTTCCGGTATATACGGAAATGATCGTCCGAATCAGCAAGTATCGCAGAAGCCCCTTCCCACGCTACAGCAGGTTCTGCTCCGCCATGAAGTTTCCACAGGAATATCGTTGCAAGGATCAGTGCGCTGCTTCCCTCGGGATACGATGGCGGAGCTATGTAGTACTCAATACCTCCACTTATGAATGCTTTTGCGAATAATTCAGTGCCAGTGACACAACCGAGTGAAAGCAGCGTTTTTGCAGGCAAATTTATCCTGATTTGCTCCAATGGAATTAATGCATTTTCGTTTCCATAGAACCCTTTTTCACATCCGTGACATGCCAGAACCACTGTTTCCGCAAGCTTCGTGTTACCCAAAAGAAGTTGTTTGAACTGCTCCGTGCTACCTGCCCAGTGCACTTCGGGAACGTATCCAAAGTACTCCAACACTCCCCTGAGAGCTACCGTCTCCAAAGTTGAGCTCTCGTTTGCGCAAACAATGGAAATGCTTCGCATAGGTTTACATCATACATCACATAACCAGTTGGCCATCGAGAATGATCCTAAAACATAACCAATCATCGAGCTTTTATAATTGACTATATTGTCAACTATGCTTATCATCCGCTTCTCCCATAAATTTTCTTTGGGAGTGATCCTTCACAGGATCGGCTTCGAATTCAAACTAAACCCTGTTACATTAGAGGAGTATCTAGCGATGAGTAAGACAAGAATTCTTTCCGGCATGCGTCCTACGGGAAAGTTGCATATCGGCAACTATTTCGGGGCGATCAAGCAGTTCGTGGAATTGCAGGAAGCGGGCCATGATTGCTTCTATTTTGTGGCCGACGTCCACGCACTTACGGAGATCAAGGGGCCGACGGAAGTCGATGCCCTGTCGGTGGAGGTCGCCAAGAACTACATTGCGTGCGGTGTTGATCCGGAGAAGTGCACACTCTACCGGCAATCCGATGTGCCCGAGGTTCTGGAGATTGCTCTCCTTCTTGGAAATATCGTGAACATCGGTGTTCTGGAAAGGTGTACGACATTCAAGGACCGGATACACAATCTCGGTCTTCCGCGCACACAAGTCTCGTACGGCTTGCTGGGATATCCGGTGCTCATGGCGGCAGATATCCTCTGCGTGCTGGCAGACCGGGTCCCGGTTGGCGAAGACCAAACGCAGCATGTGGAAATGGCCCGAGACTTCGCACGCGCTTTCAACCGTACCTTCGGGCAAGAGGTCTTCAAAGTACCGGAGATGAATGTCTCGAACCCCTTGCGGGTTCCGGGTATCGACGGTGCTGATAAGATGGGTAAGAGCGATGGAAACACGATTGCTCTGCTCGAAGATACATCTGCCGTGCGCAAGAAGGTTATGAGCATTCCGACGCAAGTGGAACCCGGAGGAGAAATGGCCCCCGGCACGCAGGCACTCTACACGCTTGTGGAACTGTGCTGCCCTCCAGATGTCCACACAGATTACCTCAGGCGTTATACGGAGCGCGAGGGAAAGTTCTTCGGCGAGATGAAAAAGAGGCTTGCCGACGACGTCCTTGCTCTCTTGGAACCAATACAGGAACGCTACCACGCCTTGAGCGACAAGGATGTGCGCGCTGTTCTTTCCGGGGGGGCAGCAAGAGTCCGACCCATCGCAGCGGGCGTGCTCTCAGGCATGCGCAAGGCAATGGGCATCAATTAGCCAGAATTAGTTCGAAGCCACCTATGAAGAAAGAGGCAGGCATTTGTATAGCTTGCCTCTTTTAACGACAAAAAGCTTGACCTGTTGCTGATATACAAAGAGAATGCGGTGCCCTGCAGTTTCTTGCAGGTTTGGGTGTGTAGCTCAATTGGCTAGAGCAGCGGTCTCCAAAATCGCCGGTTGCAGGTTCGAATCCTGTCGCACCTGTTGAGCCCCAAGTTTCGCGCTTGGGGCTCTTTTGAGGAAATGCATTGAATTAGGATAGGGGCTTTCCAAGAGACTTCCTCTCAACATATCTGGCAGGTTCTGACAAGAAACATGCTTCCTCCTCATAAGATAGTGGTTCGGATACTGGTTTGGCCATAAGTACACAACCGTTCATGCCTGCCTGAATCTCTTTCGCTCCGTCTATACTTTTCAGCAGAATATCCTCAGGATTTACCTTTTCAAACATCCCAAACTCCCGTGACATACGAAAGCTCTTATCTTCCGGAGGCACCACACCTCTTGCTATTTTGTATTCCGTAATAAATCTTGATAGCTCATCATCCTCTCCATTTTCACAACAGATTAACCCTAGCGCCTGTAGATAGCATCGTGTGCAATGTATTGCATATTTAGAGGCATCTACACTCTCGTGTTGTCCGGCTTCTATGCCAACCACAGGCACTTCACTTTGTAATCCTCCATAGCAAGAACTTATGGGATATCCTATCTGAACCGGGATCATGTTTGAAAGAGCGATATTTATTGGAAATTTTCTTGCTGCACCTACACCTCTTCCTTTGACAGAAACAAGAATGGGCTCGCTTTTCTTTCTCACACTATGTATATCCAGTCCTCCATCCAACTCGTAAAATATCTTCTCACAAAGTTCGAGAGTCCTCTGAATTTCAACGCGGCTGTCCGTTTTTCTCTTTAAGATATCCTCAGATAGGCGATTCATATTCACCTCGAGCGACCTGCATCGTTCTTTTTGCACCGTGGTAGCTGAACGTGGCAATCTAAAATAATCCTGCGCGGCATGGATGTTATTTACCGAAAAAATTACAGATCCTTTCCTATTGGCATCAAGCAGTTTCTGTAGTCGATTGTTGCGCATGAAATACCAGATAGCCGAAAGACCAGAGGGCTCGTTGCCATGTGTCATGGTTGTGATGCCTACGGATGGCTCAGGAGTCTCGCTCTCTATTTTTATAACTCCAGATACACCATTGTGCTGTTGTTCCAACATAAAATCGAAGGTCTCTTGTAATTCAGAAAATGTTGGAAGTTCCATTGGAAGTTTCATAATGATTCTACTGAGAATACTTATTGGAAGTAAAAAATGTGGCTCAAAAAAACCACAGGATACAGGTATATTAAAGTTCGTGTGAGTTATTCTGTAAAGAAATAAGCTACTTTTCTTGCATTTTGCCGAGCAAGTGTTACACTCCCCAGCCATTCCAATAACTATGCCTCGCTTTGAATTTTCCTGGCAAAATGAAGATGGCACAACAGGTTCCTTTAGAACCTGCTGCCCGAACATCGCTGAAGTCATGATGCGTTCCGAGGCAGGATTCCCAAAACTGCCTCCAGCCATAAGACAGCAATTCTTCGAAGTATACGGAGCGCAAAGAGGATTATTTGAGAGGCTTCTTCGCTCGGGGAAAATAAAGATAACTGGAAAAGGTTTTTTGGATTTGGGTATCGACGGATTAAATGTGCAAACAAGGAAAGATGCTGCCGGAGTAGGCAGAATCAATGCTATTTAGAAGAAATCTTGTTTAGTTTTTTCAGGAACTTTTTAAATCCGCCTGTTCCGTATTTGAGCACCCTCGACCCACGCGTTACCTTGCTGATGCTCACCTTTAGATCCTTTGCAACCTCTCTCTGCGGTTTCTCGTCGGCAAGCTGCTGAATAAGCTGCCATCTCTCTGCTATGGACTCAATCTCCTGTGGAGTAAGGATGTCCTTAAGCAGCATATCAGCCTCCTTTTCGTTATCAATTGAGGTAAAAAGCTGGCAAAGCTCCTTGTAATGCTGTAATGGTACAGGCATGTCTACAGGATACTACAGATTTAACCCTGAATATCAATAGCAATATCGGATAAGAATTGGGTTGACATACATCGAATGCATAATTAGTATGCACGTACTGTTACGTTAGTACATGTATTTCCCCATCATTTCCATAACTGTCCGGCCGGAACACTGCGATCCGCTCTATCTTCTGCGGGAGCTCGGCCTCGCACGGGATTACTGCGCCCTTCTGGAATCCGCAGATCGCCACAGCAAGGAGAACGATTATTCCTTTGTGGCTCTGGGAGCAAGAGATGTAATGACTATACGCGCCGGGGAGATAAAGGGTTCCCGCTACGTACCCGACGGCAAAGTTACCGATGCCCTTTCTGTCCTCGGGCAAACAATCGGCGAGGGAGCGCATGGAGAACGGCTACGCATGGGATACATCGGCTTTCTAAGCTATGAGGCAGCACGGAATTTTGAAGACATTGATCTTGTTCCCCATCCATCGCTTCCCGATTCGCAGTTCGTTCTTCCGGAAATACTTCTCAAGATAGACCACAAACAGCATGAGGTTACCGTTGTCGCGCACAGGGATACGAAGGAGAATCTTGAAAAGATAGAAAAGACCATCCACTCCTCTCCTTTTCGCGATGACAGCAGGCAGGCTGCCATGAAGTCTGCAGACGATATTCATCTTGCTACGCAGGAAGACATTGCTCCGCACAGGCAAACGACAAAGGAGGATTTCTGCAAAGCTGTTTCGGAGGCCAGGCGCCAGATTATTGCCGGAGAAGCGTTCCAGATCGTCTTAAGCCAGGAATTTGTCATTCCTGATCCTCCCCCGCCTGACCGCGTGTACGAAAAGCTGCGGGACATCAATCCTTCCCCGTACATGTTCTTTTTCAAAACCCCGGAACATGCAATTGTCGGAGCATCTCCGGAAACGCTCGTGCGGATCGATGGCAGGGATATTTTTTACAGGCCGATTGCGGGCACGCGCAGAAGAACCGGAGATGAAGCTGAGGACCATAAAATGAAGGAAGAACTCTTAAACGATGAGAAAGAGCGAAGCGAACACCAAATGCTTGTGGATCTCGGGCGAAATGACGTGGGAAGGGTGGCAAAAATCGGCTCGGTAAAGGTGAAAAATCCGTTCCATGTGGAAACGTACGCGCATGTATTCCATATTGTTTCGGATATTACGGCTGAAATTCGCGAAGATGTTTCCGCGCTGGACGTGGTGAGATCTGTATTCCCCGCCGGTACGCTAACCGGAGCTCCAAAACTGCGTGCGATGGAGATTATTCAGAAGCTGGAAAAAGGGAACCGTGGTATTTATGGCGGAGCATTTGGGTACATTGATTTTGCCGGCAATGTCGATTTTGCAATAACGATACGAACAATACTTTTTAACGACGGGGAAGCCTCCCTCCGCGTCGGCGCCGGCATAGTCAAAGACAGCCTTCCCGAGCGGGAAGACAACGAATGCCTGCACAAAGCACGAAGCTGCCTTGCCGCCCTCCATCACGCCCGATCTTCCTGAATTATCATGAAAACTCTGATACTCGACAACTACGATTCCTTTACCTATAACCTACACCAGTACGTTGGGGAGTTAGGTGGGGAGCCTGTCGTCTATCGAAATGACAAAATTTGTATTGATGGAGTACGCGACCTGGAGCCGACGCACATCATAATAAGCCCAGGACCAGGGAATCCTTACACTCCTCGCGATACAGGCATCTCTGAAGAGTTAATTGAATATGCGACGAACGAACGCATTCCGCTTCTCGGAATCTGCCTTGGCAATCAAATACTTGCAAAGCATTTTGGAGGGAAAGTATCCAAAGCGCCGGAAGTATTTCATGGAAAATCATCTGGAATTGAATTCTTACAGCCGCGCAGCGCAATTTTTAAAGGCTTACCAGAAGAGATTAACGGAATGCGATACCACTCACTTTGCGTTGAAGAAGACGAGCTCCCAAATGATTTAAGAATCACGGCGCAGACTGATAACGGAATGATAATGGCGCTGGAGCACAAAGATTATTTGCTTTTCGGTATGCAGTTTCATCCGGAATCCATCGGAACGCCGGAGGGCAAACGAATACTGGAAAATTTCCTGGCGCTTACCTGCGAATCCTGCGGGCAGCATGCACTGCTCTTGGGCAGGGCGCAGACGATGACAAAGTCCGGCATGTTATCCGAACGAAAATCGCATGATCACCGCACAGTCATTACAATCTCCGACAACATTGCGATTGGCGAAAAAAAGACACTTACGGTTATTGCCGGTCCATGTTCTGTTGAATCAGAAATGCAGATGGATGAGACTGCAGCAATGGCCAAGGAGGAGGGAATCCGGATACTTCGCGGAGGCGCATTCAAACCGCGCACGGGGCCGTACTGCTTTCAGGGACTCGGAGAAGAGGGGCTCAGGATGCTGCGCAAAGCCGCGGATAAGCATGGTCTTGCAGTTGTTTCGGAAGCAATGTGCCCCGATCAGGTTGATCTGATGGGAGAGTACTGCGACATAATTCAAATCGGAACACGCAACATGCAAAACTACGATCTGCTCCGGCGCGCAGGCAAATCGAAAAAGCCAGTGCTCTTAAAACGCGGACTGGCTGCAACTCTGGAGGAATTCCTGCTCGCGGCTGAACATATTCTTTCCGCAGGGAACGGACAAGTCATTCTGTGCGAGCGCGGGATACGCACCTTCGAAAATGAAGTCCGTTTTACGCTTAGCCTGGGATCAATTCCGCCGCTTAGAGAACGGACACATTTACCTATATTCGTTGATCCGAGCCATGCTGCCGGCGTTGCGCGGTGGGTTCCGGCCTACGCCCGCGCGTCAATTGCCATGGGCTGCGACGGAATAATCATGGAAACACACTATCGCCCACAGGAAGCGCTCTCCGACGGCGCTCAGTCGCTAAACCGAGAGCAGCTCCGGCACTGCATGGAAGACATCAGATCTATTGCAGGAGCCATGAATCTTCGCGTGACCTAATATGCAATGCATAACATCACTGCCCGCATTCCGGCACATGAGAAAAAATATCCGATCATCATCGGCCGGGGCGCGATTGCAGAACTTGGGAAAATAATCGAAGAATTGAATCCTGTCAGCAATGTGATAGCCGTCTTCGACGAAAGCATATGCGGTTATGCGGAAAAAATTAAAAAGTCTATTGGCAACTGCGGCATGATCCCTGTTAAGTCTGGTGAAAAATCAAAATCTCTAAAAGAGGCTGAGCGAATATCGGAAGAACTTTTAAAGTCCGGAGCGAACCGAAGATCAGTCCTTATAAACATCGGCGGCGGCATGCTTACTGACCTTGCAGGCTTCGTTGCAAGTATCTACATGCGCGGTATCCGTTTTATAAACGTACCAACCACTTTGCTTGGAATGGTTGATGCTGCAATAGGAGGAAAAACGGGCGTGGATCTTGGAGAGGCGAAAAACATGATAGGCCATTTCCATCATCCCTCGGCAGTTATTGAAGACATTGATTTTTTGGAGAGCCTTCCTGATCGTTCCATAAAAGAAGGGCTTGTTGAAGTTATCAAGATGGCCGCAATGCTCGATAAAAATTTCTTTTCTTTTTTGGAAAACAACATACCGGAAACAGTAGGCTGCGACACAGACCTGCTTGAACAATGCATATCACGCGCCGTGGAACTCAAAACATCTGTTGTAGAACAGGATGAAATGGACAAATCTGCGAGGATGTTCCTCAACTTTGGGCACACAGTGGGGCATGCGCTGGAGGCAGTCTCCTCATTCAAAATCTCACACGGCGAAGCCGTTAGTGTGGGAATGGTTGCAGAAATTAGAATTACCAAGTCTATGGAAACTGAACAAGTTGAAGCCTTGTTACAAAAAATCGGTATGCCAACTGAGATTCCGAAAGAATTCACATTAAAAACACTGATGCCATTCATGCTTAACGATAAAAAGAATTTGTCCGAAGACTTGCGCATGGCAGTCCCATCGACGATTGGAAAAGGGGAAATCCGGTCTTTTGATCCGCATACGATTGAATTGTGATGAAAAAATCAGCATCCAGCTACGGCGTTAAACCGCTCAGGCTCCCCTTTGATGCAACACTTAAGATGCCGGGCTCCAAGTCGCATGCAAACCGAGCAATCATATGCGCATGCCTTGCAAAGGGAACTACAACAATCACAAACGCAACGCCGTGCGATGATGTTGCATTGCTTGTAAAAAATCTGCAAAAAATGGGGTTTGATATTCGTTACACAAGCTGCAGATCAGGGGAATTAAAAATTAAAGGGGGTGTTCCAAAGAATACAAATACAAAGTTTGTCGTTCTTAATTGTTCGAATGCCGGAACGACTCTCAGATTTCTAACGTCTCTCGCATGCATAGTTCCGGAGAAATTTAAAATCACGGGAAACGAAGCTATGAAGAAGCGTCCGATTGGGGATCTTGTTAAAGCCCTTAAAAATCTTGGGGCAGATGTAGAAAGCAACAATGGGTTTCCTCCTATAAAAGTTGGAAGTAAAACCATATCGGGAGGAACGGCTGATCTTGACGCAAGCAAAAGCAGCCAATATCTGACTTCTTTACTGCTCTGTGCTCCTTTGCTGGAAAATCTGAAAATTAATTTATCGCATTTTGTTGCTTCGATGCCGTACGTGCTACTAACGAACAAGGTGCAAAAAGATTTCGGAATCAAATTCGGCAATCAATTTGACATTACGAAAAATACAATTTCACTTAAAAGGCAGCAATATACTCCGCCTTCCGCGAATTCTTATCCTATCGAAGGAGACTGGAGCGCCTATGGAGCATTTTTGGTGCTTGCAAAACTTACCGACAGCAACATTGAGGGTAGAAATCTTTCAAGGAACTCCATGCAGGGCGACAGCTATATGTGCAAAATTGTCGATAGGTTGAACAAGAAAGGAGACATCTCCATTGACTGCATCGATATTCCAGATCAGGTAATGAACCTTGCAGTTTTTGCTGCATTTAGAAACGGAACGACGAAAATCATACACGTGCAGAATCTGCGATATAAAGAGTGCGATCGCCTTGCTGTGATTACAAATGAGCTTACAAAAGCAGGCGTAGATATCGAGGAACATCCTGACCATCTCCTCATTAAAGGACTAAAAAAATTACCATCCAAAAAAGTTACACTTGATCCGCATGACGACCATCGCATGGTCATGGCTTTTGCAGTTCTTGGATGTCTGCGGCCGGGGATCACGATAAAAAATCCTGAATGTGTCTCCAAAAGCTACCCCGATTTTTTCAGGGATCTTGAAAAATTGCATAAGTCGTCGCGCTGCATTTCAATCATTGGAATGCGCGGGGGCGGAAAAACTACTCTGGCACGTAAATTGGCAAAAAAGCTATCGCTTAAACATATCGATACGGATGATGTGATTGAGCAAAAAAACGGGAAAATCAACGCCCTTGTGAAAAAGTGCGGATGGAATATGTTTCGCGAAAAAGAAGAAATTGCCGTCAGGCAAAGCATCAATCCAGGGCGTGTTGTGTCGCTCGGAGGAGGGGCTATTGAATCAAAGGGGACGTGTGAATTGCTTGAGAAAAAATCCATAGTCATCTATTTGAAGGAACCCGCCTCTATAATCATAAACCGCCTGAAAAAGAAAAAAAGGCCGCCGCTAACCGGCTTGCCCCTTGAACGCGAAGTTAAGGAGATTATGAAGAAAAGAAGCCCAATCTACAGAAGGCTTGCGGATATAACTGTATCAAGCTCAGATGAGGTATCTGGAGTAATAGACTCACTCAGCAAATTATGTTCGTTGTAACCCTGCCCAAATCGGCATCTGATCCGCTGGCCTTCGCAAAAAAAGCGAAGAGTATGGGTGCAGATATACTGGAGATCCGCGGAGATTTGACTCCTGATGTTGAGCACTTTGATTCACCGATACCTTTGATAATAACCCCGCGCGGAAAACGTGAGCTGATTGAAAAATTTGAAGCATCATTTATTGATCTTGATGTTAATAAAGGCATTGATTGCCCCGAAGGACCGAAAATAATCAGAAGTTTTCATGACTTTGATAAGACTCCAACATTAGAAGAGCTTCTGATAATTGCTCAGGATATGTCAGAACGCTCCGAGATCGTCAAAATTGCCACAACTATCAAATCATTCGGTGACATAAAAATTCTTAGTGATCTCCACAGCAAACTACCATCCGATCAAAAACGGATAATACTCGGAATGGGGCCCAAAGCGCACCTCACACGCCTTCTTTCACCGCTCAAAAACCAACTGACATATACGTATCTGGAAGATGGAGAGGAGGCAGCTCCGGGGCAAATAAAGCTTTCGATGCATCAACTTACCTCGCATTGTAAAGAACCTAAAATGTTCGGTCTTCTTGGAGATACAAGCATCAAAAGCTTGAGTTCTCTGATCCAAAACACTTTGTTTTCAGGCAATAATATCGACGCCGTATACAGTTTATTCCTCACAGAGAACCTGGATGATGACTACAACTATTTAACTAAATTGGGAATTAGTGGTTTTTCCGTAACTTCACCGTTCAAGCAATCCATTATTCCAAAATTAGACAGGATAGATAAAGAAGTTGAAGAGCTTGGAACAGTTAATACAGTTGTTCGTGAAGAAGAAGAATATGTTGGGTATGCGCGTGATGCTTATGGATTAATAGAAGGTTATGGGTTTTTAAGGGAAGCCAAATCCGCAGCAATACTCGGATCCGGCGGAGCTGTCCCTTCTGTAATTAATGCGTGCAAAGTTAGCGGAATAGAAAGAATTTGTATCTACGCAAGGAGTAAAGAAAAAAGAGACGCCCTTTCCGGCAAATTCAAAACTCAATCACATGATATTTCCGCTTTAAAAAGCGCAAAACATGATGTTATATTCTGCGCGGTATCAGAGGATATAGATTTTGAACTTCCAGAACCTAAACAGAATTCTTATGCGATAGATTTGAGATACAATAAAGAAACAAAGTTTATGTCTAGAGCTAAGACTCTGGGATATGAGACTCATGACGGCCTCATGATGCTCCTGCATCAGGCTCTGGCACAGTTTAAGCTATTTACGGGTACAATCCCCTCTGAAGCTTCCGTAAAATCTTTATCGGATAACCTCTCTAACCATGGCAAGCAATAGTTTCGGAAATCTCTTCCGCATAACAACATTCGGCGAATCGCACGGTCCCGCACTCGGCGCGGTCATTGACGGATGTCCGGTGGGCATTGATCTTGCTGAGGAAGATTTTCTGCCAGAGCTCGCAAGGCGAAGACCGGGACAGAGCGAAGTTACAACTTCGCGCGATGAAACCGACCAGCCGAAGATTCTTTCGGGAGTTTTTGAAGATAAAACTACAGGGATGCCAATTTCTGTTATTGTTGAAAATGAAAACCAGCGATCAGAGGATTACAAGTTATTACGCAAGGCTTTCCGTCCCGGACATGCAGATGAGACCATGGCTGGGAAGTATGGGCATCGTGATCACCGCGGGGGCGGAAGAGCTTCCGGCAGGGAAACTGTCTCCCGTGTAATTGCTGGAGTTATCGCACGCAAAATCCTGCCAGAAAATGTGCGGATAATCGGACATACGGTCAAAGTAGGACCGCATGAAGTAAATGAGTTCGATCCTGATTTTATCGAGAAAAATCCAGTGCGTTGCGCCGACAGGAATAAGGCTAAAAAAATGGAGGAATATATCCTTAAGCTTAAGGAAGAAGGAAATTCGACGGGAGGACTCATTGAAATTCGCGTTGAGAACCCTCCAAAGCATCTCGGAGATCCTGTTTTTGAAAAGCTCAAGGCAAATCTCGCAAAGGCAATAATGAGTATTCCATCTGTCACGGGGTTCAGCTACGGAGCAGGATTCAGCGCAGCAGAAATGCAGGGCGTTGATTATATTTCCGACAGGAGCAATTTTGGCGGGATGCTTGGCGGCATTTCAACAGGGGAGGATTTGATCATGCATGCAAGCATCAAACCGCCGACATCGCTCGGAGAAGTCGCAAAACAGGGTCGGCATGACCCCTGTATCGTCCCCCGAGTGATTCCTGTGGCGGAAGCAATGGTTGCAATTGTTTTGGCGGATGCGTTTTTGATGAATCGCGCCATGCAAGGTTAAGCTGCTTCATTAATTGAAGCACACAGCTCGCTGCAAACTTGGGCTATCTTCCCCAAATCCGGCGCCTCTTTAACAATCCTACTCCCCACAATTACACCATCCGCACCTGCTTTAACAGCTGCCTGAGCTTGTGCTGTACTATTTATCCCAAACCCCACACAGAGAGGTAAATCCGTATGTTTGCGTGCACGCTCAATTGTATCTTTAATTTTTCCCTCAAGAACTGAATCCTCAACCCCCGTAACACCGAGATACGAAACAACGTACAAGTATCCCCCAGATACTTTCGCGATGCTTCTGATGCGTTCGTCATCGGAGAGTTCGCTAATAAGAAAAACAGGAGCGATGCTGTGCTTTTTTGCAATCGAAACAACTTCATCAGCATGCTCAAGCGGAAGATCGGCAATGAGAACTGAGTTCACTCCAGCGTCGGCGCAGTCTTTGTAAAATTTATCAATACCTCTTTGCAGGACAAGGTTATAATAAATCAGAAGACCAATTGGAATGCTGGTGATCTTTCTGATATCACGCAGAAGCTCAAAGCAATCACTAACGCGTATTCCTGCTTTAAGTGCTCGCATATCCGCTTCCTGTATCACCGGTCCATCGGCCGGAGGATCAGAAAAAGGAAACCCCAGTTCAAGTGCATCGGCTCCATTTTCAATAAGTGTTTTTACTATTTCCAATGACTTCTCTTTGTTTGGATCCCCAAGTACGGCAAATGGGATGAAGAGCAGTTTGCCCTTTTTATCACGAGCCTGTGCATAAGGATTAGATTTTTCCATTTTTTTCGAGGTATTTAATGGTAGTGCCGAGATCTTTATCTCCTCTTCCGGAAAGCGTAACAAGCAGGATGTCCTCCTGTTTCAACGATGATGCGATGTCTCTGGCAGCAGCCAGTGCGTGTGCAGGTTCAAGCGCAGGAATTATTCCCTCCTTGCGCGTAAGCGTAAGGAAAGCCTCCATTGCGTCGTCATCCGTTACAGCGACATATGCGACGCGTCCAATATCTTTGAGTTGGCTGTGTTCCGGACCGACTCCGGGGTAATCAAGCCCTGCGGAAATACTGTGCGCCTCATGGATCTGTCCGTCTTCATCCTGCAGGCAATAGCTGAAAGCGCCGTGCAGGGATCCCGGTCTTCCTTTGCACAGAGCAGCCCCATGTTTTGGAGTGTCCAGCCCTTCCCCAGCAGGCTCTACTCCGACAAGTTTTACATCTTTGTCTTTGATGAAAGTTCTGAATGTGCCGATAGCGTTACTCCCTCCACCAACACAAGCACAAACGGTATGAGGAAGTTTCCCGTATTTCTCTAGGCACTGCTCTCGAGCTTCTTCGCCGATCACACGCTGGAAATGCGCTACAAGGCTGGGGAAAGGATGCGGACCCGCCACGGTTCCGAACACGTAATATATGTCTTTACTGTGGGCAGTCCAGTACCTGAGCGCCTCGTTGATCGCGTCCTTAAGTGACTGAGATCCCGCATCTATCGAAATAACCTCCGCACCGAATAGTTTCATGCGCTGCACATTCGGAAATTGTCGTTCTATATCTTTTGCGCCCATGAATATTTTCACTGGTAGCCCGAATAACGCTCCTGCCATAGCAGTTGCCACGCCGTGCTGCCCCGCGCCTGTCTCCGCGATGAGTTCAGTCTTGCCCATGCGTTTTGCAAGCAGTGCCTGCCCGATGACGTTATTCGTCTTGTGAGCTCCGCCGTGTAGAAGGTCTTCGCGCTTTAAGACAAGTATGCATCCCCACTCTTCGCTGAGTTTTTTCATTTCAGTAATCGGTGTCGGCCTGCCTGCGAATTCCTTCAGAAGAGCGTAAAACTCGACATTAAATTCTTTGTCATCTTTATGTTGCAAAAAAGCTTCTTCCACTTCTGTCAGCACCGGAATCAGAAGCTCCGATACATAACAGCCACCGTATTTATCGAATTTTCCGAGGGATTTCATGATGATCTGATGTTATTGAGGAATGTGCGCATCTTCCGCGAATCTTTCTTTCCAGGCTTCATCTCTATTCCGCGTGCGCAGTCTACTGCGAACGGCTTCACTTTTTCCACTACATCTCTCACGTTCTTTGGATTAAGGCCACCTGCAAGAAACAATTTCGATCTGACTGACTTTGGTAGCGCTGCTATCGCATCAAAATCCGCAACACTGCTGCCATCAGCCTTATCAATAAGGATATATGGGCAAACTTTCAGAAATTTTTTCGCAGTCTTCACGTCAGGAACTCCTCTGAATGCCTGAATTACAGGTATCTTTATGCGTCTGTATTTCTGTAAATCAGGTTTTCCGTGTAATTGGGCAAAATCCAGTTTTAGTTTTTTGCAATACTCATTGATTCTCTTTACGGACATGTCCATAAATACTCCCACAGCCTTAGCCCCGCCAATTTCATTTCTTAAATACGTTGCAAGCTCAAAGGTAACTGAACGGGGAGAAGAGCGCACAAATATTAGCCCCATAAAGTCCACACCAAGGTCGACTGCCTCAAAGACATCTAGCATATCAGTCATGCCGCAGAATTTCACTTTTGTCCGCATGCTGTCTTGAGTGAAGAAAGAAAACTGCGCGGGTCGTTTGATTTAAGTATAGAGGTGCCGATAAGAAATCCGTCGACAAATTCGGAAAGTTCACGCGCGTCATCAGCAGATAAAATCCCGCTTTCTGAAATCAACAGATTTTGATTCCCGATCATTGACCTGATTTTCGGTGCTAGTTTTTTCGTGGTTTCCAGCGATATCTCCAGTGAATCGAGATCGCGGTTATTTATGCCAAAAACAATCCGTAGGCGCTCTTCCTCCGATAATTTTCTAAACACGGCTGATGCTTTCTCCAAGTCGCCATCGGAATGCAGTTCAAGCAAGACATCGCAGTTAAGATCTATAGCCCTGCGGATCAGATTTTCCAGTAAATCCTCGCTAACAATTGCAGCAATAAGAAGTACTGCACTTGCCCCATTGATAACCGCCTCCTCAATTTGCCTCCCGCTGATTACGAATTCCTTGGCAAGCAGCGGTTTTTCTGTTTGTCCGGAGATTTGCGACAGCAGATTATATCCTCCGCCAAAGAATTTTTCATCGCAGAGCACCGAAATTGCATTTGCGAATTCCTCATATAAACCCAACATTTCCTTAATATCGCTTCGGGAAAGCAGCTCGCCCGACGACGGTGATTTCGGCTTGATTTCTGCAATGAAAGCGAACTGCCCAGAGCGCAGAGAGCCGATAAAACTTCGACGTTTGCACGGCTGGATGTCTGCTGCTTCCTGCATCGAAGCAACCTCTTTTTGTTTTGCCTTCAGGATATCGTCAAAAACGCTCATGGCTTTAAGGAGTTACTCAAATCGCGATACTGCTCGAATAATTCAAAAACTCTGCCGGATTCCAAGGTATCCTTCGCCAGATCAAATGCACCAGGAAGCGAAGCCACAACATCTGTGAGGAGAAGGGCATGGGAAGCATTCACAAGAACAAGAGCTTTCATTGCACCGCTTCCTTCGCCACGCGCCAGCTCAAGAAATACCGATGCGTTATATTCGGGCGTACCTCCTTCAATTTCATTTGCGGAAAATATCGGCAGTCCTACCTCTTCAGGTGAAAACTGGCGCTCCTCAATCATTCCTTTTTTTATTTCCAATATCTTAGTTGATCCGGTAACTGTGACCTCATCCAATCCATCCTCCCCGGTTACAACAAATGCAGCCTGGGTATTTGATTTCTTAAGAGCATCAGCCATGAGCGACGCATCTTCTGCATTTCCCGTTCCGATGAGCTGGCGCGTAACTCCGGCCGGATTGCACAGCGGGCCCAGGTAGTTGAATATGGTCTTTTTGCCATGCTCTTTGCGCAGCGGCCCAACGAAACGCATGGCGGGATGATGAGAGCGCGCGAACATGAACACAATCCCAAGCTCTTCAAATATTTTTTTCTCCTGTTTCGGAGTAAGATTGATGTTCACTCCAAGATGTTCCAAAAGGTCAAAACAGCCACAGTTTCCGCTTGCCGAGCGGTTGCCGTGCTTGGCAACTTTCCCTCCAGAGGCAGCGACTAGAAAAGCGGCAATCGTTGAAGTGTTGATGGTCTTTTTGCCGCTCCCCCCTGTACCACATGTATCAATGGCATCCGGTGAAAGCTCAACTGGCACCATGCGTTCCTGCAGTGCTTTTCTGCCTTCATTGATTGCATCGGGCGTTACAGGGCGGCTTACAAGTTCGCGGAAGGCTTCTGAGCGCCTTTCTTCGTTCGACTCATCGGAAATGAGCAGAGAAATAAGATCGTAGATTGTTGCAGAGGCATTCATGGCGGATATAGTGATGTACTGTTACAAGAGTACAAGAGTTGCCGGAGGCCAGCAAGGTAAAAATGACGATTATTAAGATACATGATCCTATGCAAATAAACCCGTATTCCTTATGCTGTAAGCATGAGTAAAGGAAATTTGAAAATCATCCTAATCCATGGCAACAACGGCGGAGAAGGCGACGGAGGAACATCAAAAGACTATTGGTTCCCTTATGCAGTACAGGAATTTGAGAAGTTGGGAATTGAAGTCATTGCGAAAGATTTCCCCGATCCAAAAGTTGCAAGGCAAAGCATCTGGCTGCCGTTCCTTAAGAATGAGTGCGGAGCCGATGAGAATTCTGTTCTTATCGGCCACAGCTCCGGTTCGATTGCCGCCATGCGATACGCGGAGAAAAATAAAATTCTTGGGTCGGTACTGGTCGGCACGTATTACACGGATACGGGAGATCAGAATGAACAGAAAAGCGGGTACTTTGATGAGCCTTGGAATTGGCCATCTATCAGGAATAACCAGAAATGGATCATACAGTTTTCTTCAACGGATGATCCGTTCTTCTCTTACGATGAACCAAAGCTGGTACATGAAAAACTTGAAACCGAACTCCATGAATTCACTGATAGAGGACATTTCTTTGGACTTGAATTTCCTGAGCTTGTAGAGGTGGTGAAGAGCAGGCTCGTATAACTTCATGATCGGAGAAGGCCCCTGACCTCCACTGAACTTTGAAATGGCTTCTATAAGCCATAATCTTGATTTGTCCAGTGTGCGAGTTCTTCTGAGACACCTTTTTTATAGTGTCTCATTTGTCTCATTTTCGAGGTGACCCACCTGCCTCCCTTCTCTTTTTTTATACCTTTGCAAAATCCCCAACATTCTCCAAGCCGGTCGTTGTCAGACCGGTGTGTTCAGCCAAAACAAAACAGACCGACCATCCCTGGTCGGCCTGCCTGCGCCATGAATTCAAGAATCCATGACCTGATGCTCTCCTCACCTATTTAACACACCCACACCCGCATCCAGTTTTTTTGCAATCTGCTTTTGCGGTACATCCTGCACCGTCACATGTTTCGGCTTGATTACATGCTCCGGTGGAAGCAACCGCAGTTTGCGATACATCGGAAGTGTCGAATGAGTAAACGATTGCGACACTTGCAACTACCAATGTAAGTGCAACTAAAGGATTAGAAATAATATTTTTCATAATTAAAAAAGGAAATATTTAAATAAAAGAGATAGAGAAACTCTTCTTATTCCCTTTTTGCAATAATCTGTGCATGTGCTTTTGCCTCCTCAAAAAGAGGAGCAGCACGCGCATTGGCAACGTATCCCCCACCTACATCGTCAATATCTCCTGCAACTGACGAACAATATGACATTACAACAATCTCATATGATCCAGTTGCACCGACCGACAGAAGAACATCCTGATCTTTTTGCAAACAAACATCACAGGAATCGCAACAGGCACAATGTTTTTCAGGCTGCGACTCATGCTTTGGGCATCCAGTCTCATTCTGGGCCATGTGCTCCATGCCTGCCGCATGCACCGTGTGTACCCACGGCATGCAGTGCGGAGTCCCCATCCAGAGGGTTACCGCAACGGCGATGATGAAATTACACTTGGTCATTTATGATGAGTGTAATCGAATCATGAGTGCCCATAATAACAAATTTTCTTACTTTCCTCCACCCTCCCACGGCTGCCTTCTCTTCTTGCGTTTCGGCACAAACCAGCTGAATTTGGCGCCCTTTCCTTCGTCGCTTTCAAAAGTGATTTTTCCTCCGGTGCGCTCCGCAAGATTCATTGCAATGTACAAATTTAGACCTACACCGTCAGTCCACAATTTTTTAGCCTCCGGTGTGCGGTAGAACTTTTTCCCAATATGCCTGTGTTTTTCCATTGGAATACCAATTCCGCGATCCTCAACCGTGATGATAGTCCCCTCATCGCTATCCTTTACGAGCACAGGAAACTCTGAGTCTTCCGGAGAGTAACGAAGTGAATTTTCGACGAAGGTTCTCACGATCATAAAAGCAATATCCGGATCTGCCGTGATCGAAACGCCCTCTACACTTTTCTCCGGCACCACTCTGCTCTTCTTTTCCTTTATCAAAACACCAAGGCTTTTTTCGGCACGTTTGATGAGATCACTGATAGATACCTCCTCGCTTTTAATCATTGGCATATCTTTCTCGAGCTCGTAGACATAAAGGATTGCACGTGAAAATTCGTTAAGGCTCTCGATGCTATTGTAGATCCCCTCAAGTGTTTCCTTCTGGTCATCAGTAAGCTCCCCCATCGTGCCATCTATCAAAGATTCCAGTTGCCAGCGAATTGAAGTCACAGGCGTGTGTATGCGGTGTGCAATCACACCGATGTACTCGGACATCGCAGAGCTTGCAGAGCGTTCGTCGTCGGTTTTTGAGTCTTCAGACATTGGATTTTGTTTTCATTGACATTATACCACATTTGATTGTGCGTATTTACCCAGAATATCCGCTTCCAAATTGACTTTGTCACCATCCTTGAGATTTCCCAAAGTCGTCACTTCAAGCGTGTGTGGAATTAGGGCAACCGAGAACTTCTCATCATCAACCTCGCAGATTGTTAATGAAACTCCATCAATTGCTATGGAGCCTTTTTCTACTATCAGATTGCTGAGCGCTTGAGGATATTTAATCGTCAGCATTGGTGGCGCGTGCGCGTCCGAAGCGGAGCCATGCTCCGCTGAGGACCGCCCGCGCGGGGCTACAAATTTCTCCGACCAGCCTTCGCCGGGGCTACGGCCGACGGGCCCGCGCGGGCGGTCGCCTGCGGGCGACGCACCCGCGCCACCAACCACTACTCCAACCCCATCAACATGCCCCTGAACCACATGCCCCTCAAACCGTGAATCAGCTTTCATTGCCCTTTCTAAATTGACCTTATCGCCAGCATTCAGTGACCCGAGCTTCGTCCTCTTCCACGTCTCCTCATGCACACCAAATGAGATTGAAGCATCATCAAATTTGACTACGCTCAGGCACACTCCGGAAACGCAAATGCTGGAACCAATCTGGATATCATCGAAATTTGACGGTCGTTCGATGGTTAGACCTGTGTCAGTCCTATTTTTAAGCTCTGCCATAGTTTCAGTAATTCCAGTGAACATATTGCATACGTTGTTGATGTAGTGTAGGATACAACTGATCTTCGTGATCACGAACTCTAGTGCTTAGGGGCGTCCGATGAGACGTCCCTTTTGCTTATTAACTCGCGGTTCCAGCAAATAAATTCACGTATTTTGCGTATGTCGAATATACGAAGACCAAAAGGCCTTAAATCATTCAACTCTTTTGAAACCTGTCCCGTTGTTGCAAACAGAATTGCATTCTTGCCATTCTGCAATAACTGTCGCAGAGGATCGTAAAAATCGCTGTCGCCGCTCCATAAAACAAAGGTATCAATACTTTGTCTCTCATTGTCTAGAAGCATATCTATCCCTATTTCCACATCAAAGTTGCACTTGCGATCCTCAATCATAGTAGTGCCAAGCTTGTTCATTTCGGTAAAACGAGAATTGAGATATTCAATTGTTTCTCCACTCAACTTGCGCAATAACGAACGTCGAATGAATTTGTCGAGCAATATAGGACTATCAATGGGTATGCTGGATGCATCTACAGAAAATCTCATAATTTTTACTGGTTTGGTACGTAGCGTATATCCACACCGTTTTATTTCTTCTTTTTCGGATTCGGACTTTTTATCACCTTCTAGAATCCCCTGATAGAATTTGCAGCCAACAATGTTATCAAAAGAGTCCAAAAACTGTTTCATGCGCTTGTTGTCTATATGCCATCCCAAAAACTGAGACCATGGCCGTATGTTTGCTGAATCAATGTACATTGCAACTCTTGCATACAATAGATTCTCTAGTTCAGTGATTACCTTCTCATGGCCCGCAGCTATGCCGGCAATCTTTGATGTCTTTGGGGCAAACATAATCGCCAATAGTGTACAGTAGTACACCAATTGTGCAAGTTGTATTGCACCTTTCAGAGCTCAAAATCTTGCATGTGCCCTGTTTTCGTGCTACCCTAGAGCTTGCACGGAACAGCGTGCAAAGCTCTTTTTTGATAAAAATTTATGGACGAAATCCGCATAAAAGGCGCCCGCCCTTCGACTCGTCCGCCTGCCGCTTCGACTCGCTGCGCTCGCTCAGCGTCCGGCGGACTCGCTCAGGACGGCTACCACACTTACTCCACTAAGCTATATGGATAACATCGTTATAAAGGGGGGGCGAATGCACAATCTGAAGAACGTGAATGTCACGATTCCGAGGAACAAGCTGACTGTGATTACGGGACTCTCGGGCTCGGGGAAATCCTCACTCGCGTTTGATACCATTTTTGCAGAAGGGCAGAGGCGATATGTGGAATCTCTCTCCGCATATGCACGTCAATTTATTGCACAGATGGAGAAACCGGATGTGGATTCCATCGAGGGCCTTTCGCCTGCAATTTCAATTGACCAGAAGAGTGCCACTCACAATCCGCGCTCAACCGTTGGAACAGTCACAGAGATTTACGATTACATGAGACTTCTTTGGGCAAAGATTGGGCGGGTTCATTGCCCGGTGTGCGGGAAGGAGCTTAGTCGGCAATCCGCAAGCCAGATTGTACAGACGATTACGGAGATGCCGGAGGGATCGAAGATCTTGCTACTTGCTCCGGTTGTGGAAGATCGCAAAGGCGAACATATCCGTATTTTTGATGCAATCAAGCGTGAAGGTTTTGTGAGAATGAGAGTTGATGGAAACATCATCACGGTGGATGAGGAGATTAAACTTGATCCGAAGAAGAAGCACACGATTGAGATTGTTGTGGATCGTCTGATCATCAAAGATCTGGAAATTGACGGAGATGCGCCTAATCCGAATCGCTCACGCCTTGCAGATTCAGTTGAGTTGGCTCTTAAGAAAGGCGGCGGCACTCTGGTAGTTGTTGACGTTTCTGATAAGGATAAGCCAAAGGAAAGTCGCTACTGCGAGTCATTTGTCTGCCCCGATCATCCGGAGCTTGATATTCCGGTAATTGAACCACGCAGCTTCTCCTTTAATTCCCCGCACGGCGCATGTTCTGATTGCCACGGTCTTGGGACTATTCTGCAGATTGATGTTAAAAGCATCGTTCCAAATGAAGATCTCACGATTGAGGAAGGTGCAATTCACCCGTGGGCAACTTCTGCGGGACGCATGGGGTTCATGATGCAGATTTTGAAGTCAGCCTCGCGGCATTTTGGTTTTAAGACTGATGTTAAATGGAAAAAGTTGAGTGAAGAGCATCGCGAAATAATCTTAAGAGGATCCAAAGAACCAATTGAGGTTGATTACGTTTCGGATAAGTTTGAAGGAAAGTACGAAACGAGTTATGAAGGTGTTATACCGAATCTGGAAAGACGCTATGCAGAAACGGAATCAAGCTATGTGAGGAGCCAGATAGAGGAATACATGCAAACTCTCCCATGTGTAGATTGCGGAGGGTTCAGGCTGAGGAAAGAAGTGCTCGGGATAACAGTTGGCGAGAAGAATGTAATTGATGCAACGAGGATGCCGATTGAGAGAGCGAGAGAATTTTTTGAGGGACTCAAACTTTCCTCATACGAAAACACGATTGCCAAAAAAATCCTCGCGGAAATTATTTCGAGATTGAGCTTCCTTGAAGATGTCGGTCTCTCGTATTTGACTCTGGAGCGAAGCGCCGCAACTCTTTCCGGTGGGGAAGCTCAAAGGATACGCCTTGCAACACAAATAGGCTCCGCACTGCAGGGGGTTTTGTATGTGCTTGATGAGCCCTCAATCGGCCTTCATCAACGTGATAATGCAAGGCTGATCAAAACTCTGGAAAATCTGAGGAACCTCGGGAACACCGTACTCGTTGTTGAACATGATATGGAAACGATGGTTAATGCGGATTACATACTGGAAATTGGCCCCGGTGCAGGCAAATACGGAGGTGAAATAATTGCTGAGGGAACAATCGCAGAAATCAAAAAGAATGCTGAGTCCATAACCGGGCAGTATCTGAGCGGCAAAAAGGAGATCCCAACGCCTGCAAAAAGGAGGCCGGGGAACGGGAAGAAAGTCACTATCAAAGGTGCAACGAATCATAACTTGAAGGACGTTGAAGTTGATATTCCGCTTGGATGCTTTGTTGGCGTAACTGGAGTTTCCGGTTCCGGGAAATCATCGCTGATACACGGCATTCTCGCACCTGAGCTACAGAATAAATTAAACAAGGCAAAGGCGCGTCCGCAGGGGGTTAAAGAAATTAAAGGCGTTGATAATCTGGATAAAGCGATTGTGATTGATCAATCCCCCATTGGCCGAACACCGCGCTCAAATCCAGCGACTTACACAGGTCTCTTCACAGAAATCCGTGATCTTTTCTCCACAACTCCGGAGGCAAAACTTCGCGGATACAAACCGGGGAGATTCTCATTCAACGTGAAGGGTGGAAGATGTGAGGAATGTGAGGGTGACGGACTCAAGCGAATCGAAATGCATTTCCTACCGGATATCTATGTGACGTGTGAACTCTGTCATGGACTGCGTTATAACCGCGAGACTCTGGAAGTGACATATAAGGGGAAGAACATTGCAGATGTTCTGGATATGACGGTTTCCGAAGCACTCGATTTCTTCTCCGCAATTCCGCAAATTAAAAAGAAGCTGCAAACGCTTCATGATGTCGGCATCGGCTACATTCATTTGGGACAAAGCGCAACAACTCTCTCCGGCGGGGAAGCACAGCGCGTGAAGCTTGCAACTGAGTTGACGAAGCGTGCGACGGGGAAGACCTTCTACATTCTTGATGAGCCGACAACCGGACTTCATTTTGATGATATTCATAAACTTCTTGAGGTCTTGCAGCGACTGGTTGATAAAGGAAATACAGTCCTCGTGATCGAACACAACCTGGATGTAATTAAATGCATGGATCACATAATCGACCTTGGACCCGAAGGTGGCGAGGGTGGTGGTGAGGTTATTGCAGTTGGAACTCCGGAGGAGGTTGCTAAAGAGAAGAAGAGTTTTACGGGGCAGTATCTTGGAAAAATTCTGAAGTAGTAACTAACCTCCGGACCGCAGCGCACCCCAGTAGGGGTGCACTGCTACGTTACGACTATTCCTATTTTTGCATCACGCCGAGCAGCGCATCCCCTACTGGGGTGCGCTGCGACTGCCAAGAAACGATGCACTGTGCACACAAACTACCCCATCATCTTAATCTCAATATCCACCCCTGATGGAAGGCTCAAATTCTGCAACGCATCCATTGTCTTAAACGTCGTCTCCGTCAAATCAATGAGCCTTCTGTGAGTCCTCATCTCATACTGATCGCGCGAATCCTTGAATTTGAATGTCGCCTTCAAAACTGTGAATCTTTTGATCTTCGTCGGCAGGGGAATCGGACCGTGTATAACGGCACCGCTCCTCTCTGCTGTATCAATAATCTTGGAAGCTGCCTCATCCAGCACTGTGTGATCAAACGCGTTTAAGCGGATACGTATACGTGGTGGCGCTTTCTTCAATGTCTCTTTTTTGGTTTCCGCCTTCGTCGAAACAGCCTCTTCCTTTACCTCCTGTGCCACAGGTTCTTTGACCGCTTTCGGCGCAGCCTTCTTAGGAGCGGCTTTTTTTACCTGCTTCTTTGTGACTTTCTTTGCAGGAGCTTTCTTCTTCGTAGCAACCTTTTTGACTGTCTTCTTTGGAGCCGCTTTCTTTTTTTTCTTCGCTGTTGGCATTGGAGATGGAGGGAAAGAGCAGATGAATTTCTCGTGCGTAGGGTTCCCCGGAGGGGAACCCTACGCATTAATTATTATTCCAAAATCTTGGTCACAACACCGGCACCAACCGTTCGGCCACCTTCGCGGATGGCAAAACGAGTGCCTTCATCCAAAGCAATCGGCACACCCAGGGTGACCGTGAACTTAACCTTGTCACCAGGCATAACCATCTCGACATCCTTCGGGAGCTCAACTGTTCCTGTTACATCGGTGGTGCGTACGTAGAACTGGGGCTTGTATCCTTTGAAGAACGGCGTGTGGCGTCCACCTTCCTCCTTTGTGAGGATGTAAAGCTCGGATTCGAACTTGGTGTGCGGAGTGATGGAGCCGGGAGCTGCAATAACCTGTCCTCGTTCGATCTCTTCACGCTCAACTCCACGAAGCAGAAGACCAACGTTATCACCAGCCTGCCCCTGATCGAGAGTCTTGTGGAACATTTCTACTCCGGTTACGACCACCTTCTTGGTTTCTTTAATTCCGACGATCTCCACTTCTTCGTTAACTTTGACTACCCCCTGCTCGATTCTTCCAGTTGCAACTGTGCCGCGCCCCTTGATGGAGAAGACGTCCTCAACGGACATAAGCATTGGCTTATCCAAAATACGCTCAGGGTCGGGAATGTAGGAATCCAGAGTGTCGAGGAGTTCTTTGACCTTGCCCTCCGCTTCCGCATCACCTTCTACTGCTTTAAGTGCAGAACCACGGATGATCGGGGTGTCGTCGCCGGGGAACTCGTACTTGTTCAAGAGTTCGCGAACCTCAAGCTCAACAAGATCAAGTAGCTCCGGATCCGTGACCATGTCGCACTTATTAAGGAAGACCACAATGCGAGGTACGTTTACCTGGCGCGCAAGCAGGATGTGCTCACGGGTCTGAGGCATTGGGCCATCCGCTGCGGAAACGACCAGGATTGCAGCATCCATCTGGGCTGCACCCGTGATCATGTTCTTCACGTAGTCGGCGTGACCAGGACAGTCGACGTGAGCGTAGTGACGCTTGTCGCTCTCGTACTCAACGTGCGAGGTCGCGATCGTGATTCCGCGCTCCTTCTCTTCCGGCGCGTTATCAATCTGATCAAACCCCTTCTTTTCTGTATCCGGGGAGAATTTACTGGAAATAGCTGCTGTTAGCGTTGTTTTACCATGGTCGACATGACCAATGGTTCCAACGTTAACGTGTACCTTACTGCGATCAAAATCTGCCATAGCTGAATTGGGAAATTATTGAATGTAGGGGGATTCTACCCCAGATAAGCCAGAAGAGTCTAGGCGGGAGGATTGCCCGAGTCAATGGTATATGACACAAAAAATCACAAATTCCAAGCACCAAATTCCAAAAGAATTCCAAATTTCAAAATCCAAAAACGCTCTCAAACACACCCTAATCTTTGGAATTTGGAATTTGAGATTCTTTTGGTGCTTGGAATTTGGTGCTTGTCCATAACTTGGCGATTGATGTTTTGCTGCGTATTCTAAACGCAATGTCATCAGTCCCCTCCCACATCTTCCGCGCCTACGATATCCGTGGTAAAGCCGAAACCGAGGTTTCGGAGGAATTTTGCCGTCTTGTTGGCAAGGGGTTCGGATCAGAACTCAGGGATAGATATAAAAAGGAGAACCCGACTGTGATTGTTGGGCGCGATGCAAGGACCCACAGCCCGAAACTCGAGGTGGCACTGATCGAAGGACTCGTTTCAGCCGGGTGCCATGTTAAGAAGATCGGGCAAGTGCCAAGCCCCGTTAATTACTTTTCCATCTGCCACTTTGAATGTGATGGATCCGTGCAGGTAACGGCAAGCCATAATCCAAAAGATGATAATGGACTCAAACTTCAGGTACGCGATGCAGAGTCATTCTCGGGTGATGACTTGCAAAGGTTGAGAGAGAGGATTGAAAAAGAGCAGTTTGATGTCGGAATCCGAATTCCGGGACCCGGAATTGTAGAGGGAGTTGACGCAGTCAAACCCTACAAGGAAAAAGTTAAGTCACTTTCCCGGATTCCGGATTCCGGATTCCGGATTCTGAAGGTTGTAGCCGACTTCGGCAACGGCGTTGCAGGACCCATTTACGGCTCCATCCTTAAAGAACTCGGCGTGGAACTCATCGAACTTTATGAAAATCCTGACGGTACATTCCCAAACCACATAGCCAATCCGAGCAATCATGAAACACTCACAGACCTGATCAACACTGTTAAAAGGGAGGAGGCAGATTGCGGAATAGCTTTTGATGGCGATGGTGATCGCGTGGGCTTTGTTGATGAAAATGGGAAAGTTGTGAGTGCGGATTACCTTCTATTGCTACTTGCCGAGGATTACTTGAGCAAAAACTCCGGAGACTTCGTCATCTACACAGTCTCGATGTCGAACATATTGGAAACGGAGATAAAGCGCCTCGGTGGAAATCCGGTGATGACTGTTGTGGGACACTCGTTTGTGGAACATGCCATGCGCGAGCACAACTCACACCTTGGCGCCGAACAATCCGGCCACTTCTTCTGTGGAGAAGACTATTATGACTTTGATGATGCGCTGGTGGCGGCGTTGAGGGTGCTTTCAATTTTTGAGAAGGGACGGGGACAGGGACAGGGACAAAAAACGGATACGCCTCGGTCCCCGTCCCGGTCCCGGTCCCCGTCCCCGCTGTCTTTCTCCCATCTCTTCTCCCACTACCCTCGCACTCACCTCTCCCCCGAATGGCGCCCACATTGTCCCGATGAAAAGAAAACAAAAATCGTCCAAAGCATCACCAAATATTTCAAAGATGAAGGATATCCTATAGTCACGATTGACGGTGTGCGAATTGATTTTGGAGATGGCGCATGGGCAGGAGTTCGCCAAAGCAACACATCACCCAAGCTGAGCGTATGCGTGGAGGCAAGAAGTGAAAAAAAACTAAAAGAGATGGAAGAGATCGTCCGTGAGCATCTTGCTACATATCCGGAAATCAGTTGATACGGCTTCACGAAAAGAGATAACTTTTGCTTTTTGTAAATAAATATTCATACCGGCGTAGCAATACCCGTCCGGCGAAGCCAGAGCGAAGCCGGATCGCTACGCCGGTACTGCCAATTTATTACATCCACAATGATGTCTTGCCATCGCGAAGCCGTATGGATATGATTGCGTTGCTATGCAAGCTCTTACAAAAACCCGACGTCTACTTTGTCTCTGTGCCTTCTTCGCAATAATAGGTGGAAGTGTTTTTCTCGCGTTATATCCGAAGAAGATTCATCGTGAGGAGCTGGATATGCAGCGAATAGTAGAAGCAGATGCACTGGAAGCTGCTTTTGAACAATACCTCCTGCATCAGGCAACACGCGCGCAGAGGGAGAAAGAGCAACCAGAAGATGAAGAAGTTTTGTAAGATGTCACTCTCACAATAATGAAAAATTTGAAGTTGCGAGTCACAAGTTCCCGTAAGGAAGGCTTCACCCTCATCGAGCTTCTGCTCGTGATTGGCATAATCGGCGTGATTATGGGAATCGTGGTGGTTTCGGTAGCCCCGAGGAGACATTTTATCTCCGCGCGGGATTCGGAAAGGCTGCATGCAAGCAAGCAGCTACAAAAGGCAATCTATGATCATCTTATATATACGTGGGAAATGTCTTCCGCAATTCAGAAAGGGGAAGAAAATGCGAAGCCAATTTGCAAGGAGAGTGTCTCCGATGCTGAATGCGCAGCTAACGGTGGAGTACCACTAAGTTCTCTTCCGCCAACGTACATTACAAGGATTCCTGTGGATGTTGTTATGCCGGCAGATGATGGAGGCACGGGTTACATGGTGTACCAAGAAAGCGGCAGGCCACGTGTTTACTCAGCTAATATGGGAAAGCTGGAAGGCGACGCTCCAGGAGGAACCATTACAATCGCAGCAGAAGAAAACTGCATTGCAGAAGCAGCGTATCCTATAGCAGTGGGGGTAATGCCTTACTCTTCACCAATCCTCGTCGGCACGAAACTCTATGTAACTAATGGGCTTACCAGCAATGTATCTGCAATTGATACATCAACCGATACAAAACTTATAGATATTGGTGTCGGAAGCGGGCCATACTCCTCCCCCACTCTCGTCGGTACAAAACTCTATGTTGCAAACAGGTTTAGTAACAACGTCTCTGTGATTGACACGCTGACTGATACAGAGATTACAACAATTGATGTTGGTAATTTTCCAGATTCTCCCCCAACTGCTGTTAGTACAAAGCTATATGTTGCAAACAGGAACAGCAACGATGTCTCTGTGATTGATACGCTGACTGATACAGAGATTACAAAAATAGATGTTGGTAGTAATCCTGATTCTTCCCCCACTCTTGTCGGCACAAAGTTGTACGTTGCAAACGAATCCAGTGATGATGTCTCTGTGATTGATACGCTGACTGATACAGAGATTACAAAAATAGATGTTGGTAGCGATCCTTATTCCTCACCCACTCTGGTTGGTACAAAACTCTACGTTGCAAACGGAACTGGTGACGATGTTTCTGTAATTGACACAACAACTGATACAGAGATTGCGAGAATTGATGTTGGGGATGATCCTTACGCTTCCCCGATTCTTGTTGGCACAAAACTCTACGTTGCTAATGCACTTAGCAACGATATTTCTGTAATTGATACGACAACCGATACGAATATTGGAGAGATTGGTGTTGGTAATTTTCCGTTTACCTCGCCAACTCCCGTTGGCACAAAGCTGTATGTTGTAAATAGGTTGAGCAACAATGTATCTGTAATTGATACGACAACCGACACGGAGATCGAGAGAATTAGTGTTGGTAGCGATCCTTACTCCTCGCCCACTCTAGTTGGCACAAAGCTGTACGTTGCAAATAGATTTAGTAGCAACGTCTCCGTAATTGATACTCTTACTGATACGGCTTGTGATTAAATGGCACTTTGACATCCAAAATGATATAAGGTAGCTTCCGCCTAACATGCAAAAAGGCTTCACCCCTCTCCGTGCTGCGCTTCGCCGGGGTTTCACCCTAATCGAACTCCTGCTCGTAATTGGCGTGATCAGCATAATCTCCGGAGTGGTAATAGTGGCAATTGCTCCAAGGAAGAATTTCATCTCTGCGAGGGATGCAGAGAGGAAGCACTCAAGTAAACAATTGCAGCAGGCAATTTATGCACACCTTGTTGATAATTGGGAGATGGCAACTGGAATTCCGGAAGGCGAAGGTAACGCAAAACCTATCTGCAAGGCAGAGTACACAGGGGGTGATTGCCCCGGGGGTGCTGTTCCTCTGAACATGCTTCCACCTGCTTACATCTCATCGCTTCCTGTGGATGTTGTTATTCCGGAGACGGAAAAGTGTACGGGGTACATGGTTTACCATGATGTGGGAAGGCCTAAGGTTTATTCTGCGAATTTGGGAAAGTTGGAGGGGGATACTCCAGAGGGAGGATGTAGCGGAGGCTTCGAGATCAGCAGTGACATCCCACTGGCGTATGTTGAACATACAGATAACATACTCCCACTCACTGAATCGCCGAACGCAACAATTGATATAAGCGGTGCTCCAGTGGATGCTAGTAGCGCACCAGTTGATGCTAGTAGCGCACCAGTTGATGCTAGTAGCGCACCTGTATCCGGATTACTGGCATTTTTTGACACGACGCAAGCTGCAACAGCAACTATTACATTAGATGCACCCAGTGCATCATCTTGCTCCGTTCTAAATCCATTCGATAGCATTTCGTGCTCCCCGCCCAGTTTCGGTTTTCAAACAGACAGCATTACGGAAACCGCTGATTTTAGGATTAATACGCCAGAACATGGCAATAGCAATACAATACCGGCAAGAAAATGGACTATGGAGAAACTTACTGATCGGTCGGGTATAGTAATACAGACCAAGATGACTCTGTTTAATAACGAACTATACTTCCGATTATACGATTCCGGAGACAAAGAAAAGCTCTACAAAACCGATGGCACTTCGATCACACAGGTTAGTAACACAAATCCGGGAGGCGATGATAACCCTACCAAGTTGATCGTGCATAACGGAAGCTTATATTTCAGGGCCAACGACAGCAGCTCGCGAGCCAAACTGTTCAGAACGGACGGAACAAACGTAACGCAGGTAAGCAACATCAATCCGGGGGGTGGCGATGGGATAGCCGGCCTTTTCAGTTTCGGAAGCGATCTTTACTTCCAGGCATATGGTGACATGTACAAAACGGATGGAGCCACTGTCACATTGATCTCCGACACCAATCCAGGGGGAGAGGATTATGTTTATCCTAACCTCATATTTGGAGCAGAGCTTTACTTCTATTCACACAATTCAAGCGGCTTTGCAAAATTATACAAAACTGACGGCTCAAGCGTAACGCAGGTTTCCAATACTAACCCCAGTGGGCACGACCACCCGGGCGTCATAGAAGCCGGTGGAACACTTTACTTAAAGGCACGAAACTTAAGTGGTAATTACAAGTTGTACAAAGTAAATGGAACGACAATTACTCAAATAAGCGACATTAATCCCGGAGGTGATGATGCACCTGGTCAAATCAAGGAATTCGGAAACACATTATTCTTTTCTGCGCGTGACAGCTCCGGCAATTACAAGCTATATAAAACCGATGGCGCAACTGTAACTCGGATATCAGATACAAACCCGGGGGGGAATGATTATGTAACATCTCTTACACCACTCAATGGAAGTTTGCACTTCATGGCTTTTGATAGCAGCAATAGTTTTAGATTATATGAAACCGATGGCACAACAGTTACACTGGTAAGCAATATTGGCGATTTAATCCATATTAAAACCACTGGAGCCTCCCTGTACCTTACCGCAGGCAACAACAAGCTCCACATGGCTGATGAAAACAATGTATTGCAACTCTCGAACCTTGACCCCTCCGACACGGACCATGATGATGTAATAGACAACATAATGGAATACAAATCAGCCATTTACTTTGAAGCATGGGATAACGGCAGCGATACAAACCTGTTTCGTTTGAGCGCGCAATAATCTGAAATCTGATGGGTTCACTCAATCGCTCCTCCCACTTCCCGCACAGCCTCCTCAAGCCTTCCCTCTGCATTCACAATTTTATGATCACATAATTCTGCATACCCCATCTCCTCCTCCACACTCGCTACCCTGCGCTCAAGTTCCTCATCATCAATCGGAGCGCGCTTTTTTATGCGTAAAATCAATTGATCCACATCTTCAGGCAGTATGAAGATTGACTGAAGCTCGTACTCAGCATCCGAACCGGAAAACAGTTGATGATTTCTAATTGCATCAAATCCCTGCACATCAACTTCTCGCACTACTATCTTCCCCTGTTTGATAAATGGGATGATTTCATCAACCAGTGTTCCATATCGTGCTCCTTCGTGGACTACTGCAGACTCCAAAACCTGACCAGCCTTGATCAGCTGATCGAACTCATCATCAGAAACAAACTTATACAAATCATCACCTTCTCCCTCGCGACGAGGCCGGGTCGTAGCAGAGCGCGGGAAGTGCCATTCAGAGTATTTTGACTTAAGTTCCTTCAAAATCACACTTTTACCAACGCCCGAGGGGCCGATTATGAGTACCAGCTTGCCTTTTTGCATATTTATACTGAGGAATCGAAGTATGTGGACATCCTAGCCTCACTTCCCAATTTCTGCTATACTGATTGGATTTGTTCATTTAAATCTAAGACAGGGGAAGGGGGGCAGGCGCCGGATGCCCATTACGGGCGTTTCCTCCGATGCGCTCTCCCCTCCCCCTGCCAACCGCAGACTGACCATCTGCAAAATTAGATGATCAATACCTCCCCTCCTTGAGGTGAAGCAGTGAGATCATCTTAAAACAAACATTTGTTCTTTTAGGCTCTCGGTTTATAAGTCTTTGACTTACGATTCCGTTCAAGCCGCAAACAAAAACAAAAAAGAGGCGGCACCCTCAAGATAAAAACTGCAATGGTAGGGTGTGACCGTGGTTAAGTCACTGGGCGCCTCTCCCTGCAAAGGGATGAGGCGTCCTTTTTATTTCTGCAAGAGAAATTCCGAAGTGAGCGGAGCGAACAAGGAATTTCCGAAGCAGAAATAATCCCGAGCGAAGCCGAGTGGAGCGAGGCTGAGTCGAGGGATAATTCGCAGAAAATTTACAATTTACAATTATCAATTTTCAAATAATTTTCAATTTTCAAGGTTCAATGTATCAAACTACTTGGCTATAATTGCATCAGATGTTTGAAAATTGATATTTGAAAATTGTTTGATAATTGTAAATTGATACCTGAAAATTTTCCCCGACAACCATCATGGACCTCATAATCTTCGGCATCCAAGGCTCCGGCAAGGGTACTCAAGCCAAAAAAATTGCTGCAGAATTTGGTTTTGATATTTTTGAGGCTGGAGGAGAGCTAAGGAAAATCGCAGCATCCGGAACGGAGCTTGGCGAAAAGGTTAAATCGTATATTGATGTAGGCAAACTTGTGCCACATGAGATCATCATGGATGTTGTACGCGAAGCGATCGGTAAAAAGCCTGCAGATCAGAAGATTCTTTTTGATGGAATCCCACGAGATGAAGCTCAGCAAAATGACTTTGATAAAGTGATGGGGGAAGCTGGCAGAGAATTTAAGTGCCTTCACATAACGCTTGATCTGGAAGAAGCTGTTCAGAGAATCCTAAAGCGCGCAGAAATCGAAGGCCGTGCGGACGATGCTTCCGAGGAAACCGTTAGGAGTAGAATGGGCACGTTTCAGAACAAAACCCTCCCCGTCATCAAAAGATATGAAGAGCAGGAGAAAATGACGAATGTGGATGGAAAAGGGACGATTGAGGAGATATATGGGAGGATTAAAGATGGGAGTGGGGAGTGGTTGTGAAGATAAATTGTTATATTGCTATAGGATTATATTGTTCGCGGAGCGTTCCGTGAGTGCTTTGTCATCATTGGAGTCGGCACTCTTAACAAAGCACTATTTAACTCGCTCTGCGAACAATATAACAATATAATCCTATAGCAATAACACCCATGGCCACCCTAACTGACGAAGATATCCGGCATATTGCTAAGCTTGCACGCTTGCAGCTTTCTGAAGAGGAAGTAAAGAAATTTGCAAAAGAACTGACCTCGATCCTGGAATACATTGATGTTTTGAATGAGCTTGATACGGAAAACGTGGAGCCAACCGCACAGGTAACAGGTCTCTCTAATGTTTTCCGTGAGGATGAGGCGAAGGAATCAGAGGCCACGAAAGATGAATTGCTCGGATGCTCCCCTCTCCCAATTGTTAATGACCAGATTGAAACTCTTTCTGCACATGGCTAGCGTGTCATGCTGAGCGGAGACGAAGCACGACACGCCCCATCCCACAACATGCCAAACACCTTCACCATCACCCAGGCCCATAAAAAACTAAAAAACAAGGAGCTATCTTGCACAGATCTCGTCAAATCCTGCCTTGATGCGATTGAAAAGAAAAATCCTGAGTTGAATGCAGTCGTGTATGTGAATAAAGATGAAGCGCTTAAAAAAGCAAAAGAGACCGATGAAAAAGGTGATTTTAGTCATCCGCTCACCGGGATCCCATATCTTGCAAAAGACGTTTTTTGCGAGAAGGGCATTCCAACAACTGGCTGCTCAAATATTTTGAGAGGTGAAAATGGAGGCAAAACATATCGCCCTCCGTACGATTCAACTACCACAAAGAGGCTGAATGCAGTCGGTGCAATCAGCCTTGGCAAGGCAAATACGGATGAGTTCACAATGGGCGCAAGTACCGAGACCTCGTGTTACGGCGTTACAAGAAACCCACATGATCCATCCCGTGTTGCAGGCGGTTCCTCCGGCGGCCCTGCCGCGGCAGTCTCGGCTGATATGTGCACTTTTGCACTCGGGACAGATACCGGAGGTTCCATCCGCCAGCCTGCAGGTTTCTGCGGCTGCACCGGAATGCGTGTGACTTACGGGAGAACAAGTAGATTCGGTGTGATGAGCTTTGCAAGCTCGCTTGATACGATTGGAGCACTCACAAAGAACGTGGAAGACTACGCAACTGTTTTACAAACCATTGCGGGGCACGATCCGTATGACTCAACAACTTCCAAAGAGCCCGTTCCGGATTACAGGACATCCCTCACAAAAAACATCAAAGGAATTAAGATCGGTATACCGAAAGAGTACTTCATCGAAGGACTGGATGGAGAAGTTAAACAATGCATTGATGAATCAGTGAAACAATTTGAAAGTCTTGGCGCCAAAATCATTGACATCTCTCTTCCACACACAAAATATGCAGTAGCAACATACTATGTACTTGCACCCAGTGAAGTATCCTCAAATCTTGCTCGTTATGACGGAGTCAGGTACGGACACTCTGTTAAAGGAGCAAAGAATCTGACAGAGTATTACGAGAAAGTACGTTCCGAGGGATTCGGCGATGAGGCAAAAAGAAGAATTATGATTGGCACCTTCGCTCTTTCTGCCGGATATTACGATGCCTACTATCGCAAGGCCCAAAAAGTGCGCACACTCGCCAAGAAAGATTTTGATGAAGCATTCCAAAAAGTAGATGTAATCCTTGCTCCGGTTTCTCCCACTCCGGCTTTTAAAGTTGGAGCACACACGGATGATCCAGTTGCGATGTATCTGGAAGATGTATTTACAGTTTCACAGGTAATGGCTGGAATTCCTGCAATTTCTATTCCATGCGGAAAATCAAAGGATGGGCTCCCAATTGGATTGCAGATAATGGGTAAGCAGTTTGATGAGGAAAATGTGTTGAGAGTGGGGCATGCATTTGAAAAGTCGCTGATTTAATGTTCTGTTAGCACTTAATTCCTCCACCTTGGCATAATTGGAGGAGTTCATTCCCCCAATTCGGCTTATAGGGAAAAAATAGGTGCTACAAATATGTTCTAATCAACTTTCAAGCA
>CAZWES010000010.1:0-40046 GCA_964632395.1 uncultured Candidatus Peribacteria bacterium | reverse complement strand
ATTGCGGAGTTCCTACGAGGCGAGTGAGCAATTTTCAGCCCAGAAAATTGTCCACATGCCCAAAAACTTAAAGATGAAGTTGTGCCAGTGACACCTGATTTCCGGTTGGGATGGACCACATGACTAAAGAATTGTCTTTTTAAGTCCCTCCTCCAGCCCCACCTTCCTCCCATACCCCAATTTCCTCAATTTAGAGATATCCGGGCATCTGCGTGAGGTTTCCCCACTTGGCAGCTCCCCGGGCACAACCTCAAGCTCCACGCCCATAACTTTCCCGATTTTCTCTGCAAGCTCTTTGATCGTAACTTCGTCCTCATCACCAATGTTATAAATTTCGTTCGGTTTTCCTTTTTCCAAGATCAACATGAGTGCTTCCACTGTGTCATCAATGTAGGAGAATGATCTGGTTTGCATGCCATCACCTTTAATCGGGAAGGGGAGTGGTCTTTCGTCACTTTCACCAGATAATTTTTGGATGCGTTCAACAAATTCCGGAATCACGTGCTGTGTATCGCCACCGGGACCGTAAACGTTGTGAGGGCGGAAAACTATACCTTCAACGCTATGTTTTGGTAAGGAATGAAGGGTCAAGAGCTCTCCGGTTATCTTGCTGCCACCGTAGCTGAATCTGGGGTTTGTGACGTCGGGAACGATCAATCTCTCAACCTCGGTCGTTGGAATATGTGTTGGCTGCTGGTATGCCTCCGAGGAGGATGCAAAGATGTAGCGTTTAACTTTGTGTGCGATTGCGGCATCTATCGTATTCACTGTCCCCTTAACACCAACTTCAAGCACTCTTTCCGGCTCTGTGTAGAAGTTCTCAGTGCCATTAACTGCTGCAAGGTGGAAGACAATATCGCAGCCTTCTGTTACTTCATTTACTTTTTCGGCATCGCACACGCTTCCCTCAATTAATTCAATTTTGTCGATGATGTCATTCAGACGGTCAGCAACACCTCTTGAATTGTTATCAAAAACGCGCACATCGTATCCATCAGATACAAGTCTTTTGGCCAATGCGCTTCCTATGAATCCGGTGCCGCCTGTGACGAGAATTTTAGTCATTGCCGAGTCCTCCGTAGGATACACCATCAATTGTTTTCATCTTTTCTGGGTCAAATAGGTGCCATCCATCAATAAATACTGCTGGCTTCTGCGTGGAACTCAAAAGTTCCTTGATATTCATGGATGCGTACGCTTCGTGGTTTGTCATTATTATCACGGCATCTGCCTTTTTAAATCCTTCCTCAAGCTCGGTGGGTTCTGCACCAAGGCGTGTCATCTCATCAGTGGAAACTACAGGGTCATGGCCTATTACTTTGCAGCCTTCCTGTGAAAGAGTCTGAACTACGGGGATAGTCGGCGAGTCGCGGGTATCAGAAGTCTCGGGCTTTCCCTTGAATGCAAATCCGAGCACTAACACGGTTGCCTGATCCGCATCCTTCCCGACAGCTTTAAGCATTTTCATCGTCTTTTCAGCAACGTGAGTCGGCATACTTTCGTTGATATCTCGTGCGACTTTTGCAAGTGGCGGCATGTAACCATACCTATCACCAAAATCGGCAAGGATGTATGGATCCTTCGAGAGGCATGTTCCACCAACGCCCGGGCTTGGAAGTGGAATACTGTTTCTCTCATACCCCTCATTCACGGCTGGAACAAGTTTGTGGAAGTCGATGCCGATTTTTTCGCTAAGCCTTGCCATTTGGTTTGCATATGCAAATCTTAAATCACGGAAAGAGTTATCAATTATTTTTGCCATCTCTGCAGCCTCTGGGTTTTCTACCGGGATCGTAGTCGGAGTCAACATTTTGAAAAGTTTCGTTGCAATTTCTACATCTTTGCCGCCTTTGAGTCCTCCAATTATCTGAGGGAGCGTGCGAAGTTCTTCCAAAGCTTTCCCGGCAATCAATCTTTCGGCTGCAAAAACTAAATGAAAGTCATCACCGGCCTTAAGGCCACTTGCTTTTTCTAAAATAGGGAGTGCCGTGTGGCGTGTTGTTCCGACCGGAACAGTTGAACGCAAAACAACAAGATCGCCTTTCTTCAAACATTTTCCAACGGTTTCCGAAGCGCCTTTAACGTAATCCAGAATAGGTTTCCTTGTGTTTGTATCAACTGGTGTGCCGACGGCGATTATGTAGATATCATGTTCTTTTGGTCTGATCTCACCATCAATCTTCAGGCGATTGCTTAATTCACGATCAAGTAGCTCCTGTAGCCCGCATTCTTCAAAGTGGCTTTTGCCCTCATTCAAGCTCTTTCTGACCCGTTCAGAAGTATCCACTCCGGTCACGTTAAAACCTACTTTGGCAAAAGTGCCGGCGAGCGGCAGGCCAACAAAACCGAGGCCGAGCACGGCGATGCGTTTGTTAGTTATGGATGCAGTGTCGCCCTTCGTCTCCGGGCTGGCCGCAGCCAGCCCTCCGCTCAGGGTGACACGGCTATCATCATTATTTTTTGATGGTGTTCCAGTTTGCATGGCGCTAGTCTACCAGCCGATATGGCCGATGTCCTCACAATTCTCCCGACTTTTAACGAGAGTAAAAACATAGGCGATTTGATCGATAAGTTGTTCGAGCAGCCTCTGGATATGCATGTTTTGGTCGTAGACGATAATTCTCCGGATGGGACTGCAGAAATAGTCAAAAATCGTCAACAAAAATATGGCGAAGAGAAACTTCACTTAATTGTAAGAACTGAGGGCAAGGATGGGCGTGGCACAGCATGCCTTGTTGGATTCAAGTTTGCACGAGAGCGCGGATACAATGCAGTGATCGAGATGGATGCCGATTTTTCGCATGACCCTGCGGATGTTCCGAGATTGGTATCTAAACTGAAGGAGTCAGGGGCGGATATCATCATCGGCTCTAAGCGTTTACCTGAAAGTACTATCAAGGGCTGGCCTATAAAGCGTCACATCCTAAGTTGGTGTGCTAACAAATACTTGAAAGCGTTATTCAAAATGCCAGTTAGTGATTGTACAAATGGATTCAGATGCTTCGGCACAAGATCAATCGAGCTTCTACCCGATCTTAAAATTGAAGGAAAAGGTTTGACTGGAATCCATCAGGAAATTTATCAACTCTTCATTCGCGGGATGAAGTTTGCCGAGGTGCCAACAGTCTTCATCGAAAGAAGAGGTGGCAGATCCAACATGAGCTTCCACGAAATCGGCGAGAGCTTTTTTGGTGCACTAAAAGCAAAATCGGAAAAATTGCATAAGCATGTGATGCAACTACTCAAATTTGGTATCACAGGTGTAACCAATTTGGTTTTTGATATTGCTCTCCTTGCAATTTTTGTGGAACTCGTACGGTTCCCGATTGCAGTTGCGGGTCCGATTGTCAGTTCAGTTGTAATTATCAACGTTTTTTTGATGAACAAGTACTGGACGTTCCAGAATGCAGAGAAGAAGCATGTAGAGCAGGGGATTAAGTTCGCAATGGTCTATGGCTCAAGCTTTGTGCTTGTCAATCTGATCACATGGGTTTTGACAGAACCTGTGCAACTTTGGTACATATTCTCCCGCCTGATTGCGATTGCAATTTGTGCCATTTGGAACTACTCATGGATGCATCTACGTGTGTTTAAGGTCCATGACGGCGAAGCGGAATCGCCAAAATGATTTCAGTAATTGTGAGTATCGGTTAGCAGCTCTCATCCGCGAAGCCGCATGGAACTACTCGTGGATGCATTTGAAGGTGTTTAAGCACCAAAAGTAGGCGGCAGACTCGAGGTGAGGCTGCCGCGCAATAGGTTCGAGATAGATGCGATCACTTGTAGGGCTCAAATGAGAGCTCTATAGCTGAATCAATATAAAATGTTACAAGTCTTGGCACAAAAAAAGTTCATGGGGGTCGCAAAGTTCTTTTCGTCGTATTGCTTTTGCCTGCGACCACTTCTTCTCAATGGGATTGAGGTCGGGACTGTAGGAGGGTAGAAATTCTACGATGTGCTCTTTTATCTCAATCGCTTCAATGATGTCTGAGCGTTTATGGAATGCTGCACCATCCATAACGATCACGGATTGTTTTGGCACAGATGGCAGCAACGCCTTTTGCACCCAAATGTGAAAAACATCGGAGTCGATGTTGCAATCCCACAGTTCAACTGTGAGAAGCTTGAAAGCAAGCATTGCACCAATGGCGTTCAATCTTCCTCTTTCGTGCCAGTCTTTCTGTCCATAACAACGCATTCCTTTATATGAATATCCATGTGTCCTTGGGGCATCAACGGAGAAACCGCTTTCATCAAGATAAACAATGGGGCGCCCTTCCACATCTTCGTGCCAACATATTCTTGTCTGAAACCGAATGCGCTCGACGGCGTTGGCCTTGGGATGACACAGAGTTTTTTTTATAGCTGATTTTTAGCCGCTGCAATGCAAACCAGATCGCCCCCTGTGTGACACCGAAATCTTTTGCTCGTTCATATTGAAACTTATCAGGATGCTTCCGCACATCTCTCCTTAGAGCTTCCATATTAATTTTGGTAGCCGGTTTGTTTCGAGTTGTTTTTGGTGCAATGCGTCTCTGCCATCGGAAGAGAGTATTCATAGGTACATGGAAGCGCTTGCTCGTTTCAGAGAAGGTAAGTTGTTCCTTCTTCTTAACTGCGAACACGCGTTTGCGGAAATCAAGTGAGTAAGCCATGTCTCTACTCTATCAAACGAAGGAATATATATCCAATTATATTGGTTCAGCTATATTTACCTCCTGCTACGCGGTTGAAAAAGAGAATGGGCAGCTACACTGCTGCCTTCCTGTGCATCCAAAGAACCTCGCTAATTATCACAATAAATACTTAATCTGTCAACCCTCATTTTGCCTCACAACAGCCAAATGCTCGATAACGGAGACAATCTTCCCCGAGACTCTATCGGCATCATCAGTACTGAATAAAATGACTATATTTGTGGGGTATGGGCTTTCCATATCTTTTCCAACCAAGACCCGCGGCTCAAGGTACCATCGGACATGGTGACCTACATCCCCGAGCACTGTCACAGCTTCTTCATCTTTTAGTATTTCATTTATTTCCTGCGAATACGAATTCCAGAACCCTCGCACACCGTATAAGTCATAAGTCCATTTGTTTTGCATTAAGCCGGTTGGTCCAAAGGTTACAATTGCAAAAAGTAGAAGTATTGCAACGGAAATTGATCGGAGTGCTGACTTTAATTTGATCAGCGTCATCGCAATCGGGATGCTCCAGAGGATGAGGTGTGTTGTGTAGTACTCGTGCCCAGCGCCAAGGAAGTATCCCATCACCGTTCCAAGAATCATCAAAGTTAGGAAGGGCCAGGGGAGTCTCCTTATTTCCTTAAAGCTCAAAACAATTGCGATCAAAAATAGCCCGATTACATGCCACCAGGTCGAAATCAAAGTCACCAATCGAGAGAGTGGGCCGGAGACGCCGTACATGTTTCCGCCATACAGAAAAAGCGTTCCTGCTAGGTTTGGATGAGTCAAGAAGTAGAATGTAAATGGAACCAAGCTCAGTGCGAGTGTAATTGATAATGGATGCCTCAACCCGGCTCGGCACAGGTAATTGATAATTGATAATTTCAGTTTCCTCTTTTCGATCACTGTTCCTGCGAGTAGAAGTAGAGGGAATAACAAGCCTTGAGTCTTAGTCATAGTTGCTGCTACGCCCGTCAAAAATAAGAGCAGATACCAGATGAACTTTTCACTTTTCCTTGCCTTGAGGAAGCAGTAAAGAACTGCGATCCACCAGAAACAAAGTTGGATACTCAAATATGCAAGGCGGGAGAAGAGGATATGGCTTGGGAAGAGTGCAGCAATCACTGTGGCAAGTGCTGCAGTTCTTACGTTTGTGAATTCACGCGCAGTCAGGTAGATGAGTGGTAATGTGATGATTCCAAAAACTACGGAGACTGATCGGATAGCAACTAATTCATCTGCAATCGAGAACCTTACGGCTTCAAGAAGCCACATTCCAAGCGGAGTCCATGCGCCCATGCCTGCAAACATGGCTTGTGCTTCATCCGTTGCGAGGTCTGGAATTGTCAGATCAATCACACGCAGCAACACGCCTATAAGTATCAAAATGCCGATAGTGAACGCGGCTTCAGATTTTTTCATCGCAGGTGGTTAGGAACTCGACCTCATCCTTCCGATTTTTTGCTGTGTAGCGATGGGTCCAACTGAAACAAATTGCATTTTGTCCTCTCCTGATTTCATTCACATCGGTGTTCATAACCCAAATACCTCTTGAGCGAAGATCCTCCAGCATCGCGGGTGCCGCTTCCCGTACGTCTACGTGGAGGAAGGGGAGAACGCGGGGGATACGCGTCAGTGAAGGGATGCTTAGTGCCAGACTGAGTATTAACAGGCCGGTGAGTAAACTGCTTTGTTTCACGTTGTATTAAATGGATAATTGATAATTGATAATGGATAATGGTCACAATGCTGAGGTAATTATCAATTATCCATTCTCCATTATCAATTACTTTCATCATTATCAATTATTTCATGCTTTCCCTCATCCTCCCCACCTACAACGAGGCTGAAAACCTGCCTGAGCTCTTGCCCAAGCTCGGAGAAGTGCTCAGTGGCATAGAACACGAGATAATAATTGTGGATGATGATTCGCCTGATGGGACGTGGAAAACTGCTCAGGGGCTTGCGGAAAACCATGAGGATCTCCACGTAATCCGCCGCATAGGACGCCGGGGGCTTTCCTCAGCCGTGGTCGAGGGCTTCCTAGCCGCTAAGGGAGACGTTCTTGCTGTGATGGACGCCGATGGGCAACACGATCTCTCAGTTTTGCCAAGAATTTATGACGAAGTGAAAAGCGGAACTAACATTGCGATAGGTTCACGTTACATAGAGGGCGGTTCAGTCGGTGATTGGGATGAGCGCCGCCAAACACTTTCGCGTCTTGCAACTAAATTAGCTGTACGTTTGTGCAAGGTGGAAGTCCATGATCCGATGAGTGGCTTTTTTGCAATTAATCGTAAGACTTTTGAGGATACGCTGCCTCGCTTGAATCCGAAAGGCTTCAAAATCCTACTAGATTTTCTCGTTCACGTTCCAAAAGGCACAACTGCAAAAGAGATTCCCATCAAATTTGGAGCTCGTATGCATGGTGAGAGTAAGCTTAGTCGCAGGGTCCAGCTCCAGTTCATCGAATACTTGTATGACGTCACATTCGGCAAATTTATACCTCTGACGTTCGTCAAATACTGCATAGTCGGAACTCTGGGCATTGCAGTGCACATGGCTGCGTATTACACGATCTCACGTCTGATCATGCGTGATGGAGATCTGACCGTTGCCGGATTTTCCGCATCAGTGATCGGAGCAACGGAAACTGCGATTATCTTCAATTTTCTTTTGAATAACATTTGGACTTTTGCTGAGCAGAGGCTCCGGGGAGTATCAGCAGTTACCGGATTTATTAAATTCAACGCTGCGTGCATTCTTGGTGCGATTGCAAATTGGGCTGTGAGCACGTATCTATATTCACTCGGATGGATGGAGGCTTTGGCGGTCTTTTTGGGTGCTCTGACGGCGGTTTTGTGGAATTACACGGTTAATCGGGTTATGACGTGGAGGGGGTGAGTAGATTTAGCAGTTTATTATTCGCATACAAGTGGTATTTTCCATGCTTACTAGATGTAATGATGCCAGATTGTTCCAGCTCCTTTAGATATCTGCTTGCAGTGGTATAGTGAACACTTAGCAGTTCTCCGAGTTTTACGGGGGAGATAATGGGATGAGTAAAAAGAGCTTCTGCCAATTCTGTTGAAGAGAATTTTCGATGTTTGTCCTTCAAATGTTTTTTAACAGATTCCAAGAGCATCATGACCTCGAAAAGCTGCTTTTTAGTATCTGCAGCTTGTTCACGAAATCCCTCGAGGAGGAACAGTAAAAATGACATCCAGTCGTTATCTTTGGTTATTCCTTGCAGAGAATTGTAGTAGTCCGGTCTAAGGGAGTTGATGTACTGGCTTATGAACAGGATTGGAAAATGAAGCATGCCTGTTTCTACGAGGTGGAGAATCATCAGTATTCTTCCGGTCCTTCCGTTTCCATCTCCGAATGGGTGAATTGATTCGAATTGGTAATGTATCAGAGAGCATTTTAATAAATCATCAATACCATTTTCTTTGTCGTATGCGAATTTTTGGATGTCGTGGAGCAGATCTGGTACTTTGTTTGCAGGAGGGGGGAGATATAGCACATCCCCAGTCAAACCGTTGATAATTGCATTTTGTTGAATGCGATAACCTGGGGAATCGTGTTGCATAAGTATTGCTGCAATTCCTTGTATCATTTCATCGGAATAGACGGAATGTTTTTTTAGCTGGTCGAATCCCCAGCGGATAGCCTCGTTGTATCGGAGAACTTCTTTGTCTGGTTCGGTTCTCTCGGCTTCTGGCAGCAGCTGGCTTTGCAGCACGCTTAGCATAGTTGTGTGTATGTTCTCAATTTCTGAGCTTGCAATTGCTTCTTTTAGAATGGCGGGTGAGAGTAAAAGGAACGGATTAGGCAACGAAATGCTATAGCCCTTCAACTCAGCGAGTACGGTTCGTGCCCCGATCAGTGCTTTTGTGAGTTCTGGTTCACCCCAGTCAATGTGGGGCGGCAATGATGGTGGCATGAATGGTCTCATATTGCTCACATGGGATATATAACAAAAACTCAATTTTTATGATATATCACCGATGACATGTGCGCAAGTGTTATATATGCTTAAGTGGCTTAAATAGCTTTAAAACTGGCAATTATGTCAATTATTCTTTGCAGAAAGCAGAGATGAGGAATCGACTAAAAATCGACTAATTTGCGACTATTATTGAGTCCCTCAAACGACTTTAAAATCAGCAAAGATGCCATATTTGGTAGCACTTCATTGCTTTGCAGGAATTTCTCCATTCGTTTTATTGCTTCCTCTTTTTCCTTCCAGGGCTCTCCAAATAATACTGAGAATGTGAACCAATAAACATTGCGGCCAAAAGATTCCAGCTCATCATTTACTTTTTCCATTGAGATTAGATCCCATACATTCAGGAAAAACCTCAAAACCTGATGCTCATAAGAGCCTTCTTTTTGCCAGACCGAAGGCAGCACGGAGCATAGCCCGAGCTTTGTACGGTTTTCGATGGATTCCTCATCAACAAACATTTGTTCCTCTGTAAGAGACTCGTCAAAAAACCACTCATTCCAAAGAGTTTGAATAGTTTGCAGTTCAACCCAAATGCACCCCTCGCGCTCAAGGCACAAGGGCTTGCGGCAACTTGGAATGCAGCGCGGAACTCTTTTTCCTTTTGCAAACCGCGCCCAGGTTTCCAGCCTTGCATCTGCCTCTTTTGCCTTTGCGCCATCCGGATCATCTTTCTGCTCCTCCTGCCACTCCCATTCCTCGAGCGCTGCGCGGTACTCGTCGTAATCGGGAAAATCTTTCGGGTTTGGTGGTGAGTCGGAAAGCATGGTGCGGCATTCTATCACATCCTGACTGCGGTGCTTTGGAATTACACGGTAAATCGGGTTATAAGCAGGGTTGAGGTCACAAGTCTAGGCTTTGTAATACTCCCGATACCACCCAACAAATTTCGGAATACCTTCTGATATTTGTGTCTTCGGCTCATACCCAAGCTTTTCCTTTGCTTTAGCGATATCCGCAAGCGAGGCGCGAAAATCCCCAGGTTGCATTGGCAAAAATTCCTTTTCAGCTTCTTTGCCACAACTTTTCTCGATTAAGCCGACAAAATCCATCAATTCTTCCTTTCTGCCGCAGCCTAAGTTGAAGATTTCATTTTCATGATTCTTATCAATTGCTGCGATGACTCCGGAAACTATGTCATCAATGTAAGTCCAGTCGCGCTGCATTTTGCCCTCGCCGAAGATTTGCAAGGTCTCCCCATTAAGAATTTTTTCCGTGAACATGAACAGTGCCATATCCGGTCTTCCGTATTCTCCGTAAACCGTGAAGAACCTGAGCCCCGTCACATTCGTTCCGTAAAGTGAATGATAAGTGTGTGCGAGTAATTCATTTTCTCGTTTGTTTTCGCCGTATAGTGAAACGGGGTTATCAACCCTGTCATCTTCACAGAATGGCAGCTTCTCATTACCGCCATAAACAGAGCTTGATGATGCGTAGATGAATCCGGGGACATCATTTTTTCTTGCAGAGTCCAGCACATTAAATGTGCCGACTACATTTGTCTGGATGTACTCATCCGGATGCTCGAATGCGTGGCGCACGCCTGCGATTGCTGCAAGGTGGCAGACGCGGTCAATACCCTTCGTAGCCTCATCAACTGTTTTTCTATCTGTGATATCTCCGCGGATGAGTGTGAAGCCTTTCTCCTTTTCAAGTTCTGCATTCCTTGCCTCTTTGAGCTTGGGATCATAGTACGGATTAAAGTTATCAAGCCCCACAACTTCATCACCGCGTGCGAGCAGCTGTTTGATCACATGGAACCCTATAAAGCCGGCGGAGCCTGTTACGAGGATTTTCATAATCTTCCAATAGAAGCATACACAAGATCTGCATCCTTCATTTTATCCTGCTCAAACACATTCCTCCCGTCAAATACATGTTTTCCTTTTAGCTCTCTTTCAATATCAACAGGATTCCACTTGGCAAATTCTTTCCAGTCCGTGAGGATTAGCAATGCATCGGCATCACTTAAAACTCCTTTCGCATTCGATCCATATTCAACACCATCCGGCAGTGATGACCTTGCAATCTCCATTGCAACCGGATCAAAAACTTTTAGCTTTGCTCCGCGATCAATCAGCATTGTCAAAATATCAATTGAGGGAGCACTCCTCATATCATCCGTATCCGGTTTAAAGGCAAGCCCCCACACGGCAAGAGTTTTCCCTCGGACTCCATCAAGTCCTTTTTCCACCATCCGCACAAACCGATCACGGCGAGATTCATTTATCGCCTCAACATCACGCAGAATTTGTGAGGAGACCCCGTGTTCGTCTGCAGTTTTGATCAAAGCCTGAACGTCTTTCGGGAAACAACTTCCACCGTAACCTATTCCAGCCTTCAAAAACTTTGGTGCAATGCGAGTATCCATTCCCATTCCTTTTGCAACCGATTCCACATCCGCGCCACACTCTTCGCATAAATCTGCGATAAAGTTGATGAAGCTGATCTTGGTTGCAAGGAAAGCATTGGATGCGTATTTTGTGAGTTCTGCGCTTTCCACTCCCATTTCAAGATAATTCACTCCCTCATCAATCAATGGCTTATATAAGTCACGCATTGCAGTCCCAGCCTTTTCATCACGAAATCCTGTGACTATGCGATCAGGCTTCGTAAAGTCTGTGATTGCCTTGCCCTCCCTCAAAAATTCTGGATTGCTCACAAGATGGACATTGTGTTTAACGCCGCGTTTTTCCATTTCCTCTTCCATCCAGACTTTGCATTTTCGACTGGTGCCAACTGGAACTGTAGACTTGATGACTAGAATTTTTTCACCCTCTGCATGTTTCCCAATCGAGCGGCACACGCTTTCAACTTGTGAGAGATCCGCTCTCCTGCCTTGCCCGACCGGAGTGCCGACTGCAGCCATAATAACCTCCGAGCTTGCGATTCCCTCATCAAGATTTGTCGTGAAGCTGATCCGACCGGCATCCATATTCTTCTTCAAAAGCTCCGGGAGCCCCGGCTCATAAATCGGGCACTCGCCGTTTTTAATCCGCTCAATCTTTGCCTCATCAATATCCACACCTGTGACAGTGTGCCCAAGCTCTGCGAAGCAGGCGGCGGAAACGAGGCCGACGTAGCCGGTTCCTATGACACATAGTTTCATTGCGTTTAGAATACATTGTGTTTCTTGAATTGCTAAATTGTTAAACTGCTAAATTGTTCGCAGAGCGAGTTAAATAATGCTTGCTTTCCCTGCCAGCCCCAATGCCCGTAAAGCAATCAAGGATCGCTCTGTCGAACAATTTAACAATTTAGCAGTTTAAAAGGTACACTCACTCCACCATGCCCTCCTTCCTCGTCACCGGCTCCATCGCATACGACACACTTCTCTCCTACGACGGCTCGTTCGCCGATGGGATAGAGGTGGATAAGCTGGATGAGCTTTCTGTGGGGTACGTCACACGACACCTCGTCAAACATCATGGAGGCACAGCTGCGAATATTGCATGGAACTTTGCGCTACTCAAACAACCCGTCAAAGTCTTTGGTTCAATTGGGCATGATGGTGATGAGTACCTAAAAAGACTAAAAGAAAGAGGGGTAGATACATCACTTGTAACTCAGCGTCCGGAGCATGTCACACCCACTGCGATTATTGGTACAGATAGTTCCGAGTGCCAGATTACCTTCTATCATCCTGGAGCGGATTTGGAGACTGAACCGCCGAATATTGCATCAATGAAAGATGAGGTTAGCTATGTACTCGTAAGTCCGCACTCTGTTACGAGCATGGAGCAAACGTCACGCTTGTGTCGGGAGCACTCTATTCCATACATATTCGATCCCGGGCAGCAATCACTCCAATTTGCCCGTGATGATTTGCGTAGGATGGTCCATGGAAGCAATGCAGTAATCGCGAATGCTTACGAGTGGGCGCTTTTGCGTGATGCGCTTAAGTGGACAGTTAATGAGGTTCTGGAGTACACGGGACTGCTTGTCGTAACGCAGGGCGAACATGGATTGAATGTGCAAACAAATGAGCAAAGTGTGGTTGTCAAAGCTGTTACAGCCGATAAGCTTGTTAACCCAACTGGGGCAGGGGATGCGTTGCGTGCGGGATTTGTAACTGGTCTTGCAAAAGGCTGGGATGTTCAGGATGCTGCTCGTCTCGGCGCTGCACTTGCGTCATTTGTCGTGGAGCAGGAAGGTCCACAGCTTGAATCTTTCGACATCAAGAAATTGTATGAGAAGGCGGAGGGGGTGTATGGGGAAGCATTACCAAAGCTTTAGAGTCGGTTTGATGGTATAATAGAGGCATAATGTACAACTGGTCTGTTGACGAAACGGCGCTTAAAAAGTATCCAAAAAAGTATGCTATCTGGAAGCTGGAGCAGCTTATTAATTATGGTTTGGGTGGCGAAAAAATAAATGAAAAGCTGCTTAGGAAGTACTGGGATGAAATCCATATCGATCCCGAAAGCCGAAAATGTTTACATTTCCTGATCCATGGCAGACTCTGTACTAACTGACAGGCAAAAATTGTTCCTAAAGAAAATGGGTGGAAGCAAATGGCTTTGTAGTCAATTCTACCTGACCGGTGGCACTGCTCTTGCCGGTTTCTATTTCCAGCATCGCTATTCTGAGGACTTGGATTTCTTCTCAGAAGAGGAATTTGATGTGACGCAAATTGATGTTTTTCTTAGGCAGGTGAAGCCCAATCTTGGATTTTCTGAGGTTGATTTTAGACAAAGTTTTAACCGAAACATCTTTTTACTTAAGTTTGACGATGAGATTCTAAAAACAGAGTTCACATATTTCCCGTTTCCTCGTATTGAGAAAGGTGAGATGGAGGAAGGTGTGATAGTCGATAGTCTTTTAGATATTGCTGTGAACAAGCTTTTTACAATACATCAGCAGGCCAGGGCTCGTGATTTTATCGATTTGTATCTTCTATGCAAAGAAAAAAGATTTTCGATTGATGATCTTACAAAAAAAGCCAGGGTAAAATTCGATTGGCATATAGATCCGTTGCAGCTTTGCAAGCAATTCCTTAAGTCTGATGAAGTCAGGGATTATCCGCGCATGATCAGGGATTTGCCAAATGAGGAATGGCAGCAGTTTTTTATGGATGAAGCAGGAAAGCTCAAATCGAAAGTCATTGAATGAACTCCGGAAGCCTCTCCATGTTGCACCCCAAATCCTCCTCACTCACCCCCGGAGGCATTTTTTGATCGTACCCAAGAAATATCAAGTCCGGCTTAATTTCCCGAACGGGCTTTAGGTAATCATCAGAATCTCCCAAGCACACGTCAGCCTCGGGATATTTTTCTAGGATTGCTGCCATCCTCTCATTCTCATCATTCTCCGGTTTTTTGTTTTTGATCCGCATCACATTCTCATCGCGTGCTACGGCGATGTGCAGATTTCCGCGTTTCCCGGCTTCTTCCAGGAAGAATTGGTGTCCGGGATGAAGGCCGTCGAAAGTGCCAAATACAAGTACTCGCATGGGTCGGAGAAAATTTTCAATTTTCAGGGATCAATTATCAAACAATTATCAATTTTCAAGTATCAAACGTTTGAAAATTGATACTTGAAAATTGTTTGGAAATTGTAAATTGATAATTGTAAATTTTCTGCGACAGCCGTCACTGCAGCATTTTCTGCAATCATCCTTCTTGTAGGTTGATCGAGTACAACCTCTTCTCATCCAGCACAGTCAACTGCGTCTCCTCCGGATCAACATACAAGTCCTGCAGTGTTCCAACCTGATCTCCTTCAAGCACGTACTGCTTCAAGTAAAGCGACTCGCCAGAGTCATCATCAGTCCTAGTCACAATTATCCTTGCGCCTTCCGGATCTAAGAAGTAGAAGTTACTGCGGTCACTTGGTTTTACAACTTTTGTTGCGGTCTCCAGTGCACCAGTTGGTAGGTTGCGGATGGCGAATGGGCTGGATTCTCCGCGGAAGAGTTTAACGATCTCTCCGCCTGATTTAAGGATGTAGATATCCGAATCGATTGTCATATCAATCGCGTTTTCCAGATCTCCACTCACATTGTATTCACTTGGCTCGCTGTAGCGGTTGCTTAGCCTTTCATACTTCAAGATCTGATTGTTTTGTGGAGAGAGGACGTAAAGGAAGCGGATGTAGGTTTCCATGTCGGGGCCGCTGAGCCACCCTGCCGGATCATCTGTCTTCATGGCTGTGGGCTGTCCCTCGATCAATTCGATCAAGCGGTTCTCTTTGGTCATAAATAGTGACGTGTCGTATCGATCAAAGAATGTTCCGTTCAAGATCAGATTATCCCCATCCAGCCTTTGCGGCTCATCAACAGCATTCACGATGATCGAGTAAAGGTTTTGTCTGTCGTAGACGATCATTCTTCCGCGTTCAATCCCAACCAAACCGCGCGCAGAGACATCCTCATTCCTCGAGGTCAAGTTAGCGACAAGTGTTGGGGTCAACCGCACGATGTTTGATATTGATTCGCGCTTCTCGCGGATACGATCCAAAAGGTCAAGCGCTTCCGTTCTAAACAGCCCCGATTCGTGTTGCATTACGTTGCGCGCTTCCTCTTCTGCTCGATTCAAAATCGCATTTGCGGATTCCAGGTCGCCCATTAGTTGCCTGTTTTCTGCGTTCTTAACATCCTCATTTATCTTCTCCACAAGCTCGGTCAGATCCCCGCGTGATTGGCTGCGGCGGCTGACCGTTGTCACCTGGAAACCAAGCCAAATGCCGATAAATACAACGAGTGCGGCGGCAAGGATCAAAAGGTGCGCGCGCCTTTTCCTTTTTGGATGCTTAAGATCGCTTTGAAGCTTCTGGAATCCTTTGCTTAGGAACTTGCTCAGTTTCTTCCTGAGTTTTTGTGTTTTACCCATAAGGCCGCGCCAATCAAGCCAATCCAATGAAAGTGCAGGTAGCGAAAACTTTCGTCCTTTCTTCCTTCTTCTACTCTTTTGCACAAGTCCGCTTCTCTTCGGCTTTACTCTGCCTGCAGAACCTGCACCCTCGGAAGTGATGATTGCAAATGTTGCAACTTCCTTCTCGCCCTCCAGCGCATCGCGTATTGCTTCAGTCAAATCACTTCTCCTGCGCGAAGCTTGTGCGATTTGTGCCGGGGTAATTGATCTAAGCAGTCTCTCGGTGGAGAGAATCACGACATCCGAGCTCACAATGTCTCCGCTCGAGATATAAAGGAATTGCGCGTGGGTGCCTCGCCCTCCTGTTCTCTCCGTTATCTGTGCGGTCGATCCATCTCGTATGAGATATCCTTCAGCTCGTCCCGCCTGCGAAACGTGCAATACTCCGTCCCTATCATGAATACCAAGCATCGCGTGCACCTCATCAATGTGATCGGAAATCCGGATTGCTTTTAGGAGTCCATTCAATTCCTTCAATGCGCTCTCCATCCTTTCATATGGCTCCTCTTCTGCATGTGCAAGCGTTCGCTCCACCGTGTGGTTCCACTCATGTATAAAGTGATCGCACTCCTTTTCGCGCCCATCAATCCTCAAAAGTGAAATCACTTTCTCGCCTGTTTCCGCATCAAATGTGCGCACAGCAAGATGTACATCACGCCGCGCCTTCGTCTTTGCAGTTTTGATCGTGAGGTCAGACATGGACTTTCAGTATGCAGGACTTTAGGGGAGGGTACTAGTTTTGGGGGAGGGGCGCAAGTTGCAAGCAGAATGTATTTTGTTGACATTTGCTTGCCCATGCCTGGTCGCAGAAAATTTACAGGTATCAATTTTCAATTTACAAACAATTTTCAAGGTTCAATTTTCAATTGACCAAACATCTGCTATTTGAACCTTGAAAATTGATAATTGTTTGAAAATTGATCCATGAAAATTGAAAATTTTCTGCGATCTATATGCGTATATCAATAATTAAGTCATGATTTCAAACTAAAATTTCATTTACCCTAAGCCAAAAAACATCCATCACGACATCAAACTCCTTGCATTCTATCTCCTCTCTGCTATACTGCCTGTGTATCTGATTGATAGTGCTCAAGGAGAAGGAAGTACTGGCAAGAAAGATCACGTTTAATTCATTTTCATTACAACTTTTATGTTTAAAAAAAGACGTTCAAGGAGATCACCAAGATCATCAGGAAACCATCCAAAGAGTGGAGGCAGGAAATCACCGATTGTGCGAGTCATTCCTCTTGGAGGATTCGAAGAAGTCGGACGTAATTGCATGCTCGTCCAGGTTGATGATGACATTGTAGTCATCGATCTGGGGCTGCAGTTCCCGGAAGAGGGAATGCTTGGAATCGATTATCTGATTCCGGATATCTCTTTCCTAAAAGGGAGAGAAAAATTCATTCGTGGAGTTTTGTTCACGCATGGGCACTTGGATCACATTGGTGCGGTGCAACATCTATTGCCGAAACTTCACTTTCCCACATGCTACGGAACAAAACTCACGATGGGGTTTGTTAAAAAGAGGCTCGATGAAGCAAAGCTGACTTCCAAATCATCACTGCAAAATGTGGAATATGGAAAACGCATCAAGCTTGGAAAGATCGAAGTAGAATTTTTCCGTGTTACACACAGCATTCCGGATTCCGCCGGGGTTGCAATACACACGCCGCTTGGAACAATCATTCACACTGGTGATTTCAAATTTGATCTAACTCCAGTCAACGAACCGCCAGCTGATTTGGCGCATATTGCGGGAATGGGGGAGAAGGGAGTTCTTGCTTTGATCAGCGATAGTACAAATGCACAAAGGCAGGGGCATGCCATGAGCGAGCGCGATATTGCAAAAACTCTTGATGAGACAATCGCTTCGGCATCAGGTCGTCTCATAGTGAGTACATTCAGCTCGCGTCTCTCCCGCATTCAACAGATTGTGGATGCCGCAAAAGTTCACAATCGAAAAGTGTTTCTTGCTGGTCGCAGTATGGAAACCAATATCGAAATTGCGCAGAATCTTGGATACTTTAATGCTCCGCGCGGGCTTATACGTAAAGCCAGCCCTGCAATGAACAAATTGCCCGACCGTGAGGTTCTGATTCTTACAACGGGAACGCAGGGGGAGGAGCGTGCGGGGCTCGCGCGAATGGGCCTTGGCGCCCATCGCAATGTGGAAATCCGCGAAGGTGACACAGTCGTCCTTTCCAGTAATCCAATTATAGGAAACGCACGCGCCGTGGCTGCGATGATAAATAATCTCTATCTGCGCGGTGCAAAGGTTTTGACGAATGACGTCCTGGATCTACACACAACCGGTCACGGATTCCAGGAAGATCTTTTGCTCATGATGCGGCTAACAAAACCCAAGCACGTAATCCCCGAGCACGGTGAGACTGCAATGCGTGCCGCCCATGCGGAACTTGCGCGCACAGCGGGTTACACAGAAAACTGCATCCATTCCTTAAACAATGGAGAAATCCTGGAGTTCGATCAACACAAGAATGCGCGCAAGAGTAAAAGCAGAATTGCTGCGGATGATATTTTGGTTGATGGACTTGGTGGGGGAAGCGAGGGCAAGCGAGTTCTGGAAGATCGCAAAAGGCTCTCCGAAGGAGGAATTGTCATCGTCGTCTTACGAGTTTTTGCAAAGAGCGGGCGGCTCATTGGCGATCCGGATGTTCTAACGCGCGGATTTGTCTATGGCCCCGAGCTTGCAGAGGTGACAGGCGAAGCAGTCAAGGCTGCACGGAAAGCATACGAAGAGGCAAAAGCTTCCGGCGAGAAAGACCGAAAGGGCTATAAAAAAGCGGTCAATGCGGCGTTGCATAGGACCTTCCGGCGCAAGCTCGATCGAGAGCCTGTGGTGTTGCCGATTGTGGTGGAGGTTTAAAGAAAAAGGCTCCCCGCTAAGTGTGGTATATGAACCACGGGCCGAAGGCTTTTTCTGTCCGATAATATACACCAAATACGCACAATTTTTTTACGATGGCAGGATTTTCCCGTAGGGGCGTAGCATGCTACGCCCCTACGGGAAAATCCATTGTTGCCAAGCGCTTCGGGGCGCAAGAATGCGTTATAATGGAGACATGGTGTATTTTGGCAAAGGCAAGCGGCTTATAGATGTATCTAAATATCTTCGTGACCCGAAGAAGCGGTGGGCTATGATACTGGATGCAGCTGAGAGAAACAGCATGATTGCAGGCTTGCCTCCGTTTACGGAGAAAATGAAAAAAGAGCTTCTGCGTGAATTCGAGTCAGGTTGAAAGAATATCTTTTCTTATGGCTAGAAATCAGAAGTAATGTAGCATGTGTAACCTGTTTTCTTTTCTCCAATTATGCTGATCAACAGCGCTGATTATTACGCATTGGTAACTGATGAGGAAAACGTTAGTGCTGGACGTGATCTGCTTGAAGAAACATTGACCGCGTTGCGCTTAGCGCCGCGATGCGCGGTTCGTTCTAGGTTGCTCGAAGGCTTTTTGTGCAATCCGGATTTTGATGAAGTGTTTGGTTTGATGGGTTTTGCAATGCGGTGCAATCAGGATGTGGAATTGAGTGGTGATGCACAGGACATTACTGTGCGGCATAGCATACTGAATAAATTGACTGGTCTCGAAGGATCGAGAAGCGGCTTACCAAATGGCGGGTTGAGACAAAGATTTAACCGAGCATACAAAAAATTGCTATTACTTGTAGATGCACCAGTTTTAGAGGGTCAGTGTGAAGAATTGTGAGAAACTTTTGGGTTTTTTCTCCACTACCACATCTGTTTTCCCGTAAAATTCACTCAAATGACTTCCGAAAAACGAAGAGGGACACTGGGCTATATTGCAGATCTTGCTTATGGTGCTACGAAGTATCCATGTGGCTGGATGAGGCCATCGGTTGTGCAGGGGTGCTTCGATGACTCCTATGAAAGTGAGCTGCAAAAATTATTCTTCGAAGTACTGATTGAGCAAGGTTTCAGACGTACGTATTGGCAGCTTGTTTTTCCTGGGCAAACTGCCGGGCTTGTTAGAAAACAGAAAACATCTGTGTCGGAGCCAAATGAGCATCATGTACGTTTCTATGAGGACGGTGTCATCGACTGTGAATTGGAGTATGACAGATTTAACGGGCATCATTGGACAGGTCTTCGTGAAGGAGGGATCGACTTTCTAAATGAGTTTCTTTCGCAGCATGTGAGAGGTGTATCTGATGATATAAAAGAGGAAATCAGGTCTTTGTTTGGCAGAAAACCATATGCTGAGGAGTGTGTTAGGGACTGATAATTTCCCCTCCACCCCACGCCCCTTTTTCCGTATCCTTTACCCATATGGTAAAGAGGCTTTCTGCATGCATCGTTCTGGTCACACTTTTCGCTTCCACACAAGGATTGCGGCAAGTCTCTGCGTTTCCCGAAGGTGAGATAGAAGGCATCATGAACAAGGCGCTAAACAGAACCCCAATCCCACCTGCGCTTTGCGGTGGCTTGGTGCATCCTGGCGATGAACGAGTGCTTTCACATTACTATCGCAATACTGATCCGCTTAACTGCAAACTGAGCTTCCATTGCACCGGTTTTGATTCATTCGGTGATTGTATTGGTAAGGGCTGCAGAGTAGTACACAGGAAAGGCCTGCCGAAAAGTACGGTCGAGTTAAACTGTGAGAATGCACCATGCGATCCTGCAACATCAACGCCACCGAAACCGCATAAGTCCTGTTCAAAAGATGAGACGGGGTCACGAATGCGAATATATTCGTGTGATGGCGCAAAGGCAGTTTGTTATTCCTACATGTCGGATGTCACACATGACTCATCCACATTCCCTTACGCGTTTAACTGCGTTGTAGATTACGACGCTACTCCGATTGATAAGGCAGCAGAGCCTGCAGGGTGGAATGCGCTGGATACGCTTTCGGAATTTCCTCCAGCTTCGCGCGATGAAGAAGGCAGATGGGTCCCCGCTCCCGGTAGCAATGCTACGGCTCCCGCAGGAGATGAAGCAAAGCACCCGTTCGATAGCAGCATGGAATCCCTTTCTCTTGATAATGCAGGTTTGCAGTATATGCATGAAACCGTCCATCCGGTAATTCCAACGCCGTACCGTCCTGGCGAGTATCTTACGCTGGATCAGACAATCGGAAGACTCATGCAGCCGCCGGAGGTAAAGTTAATTCTTCCAAGTGGAGGATTTGGTTTGCAGAAAACAAGATCGTCGCTCTTCTCTAAAATTTTCCCCTCACTCGCAAAGTCTAAACACGAGCCTGAACCTGTGGAAGAGGTGATAGGCAACGATCCTGATGCTCTAAGCCTTGCTGCAAAATACCTGCGCGAAATTCCTCTGATCGAAGTGGAGTACGTCCCGGTGGAAGTTGCTATGCCGATGGTTTCGCGAATGGAAATTAAACAAAAGAAAGAGGAATGGAACGCATGGCTGGAAGGCGCTTCCGAGCTTGAGAGAACAACCGGCGTATCGCTCAGTTCAAATCTTAGGCAGCGGATCATTAATAACAGTGAAGTGATGGACTCGTATGTTGCGCTGGAGGATACGGTCCGACGTGCTCGTATTCATGAGCCCAAGTACATTCATGCTTTACTTTCGTATGTAGAAAAAGCAAATGAGTTTTATTACGACTGGATAGAAAAGAATGCCAAGAGCCTGGAGCAATGGTATGACATGTACTCGATGTATTTGCCCAGTCTGCGCACAAGAGTGCGTGGGTTATACCAGGCAGCTGCACAGGCTACAAAAAAATGCCTTGTACCGGCATGTCGCATGAATGTTGTTCCGGTAAAACAAAGTACAAAGCCGTGGGATCTTCTGTCCGGCGGCATGGATAATATATTGTCAGGAGATCTTCGTGCATGGCTTCCGGATGGGCCTCCTCTTTGGGCTTCGTATCACGGGAGCAGAGCTCAGTGGCATCCTTTTGAGATTATTGGCACTCCGCTTCCTGATCTGACATTCGATCTCTCCAGGATTGCATTTGGGGAAAAAGTTACAGTTCCTGTAATCAATCTGGAGAAACATTCGGTGGAGATAATAAGTCCTCCACCTTTGGACCCAGTCACTTTTCAGTTCGATGTTGAAGATTTAGAGAAAAGCCTAAAAGAACTAAAAAGATTTCATCCTCCCGTTTTTACTTTTCCGGATATTGATCTCCCTAATCCCGAGGGGTCGCTCTTTTTTGTTCCGCCTCCTCCGATTGATAACATATTAACGTGGAACAGTCTGCTTACATTCAAGGAACAGTCTATTACTAGGCTTGATAGTCACTGCGATCCATCGGACGGCGGAACAACATTTCTGATGAGCGAACTGGATCTTAAGGATAGCAGTCGTGATCCCTCGTCTATTCGTGCTGTTAGCTTTGTTCAAGGGTCATGGGAGGGCAGTAGTTTTACTGCTCCGACTGAAAGTTGGAAGAAAGCTCAAGAACATCTTGCTTACAGTACGTTTGGAGTTTCTCTCGCGTGGCCCATGGCATGTCCATGGTGTTCTGTTCAACGTCCGCAGCGCATCATCAAACAGCGTGCAGAACTTGAAGTCTCGTGGGGTGCGTTGCAGGAGACTCTACTAAAAGCAATTGATACGTGGAATGCGCAGGTCAGATTCCACTCCATAGTTGATAGAAATGAGCTAGTAAAAGAGGAGGAGGGGATTGAACGGCATTCGGGACTTAAAGAAAATCTTTCCGATAAATTTAGATGAAGCATTTTTCTTTTAGATCGGCCTTGATTCTTTTTTTGGGGATTTGCATCCTTCTAATTTTGCCGCGAGCTTTAGATGCTTCCAGGCTCACAAACGAAGAACAACTTTCTGTGATGCGTGAGCAGTGTGGAGATCGGGTTTCCGGAATGCTGATGGACGAAGTTAATTTGTATCGTGCTGCACAGTACGGTCCTTCGACCCCGCTCAGGACAGGCCCATCCAACCGATCGGTTCTGAATACAGTCGGAGCTAATACATCCGACCTTGTTCCATATCTTGTTCTTAACTACCACGCGCTCTCTTGCAGTCTTAGAACTGTTTGCAATCAGGTGCGCGAGACACATGGGCATGTTGGGACTGGAGGAATTCTTGAGTATCGTCCGCTTGGCTGCTCGCGGCTTTTTGCTGCCCGCGGAAGATGGTGGAGCAAAAAACGGCGTGACGAGAAGCAATTCATGGAACCGATTGCAGAGTGCGAGTACGTCAAATACGAAACACCAAGTTTTGATACCACTCCTTCCTATTATCAAATTGAGTCTCAGTGTGATGCGTGGACTGCGCAAATTCTGCAAGAGGAACGCCAGATGCTTCGGCTGCTTGTTGCACAGGATGCTGCGGAGCGTGGAACAAGGCGAGTTGTTCCAGTTTTCCAGAATGTTCTTGCAGATGTGAGAGGAAGTTTCCTCATCCCACTTCGCGGTCTTGTTGATCTCTTCGGTTCAGTCATCCATCCGATTCCGTGTTACCTGCGTCAATGCAATTGAAGAAATTCAGACCACGGCTTGATTTTATGCTTCGTCTCCGCGACGACCGTGTCATGCTGAGCGGAACCGAAGCGAAGCGGAGGTGGAGACGAAGCATAACGGCTGTCGCTCCGCTCAGCATGACACAACTATTCACTGTAACTAGGAGACACAGATTTCTTGTTCTTGCGCTCGCGTCAGTTGCTGCTGGTACGTTTTTGATATTTATCACACGTGGAGAACTCACTGGAATGCTTACGGATAGATTCAGGACGTGTGCGGGCAGCAAGATTTACGAAAAGCTTTCGTTCCCCGAAATGCAGAAGAAGTACCACTACACGATGGAGCAACTTGTGGAGGAGCGAATGCGTTTGTACCAGGGGGAGACATTACTCCAGTGTGATGCAAAGGAGATGGATCATGTTGTTCCACCTGGAGAATTTGCATCAAAAGTTGCAAAAGAACTGCCACATGTTCCAAATCCACCAAATTTCTCATTTAGTGATTTTGAGCTCCTCCTTCACGAATTTTGGAGAATGTACGATTGTCATCTGGATACGGTTGAGCCAATGCCGGAGGCATTATCTGGAAAGTATGCCGACGAGAGCTACGAGGGGCACTATGAGGGGTACATCGATCTTAGTTTCGTCCAGACGGATCTTGTTGCAAGGGAAAGGTTGCAAGCGCGTGCAACTTTTGATCGTTTGATGAGCGTCTTGCGCGCGTCTGAGCAATATCTTCCGTTGCATGCTTCGCTCAGGTGCCTGCAGCGTGGTGCAACCGATGTTCGAAACGCAATGTCAATACTTTCGGATGCTTCGCAGTGCATTCCTGTGCGCCTTGCTACCCCCGAAACTTCTCTTCGTAGATAGTGATAAATTCTTTGTTCCATGGTCGGCTTAAGATCGTCTTGATCCTTGCGATCATGCTCGGTGCCTGCACTGAGGAATCACCGCCGCAAAGCATAGAACCTGCACCATCTTCATCACAACAACAAGTTCAGGGGCAAGTGCCAACTTCATTCGGGAGTGCTCCGGATTCCTGGACTTTAACCGGATCGAATTCGATGTATGCAAAGCTTTTTGCATCAACTGTGGATGCATTGCCGGCACTCGAGATGCTTCAAGAGAGAGATGTTTCAGAATCCGAGGCACACGATCTTGATCAGGATGGCCTCTTCTCACGCTATGAGAGATTGGAATTTCAGGCAATTGATGACAAGATCATAACTTCTGTCGCTTCCGACCTTGTAGTTCAGTTTTATCTTAAGGGGTCAGAACCTTTGTACGAGAAGGGAGATGATTTAGTCGTTTGGCGCACAAAGGATCTTGCCGAGATTCTCCCTGCAGATTTTGATTTGCAGTCTGATGAAAACAATGTTTCATTTGATTTTGAGGAAGTAAAACTCTTCGTTCGCGATTCGGTTCTTGGTCATCTGGCGGATTCATCCATTTGCAACAAATGGCGGCTCTGGTGGTTAAATCAGAATGATAAAAATGAACCTGTGCGCCTGCCGCCTTACGAGGATATGATCATTCCTCAGTTTGAGTGTGCACATTGGATTGGTGAGGTTAGAAATGCAGTGCTGCATGAACGCGAGCTGAAGTCGCTTCGTCAGGAGCTTTCACTAATCGCGTACGGAGAAGAATTTGTTTGGGATGGTCAGATAGATGTTAGCGACGGGGATCTTAAAACTTACGATCTTCTGCTTGATATTGCAGGAGCGGGAAACATCTTGGGCAGTGCGCCTTATGACAAGTTGTTTAATTATGGAAATCAGGGTGAGCAGGCGGATCCGGGGATGGGAAATGCGTGTCTGCTCCCATCACCTGATTTGTGCGGTAACGGAGCGGTAGATGCATCAGCTGAACAATGCGATGATGGGAATCGTTTCCCGAATGATGGTTGCGATGAGTTTTGCCAAGTTGAACACTACTACTGTGGTAACGATTGGAAGGAACATTGGGAAGAGTGTTCAGAAAAGAGGGAGTGTCCGGATGGTGCAGAATGCTCGAATTACCGCGATTGCAAAATAAGTGGAAGATCATGTGGGTTTGGTGCAGAGGATGATGAGCGATGCCTTGGTCTTGCATGGAGAAAAACGTGCAGGTACACAGGTCAGTTCTGCGGAAAAAATCATCCGGATGATCCAGATCAGGATTGTACCGAGCGGCCACCGGGAGTTCTTTCCTCACAAATGGATGAGTGGCGTAAAAACGCGTGCCGCTACGTTGCCTCCGGAGTCTGTTGGATAGGGAACGTAATCCATGGACAAGAATGCACTGATCACAAGCAGTGCAATACCATTTCCTCATGTGATAATGGTTTTTGTACCGGGCATCCGTACAAAACATGTGAAAAAGACACAGAATGTTACAGATGCGCCTCACAACCTATTTTCGGAACGTGTTATGTAACCGGAGAGTGGTGCAATGGCGATGAGGACTGTCCTGTTTCCGATTACTGCATGCTGGAAACGGATGATATATGCCGCCCGCGCACAGTTGGTGGGGTCGGAAACAATCGTTCAGAGTGCAACGAGTTTTGCGAAGATGAGACATACTGTGGCGATGGCATTATCTACGTCTATCTTGATGAAAATGGAAAACTTGAAGAAGAAGAATGCGATCCAGGCATGCACTGTGCAGATGGAGAAAGATGTTACAGGCGTGGGTCATTATGTGAGGATAGGAGCACGTGCGAGCCGCGTTATGGTGTTGGCAGTGGAGTTGGCGGTGTTGCGAGCACATGCACCAATAAATGCGAAGTGCAGATTTGTGGGGATGGCGAGACTCATCTCCCCGAGGAATGTGATGATGGCGGACTATGCAAACAGCTAGATGGAAAAATAACAGATCGTAAGTGTTCCGTTGGACCGAATCCTCCCGATTGTCTGAAATATGGATTTGATGGTGTGCTGGGCAATAAAGATGATCAAATTGCGTGTGTCACAGTCGGGAATGATGGATGCAGTGCAAATTGCAAGCAAGAGGCTTGTGGTGATGGCATCATCCAGAAAAATATCGGTGAGGAGTGTGATGATGGTGGCACATGCGATAACCTTTCAGAGAAATGCAACTTTAGATCAGGTCTAACATGTCCGCAGTTCTCGCACTGTGAATCACTCCGAGATATTCCGTGTGTTGATCAGTACGATTGTCCGGTTGGTGATAAATGCATTCCAGGCAGCCTGACTCCGTATTGCATTCCGGAGGAGGGAGATGGTTGTTCTCTCCTATGTGAGAAGGAAGACGTAAGTCATTTACTATGTGGCAATGGGTGGGTGGATCCTGGTGAGCAGTGTGATGATGGAGGTATCTGTACAGGTGGTCAGTTTGATGGATGGAATTGTAATATGCTTGGTTCCTTTGGCATGGGCGTGATCAGTGGAGTCCAGTCATGCATGTCCGGAGGTGGTAGATGTGTTCCGCAAAACGGCGATGGGTGTACTGCTGAATGCAAACTTGAGGTTTGCGGGAATGAAGTAGTTGATCCGGGTGAGGAGTGCGATCCGGGAGCGGTCTGCATGCACTTTATTGAGGATAATAATTGGGAGGAGAGAGATTGTACTGAGTATTTCAATCCAGATCTTCTGCTCAAAGGAGCAGAAATTCCTGAGGATCCGATTTGTGTTACTGGTGCCGGTGAGCGTGCTTCGTGTGAAGTACGCGTAGATGATGAGTGCAGCAGGTCATGCGAGGATATTGTATGTGGGGATTGCCGACTGGCTTCTCCTCAAGAAGAATGCGATGACGGAAATAATATTGATGGAGATGGGTGCAGCGGTGCCTGCGAAACCGAATCAGTTTGCGGAGATGGAGTTATCCAATGCGGCGAGGAATGTGATGACGGGCCGCCAGATGGCAATTGCCTGCGTTCTAATTATCAGGGAAGCCTGCAGGATTGCAGCCAGGGTCCGCAGATATGCGACTGGGCAGGGGCAAACGAGGTGTGTTCAGCAGTTACCGTTGATGAGAACGGCTGGCGTGCAGATCCTCCGGCTGGAAAGAATCGTTGCTACCATCACATGGTTCTTGCAATTACTGGAGAGAAATGCTCAGAAGATCCTGATTTTTGTACGCAGCCGGGCGAGGTTTGTGAGCCGGAAATAGACGATTGCAACGATTGCCGCTGGGCTCTTAAGGCAATTCCGGAAGACGCTCCTGGTTTCTATTGCGGAGACGGGGTGTCTGACGGCGTTTGCGAGCAATGCGATGACAGCAATCGACAGTCTGGCGACGGATGCTCTTCCAGGTGCAAGATTGAAGAGTGCGGAAATTGCATACAGGACGTTGGTGAAGAATGCGATGATGGGAACCAAATAGATGATGATGGATGTAGCAACGATTGTGAGGGTGAGGATGTAGGTGAGTCACAATGTGGGAATGGGATCATAGAGGGAGATGAGCAGTGTGATGATGGAGGTTGGTGCTATGATCAGGCTTCGGCTTGTTCCATTTATGATGAAAAACCGTGTGAGGAAGTTTCTTACAGATGCTCATTAAGCGGTGGTGCGTGCTTTGATAGTGATGATTGTGAGCCAGATGAAGAATGTATCACTGTGGTTGCTGAGTGTATTCAGGATGAGTGCGATGGCTGCGACAATAATTGCAGGTTCTCACCTACGCATGATCTTGCTTGCGGTAATGGCATCACTCAATGCGATGAAGAATGTGATGATAGGAATACTGTCGACGGCGATGGGTGCAATTCGATATGTAACTTGGAATTCTGCGGTGATGGTCAACGGGATTCCGATGGGCCGGATAACATTCCGGGCAATATGGATGATGAAGAGTGTGATATGGGAATGAATAACAGTGATGTGTTGCCAGATGCCTGTCGCACAAATTGTACCAAAGCACGCTGCGGAGATGGTGTTATTGATTCCTCGGAAGAGTGCGACTTCCCAACGTGCCCCGATGGCAAACCATGTACATCAAGTTTGGATTGCGGAGGATTTTGGTGTTGGGCGAGAGGGGATTTTGGGTGCACGCGTCCTGGTGATCTGCGTGGTGCATGTATGATTGATGATCTGGAAGAAGCGGAGATGAGCCATGCAGGTGAATGCGATCCGGGAGATCAAACTGCCGGCAGGTGCCCCCCGACCCCTTGCCCTGGTGATCCGGGTTCAGTCTGCGGTCCGGTGTGTGATGCTGCGTCCGGCGAAGTCTGCGGATACGGCAAGTGCAATCTTGGAACAAAAACCTGCGAAAATTCTCCAAGTGGTCAAACACTCGTGTGCCTTCGTGATGAAGATTGTCAAATTCCATGCATTCCTACGTGCACAGAAAATGAAAGAATTCGGGCATTACCATGTGGTGATGGATACCGTGATAACTCGGAAGAATGCGACGATGCAAATCTTATAAATGGTGATGGTTGCTCATCACTTTGCAAGCTCGAGCGACCAGATTTCTGCGGAGATGGGGATGTTGATCCAGGCGAGCAGTGCGATCAAATGCATCTATACTCCACAATTGAGTGCACTCCTTTCTGTCAACTGCCGCAGCCTGTTCCACAGTGTGGGGATAAAAAGAAGGATCCGAGTGGAAGTGCGCGTGGCGACATCATCGGGGAAATGCTCACGTTTGCCAAAGGCTATCAATTAGATGGGCGTTGGCCTGCGGGGAGTGAGATGTTGCCGAATTGGACGGGTGGCGATCCAGAATTCCAGTCGGCTGGTGGCTGGTACGTCACTCCGCGGGTATTTGATCATGATTTCCATCAATCGTTTGTCTCCGGAAGGCAGGATCTTGATGAGCTTGTAGACGCTTCACCTCCATGTTCGCGTTGTGGAGATGGGGAACTTGATATTGGAGAAGATTGTGATAGCGGCAGATCGAGCGGAGGGGCGCATCCGAATGAAGGGTATAATTTGGCTCTTTGGGAGAGAATGAAATTAAAAATATCCTATTCACCTTACATCCATGAGTATCGTGATGAACTTGAATTGCTTTATGGGTTTGGCAAGTATGGCGGATGGCGTCGTTGGTACGATACTGCGTGGTGGCTGAGAGACATCAAAAAAATAGAAGGTCGAGAGTTCGAGCAAGAGGCGTGCTCCTCATCATGTCATCTTCAACGCTGCGGGAATGATCGGATTGATATTGATACAGGGGAGACATGCGATGATGGCAACAGATGGGATGGCGATGGGTGTTCCAGTCTGTGCAAGTTTGAAAAAGGATATGCAGCCATCTTAGAGCGTTGCGGTGATGATGTCGTCACAGGTGGAGAGCAGTGTGATGATGGCAGTGAATGTACATACATTCATTCTGTTACTGGAGAGCGCAGGGAGACGAATGAGTATTGTCGCCAGGGCAATGTGGATCCTCCAAGCAGAATATTTTGTACAGAAAGCAAGCAGGGGGAGTACAGCATCTGCGAGACGCGTTCAGGTGATGGCTGTGATGACAATTGCGACATTGAAACTCCTCAGTGCGGGAATGACATACTGGAACCCTACGAAGAGTGTGATGATGGGAATAAAAACGGTCCGAATGAAAGATGCTCATTAAATTGCAAGCTAAAAGCGGCACATGAACCTCCGGCGGATACATCAAAACCGTATTGTGGCGATGGTCCTCCTCCTCAGCGCGGCGAAGAGTGTGATGATGGCAACTTTGTTGATTTTGATGGCTGTACGCATTGCTTGATTGATCTTTGTGGGAATTGGGAGATCAATGCAGGTGAGCAATGTGATGATGGCAACCGCCAATCAGGCGATGGGTGTTCTAAGTTCTGCATCAAAGAACTTACGTGTGGGAATGGTCTTTTGGAGTTCGGTGAGCAATGTGATGATGGAAATAACTGGAGCGATGATGGCTGCTCGGGTGATTTTATTTTCTCTACTCCATGCCAATTCGAGTACTGCGGCGATGGAGTAGTCCAACCTGGCCTTGGTGAAGAATGCGATCCTGCACTGCAATCATATTGTCGTTTGGATTGTGTGTTGCCGTTTTGTGGTGACGATATTGAAGACTCAATCACAGATGATGAATATCCTTACAAAGAAATCTGTGATCCCGGGAAGCATTGCAGGTTAAATAAATATCGCGAGTGCAGGGATGACGGGGAGTGTCCGCTTGGGCCATGCAACACGAACGAAGGAGTATGTACAGGAGATCATTCAAGATCATGCAAAAAGGATGATGATTGCGGGTTTGATCAGTGCATAATTCAGGACGAGTATTATCTGGATAAAGTCATTTGCACGGCAGAGTGTACAAAACCCATTAAGTGCGGCGATGGAATTGTTCAGGGCGATGAGGAGTGCGAGCCATCAGATCATCGCAGAAACGGCGGATGCACCGATGAATGTGAGCTCGAAAGGCCGGATCTATGTGGTAATGGTCATGTTGATCCCGGAGAGCAATGCGACGACGGCAATCGTGCAGGCTACGATCTTTGCAGCGAGACATGTCAGCTTGAGGATGAAGATGGTGGTGCAATTTGTCCTTCCAAATGTCTATACAAATGTACTGATACAGGAGAGCTCTGCGATCCAACTGAAGGTAATGACGACTGTCTTTTGGGAAGGTGTGAGCCCGAGTGCGCATCGGAGTGTCTGTACGGACTATGTGGTAATGAGATGGTCGATCCCGGAGAGCAATGCGATGATGGACGGCGTTGCTTAAATAATCCTGATTTGACCGATCCGAACGGTAAATGCACAAGTCATGAAGAATGCAAGGTTGGTTCATGCATCAATGCAGATCCCTCCAAAATGGTTTCCGGCTTTTGTAGTGATGAGGAATCCCGTGCATGTATGACTGACGCTGACTGCAGGTCGCTCTGCTTGCCGATGAGCGGTGATGGTTGTTCGAATGAGTGTCATCATGAAATATCTCCTCAAACTTCCGTGCCTGAGCCATCAGCGGAGCTAATTCTTTGCCAGGAAGAGAAAGGCCAAAGGATCGGAGTCGATCAAACTGATGAATGGCAAAATACACTTTTGGAGCCAGATCGTAATCCTTTCCTTGGGAGTGGCGGATGGTGGTCGTGGTACTGGAATTGGGGAGAATCTTCGTATGCGAACAGGTTCTCGTGGAATTGGTGGTGGTGGGATACGAATTACATTCGTTCTGCTTACAGAACAAAATTCCCGAACTCACTGGGTCTGCTTACACAGGCTGTAACTTCCAGCATTGGATCAGTTGCGCAGGGCAACACAATGCCGGGTAGAACCCAGCTTATGCCACTTGAACCTGTTGGAATATCATCATACGGAGCGTGCCAAAATCCGCGTGCGCAACTCGTCAGCGCGGTGGAGATTCCTGCACTTTCTCCAATTGTTCTTCCTGAATATGAGCCCTCGGAACTTGTGCGTAGGATTAGAAGTTTTATCTGCGAAGAGCAGGGATTCCCAAGAAGATCTTTTTCTTTCCTGTGCACTCCCGGAAGGCACGCCACTCTTGCACCGGTTGGGTTTAGCTTCGGGCCGCTTTCTATTCAGGAGTCTGCAACTTCCAGTATTCGTGAGATGATTCTTGCAAACACATTGGCAATTGGATTCCGTGCGAGTGAACGCCGTCTCTCCGATTATCTTACAGAGGCTGTTCAATCACTTGCAGCGTCATTGGAGACTGCAGTGAGACTCTTTACTGATCTTGAAAGAATTGAGTTTCCACTAAAAGAATGTCCGACCGATGACTCTACTCAATTCTGCTCTCCGTAATCTTTTATGCGAACCGTATTTGTCCTGATTGGCTTACTCCTGATACCGCAGACAGCGTCAGCTCTTGTGCCGCCTCTAGCTCCTGCCGTCAATTCGCCTTATATACAGGAAGTATTCAGTGAAATTTCAGATAGGTTGATGAATGCCACATCTTCCGGTCCTGCGCAGGGGACTGATTTTGATAAAAAGATGAATAAGGCGATGTATGCCTCCAGGCTGAGGACATTATTTGTCGATTTGCCCGGAGGTGTAATAGAACCCAGTCGCGACATCAACCGCACAGCCTGCTTTGTTCACGACATCCGTGCAATGGAGGAAGTCCTGGCTCAACTCATAGATGGGGTAATTGCAAAGGCGGAGGATTTGGATTACGAAGCTGCGGAGGCATACTTTAACGAGGCAAGCTATCTGTGGGAAAAGATTCGTCAGGTTAGGGAATATGCACTTGATCCGACAGTACAGGTCCCAGTCATCCCGGGGACTGGTACAGGTGTAGTTCCGCGTTACGCAACTCCTTCCGATGACGATGCACTTTGTGCTTACTACTCAGATTTTGCACCACTTGGAAGAGGTGGCTTAGGTTGCAATGCTCAGCGCTTCACATTTTATGATACGAATCCGGTCTTTACAGATGAGGCAACGCTTTTCCAGAAAATTTTGCTCAAACTCGGATCAGATACTTCTGGTCTGGCTCAGAGGTTGCTTTTGTATAGAAATGAACTAAAAGGGATATGGGATCATGCTGACACGTTTGTTCGCAATCTGCATCAGGCAAGTGCTCCGCATCCACTCAATATCTTTGAGCACTTTAGTACTTTTACTGCAGTAAATGCCGGGGAATCCGGATGCAAGGGGTGGCCCTCCGATGTTTCCAGTCAAAAGGTTACGGGTGAGGACATCACGTTACAAAACTACTTCCCATCAGTTTATTCACGCTCTCTTGCGGATGCATTCGAGTTCCTTAAGGTCCGTGAGGGTCCTGCTTACCGTGAGTATGTTCGTGATTTGAATCGCAGGATAGAAGAAGGTGATGGAGGTATTGTTGGATACACATTGTCCTCCGAAAATCTGGAAGATATTAATCGTGAGCACGTAACGCGCGAATCTCACCTAATCATGGCACTTCGCGATCCGCAGGTTAAAATGGAAAACCTTGCGAACGATCTTCATCTTCGTACTCGCGACTTCGCATCACAGGCTGTTTCACTTGAAGGGCAAAAAGTGAAGCTACCGCCGCTTCGCAAATTTATCCGCCACTTCACAACATTTTTAACTTGGATGTGCGAGAACCGTGGCTGCGAAAAGACGATTCTACGTGCGTTTGAGCTTTCTTTGACTGATGATTGCTACACATCATTCCGGTCAGCTATTTACTTTAAGAATAATCCATCGGAAGCTACGCTACCTGCATGCAAAGCGAAGTTCGTGGATCAATAGGCATCCTCGGGTACGGGGTTGATGGCCAGTGCGTTGCAGACTGGTTGTGTGGTTTATCAGGTATTGATAGGGTTTTTGTTTTTGATGATGGTAAAAAATGCGAATATCGAAATGCGAAATGCGAATTGGGGTCAAATCTTGATGGGGTTGATTTGGTGTTTAGGTCGCCGGGGTTTCCATTGGATCATAAGTTGATGGTGGAAGCGAAGGAGAAGGGGATTCCTGTTACTTCATCAACTACTGAGGTTTTGAAAGGCTTTGGCGGAGTCACAGTTGGGGTTACGGGTAGTAATGGAAAGACGACTTGTGTGGCATTGATTGAGGAGTTTTTGAAAGCGGAGTTTGGGGATGATCGAGTTGGGCGTGGGGGGAATGATGGAATTCCAAGAATGGATTTGATTGAAAATTGGTCAATGGAGAAAAATGCGAAATGCGAATATCGAAATGCGAAGAAGTTTTTGGTGTTGGAGCTATCATCCTTTCAGCTTATTGATTGTCCTGTGAGTCCAAATATTGCTGTTGTGCTCAATATCACTCCAAACCATCTTAATTGGCACAAAGATATGAAAGAATATGCGGAAGCCAAAAGGCAAATTGTTGCGCACCAAAAATCAGAACATGACGAGGGTTTCGCATTTCGCATTTCGCATTTCGCACTTAATAAAGATATTGCAGTGCTCAATCGGGAGGATTCAATCGTCAAAAAATTTGCTGAGGGCTTAGAAAGTGGGGTTCATTGGTTCACGGATGATGTACCGGAAAATATCAAGTGCGTAACTCATCCCGATACAATCCGCGCCGCAGTCACAGCCGCTCGTGCGTTGAAAGTTTCCGAGGAAAATATCGGGAAAGTTTTGAAGGAGTTCCCCGGTGTTCCACATCGCCTGGAGTTCATTCGCGAGATTGATGGGGTCAAATGGTACAACGATAGCTCGTGCACAACTCCGGAATCAGTTATCACCGCATGTGAGGTTTTTCCTGAGGGTAAGCTCGTAATTTTGATGGGTGGGCGGGATAAAGGAATGGATTTTTCCAGTCTTTACGAGGTCATCAAGAAAAGAGGTGTGAGAGTTGTGTCGTACGGGGAGATGGCAGAGACATTCAGGAGTCAAATACCGTCAGAACTTGTGATTGAAAATCCTGAACCGTCTGATTTTGAGAAGACGATCGAGGTGACCCGTAGCGCCTCCAAATCAGGTGATAATGTGGTTTTAAGCCCTGCGTGTGCCAGCTTTGATATGTTTAAGAATGCGAAGGAGAGGGGAAGGCGGTTTAGTCTAATTGTGCGAGAAATGGGCGGGAAATAGCAAATTTTAGTAGACTCGACTGTTTTAAAGTATATTTTCGAAAAGACTAGACTATTTTGCAGGGTGTGCAAATTTTGGGCTTATAACTCCTTTTTGCCGCATATTTCACTTTTAATACGATATCGTCATATATGTGAAATATAGGGGGTACAGCTCCAGCAGCTCAGCCATATGCCTTTGAGTTTTCTATATCCATTTACTCGATCTTAAGCAGCGCCGACAAAAGTTTTTTCTTCATTGGAGAAATGGTTTTTGGAAGGTCTGTGATCTTAATGTTTTTTTTGTTGTTTTTCTCAAACAAGGGGGAAATGATTTGGTGGTAATCAGGAAAGCGCACCTCGAGCCATGAATCTACGGATCTGATTGTATCGAGACCGACGCGAAGCTTGTTTTTGATATATTCTCGTGTGTGCCCTTTGAACAACTCTCTCGCTATTAAAATTCTTCGCGAGAGCATAATAACTTCACTCCGCATGAGTAAGTCATAAAGGAGAAGTGCGCTTTCATCTCCAATACCCAACTTTTTGAATGTATCGAATAATTCCTTTTTTAGGATACTGCGTTGCCTATTGCTTAGTTTTCGATACTCGACTTTGCCACCCATGTGGATATTCTATTTTTTCTTGTGTGAGTTGTCAACCAGTATACCAGTATACTGGTATACTGGTAAGATGAGTGATGGCAATAGAATGTGGGACGAGTTCAGAATGACAAGGGGTCATATCGTGACAAAAAAACGGGCTGAACCTATCTTCTACCACCTTAAATTCTTGGCTTAGGAAAGCCATATTCTCAGCATCAGTTGTTGGGAAACAAGTGGAGATTAGAAGTTGAACATTGACAAGCGAAATGATAAAGCGTTAGTGTGGCTCCCTTTTATTTCCTACACAATCAATCATGCCAGAAAAACAAGAACAAGCAGAAGCAGCAAAGCCAGCCGACGACCAGGCTCCAGAGCAGCCCGCACTGTTACCCTTAGATGCCTTTCGAAGACGTAACGAGTTAGAAGGAGAAAAGGATGCAGAGCTGGATCGAAGTGTAGAGAATCTTATTGGCAAACTTCCTCCAGAATTACAAAAGCTCTTTCTAGTTGATTCCAAAGGAGGTGAGAAAATACCAGTTCTTGATCTTAGAGAAATTCTTTTAGAAATTGAGGCGAGGATCGAGAAAGGTAATGATGAAGGAGAGTATAGTTTTCTTAAACAGAAAGGGCATTTTACAAATCTTGTCCCCGATAAAATAGAAGCAGAAGTGCGTGCTGTTGAGGAGACAATGGAGAGAACGGTAAGAAATCTAACAAGAGCTTTGGGGGGTAGGGGCGTGGGAATACAGAGTGCGGTTGAGAGTGATCAGGTAAGACGAGAAGAAGCGGCAGAAGCACATAAGAATAACTCTTTAGCAGCAGCACTAACTGCCATATTTGATGATAAATGGAATGGGCACCCTAAAGTAAATGTTAAAGACAATAAAGGTCAGAATACATTTGGGTTCACATTCTCAGTTCCAGGGGTTGCTAAAGAGGCTGAAGCAAACTCCTGACAAAATTGCTCCATCCCTGAGCAATCCTCCGCTATCATCAAACCCTGATGAAAGCGACTGATTTTGTCCATCTCCATTGCCACTCCACATACTCCCTTTTGGAGGGCTTGCCGCAGCCTGAGGAAATTGTGCTGCGCGCCAAAGAGCTCAAACAGACTGCGGTTGGGCTTGCGGATAAGGGGTACACGTATGGGCTGATCGAGTTTTATAAGGCAGCAAAGGAGCACAAAATAAAACCGATTCTTGGGCTTGAGGTATACATAGCAGCCAGAACTCGCCACGACAAGGAACGTGCGGATTCAAAAAGATTTCCGTTAACACTTCTTGCAGAAACTGATGAGGGTTACCAAAACATTCTTGAACTTGCGACTCTTGCTGCGCTTGAGGGCATGTATTACAAGCCGAGAGTTGATGATGAGCTTTTGGAAAAGTATGGCAAAGGATTGATTGCGCTTTCGGGTCCGATCGGGGGGCAGATACCGCAAGCTGCACTGGTTGAGGATTCAGAGCGGGTCGCAGCTCTAGTCGAGAAATACAGGTCGTTCTTTGGGGAAGATAACGTTTACTTTGAGCTAATGGATCTTCCAAATGTAACAGGGCAGGCGGAGGTAAATCAGCAGCTCATCAAGCTTAGCGAGGAACTCAAAGTTCCAGTGGTTGCAACATGCAATAGTCACTATTGCAGGAAAGAAGACGCGGAGGCGCACGATGTTCTGCTTTGCATTCAAAAGAACTCAAACGTTCAGGATACAAATCGCTTCTCGATGATGGACTCCGATTTTTCTATGCGACCGTTTGAAGAAATGGAGGAGTCATTCAAGCATGTTCCTGAAGCGCTGGAAAATACAAAAGTCATTGCCGACCGATGTGAAGTTAATTTTGAGTTTGGAAAATACCAAATTCCGGTTTTTGATGTTCCAAAAGGGGAGACTGAGTCTTCATATTTGAAGAAGGAGTGCGAAGAAGGGCTAAAAAGACGATACGGAAAAGTCACAAAAGAAATTAAAGAACGTTTGGAGTACGAACTCGGAATCATCGATCAAATGGGATTTTCCGGCTACTTCCTCGTAGTCTCCGATTTTGTCCGTTACGCAAAGAGCCAAGGTATAACAGTGGGGCCGGGGCGCGGATCTGCTGCAGGCTCCATTGTCAGTTACAGTTTGGATATCACAACTCTCGATCCGCTTGAGCATGGTCTTATTTTCGAGCGATTCCTTAATCCGGAACGTGTAAGCATGCCGGATATTGATCTGGACTTTGCAGATACAAGGCGTGATGAGGTTCTGGAATATGTTGCAGAAAAATATGGTCGCGATCATGTTGTCCAGATCTGTACTTTTGGGACTCTCGCAGCTCGTGCCGCAGTCAAGGATGTTGGCCGTGCGTACGGTGTCCCATTTGCGGAGATGAACGAACTTGCAAAACTCATACCCGAGCGTCCGGGAACAAAGCTCAAGGCAGCGCTCAAGCAATCCTCAGAACTCAAAGTCGCTTATGATGGTAATGAAACTTATAGAAAGATTGTGGATACCGCTTTAAAACTGGAAGGAAAATCTCGTCATGTCTCTGTCCACGCATGTGGCGTCATCATCACAAAAGATCCAACAGTGAGCCATACAGCGCTACAGAAAGCGCCAAAAGACGATAAGACGATCATCACACAATACTCTGCAAAACCGCTCGAAGCTTTGGGTCTCTTAAAAATGGATTTCCTCGGGTTAAAAAACCTGAGCATAATTCAGACGACTTTGGAAATTATCGAGAGGCTTCATGAAAAGAAGATAGATATGTCCAAAATTCCTGTTGATGACAAAAATGCATTCAAACTCCTTGCACGTGCGGAAACTACTGGAGTGTTCCAGTTGGAATCTGCGGGGATGCGTCGTTATTTAAAACAACTAAAGCCGACGGAGTTCAACGATATAACAGCCATGATTTCGCTGTTCCGTCCGGGGCCGATGGAATGGATTCCAAGCTATATCAAACGAAAGCATGAAAAAGAAAAAGTGCAGTATCTTCATGACGATCTTGAACCGATATTGAAGGAGACTTATGGAATCGGTGTTTATCAGGAGCAGATTTTGCAGCTTGCCCGCATTTTTTCTGGTTACTCTCTGGGGGAGGCGGATATCCTTCGCAAAGCGATTGGGAAAAAGATTAAAAAAGAATTGGACGCACAAAGAGAGAAGTTTATCGAGGGTGCTGTCAAAAATAAGTACGATCGCAAGTTGGCCATTAAGATGTTTGATGACGTTGTTATGCCATTTGCTGGTTATGGATTCCCTAAAGCTCATGCTGCAAGTTATGCACGCATCTCCTACGAAACGGCTTACTTAAAGGCACATTATCCGACCGAGTTTATGGCCGCTATGCTTAGTGCAGACGCAGAAAATACGGATCGTGTAGCGTTTGAAATTGAGGAATGTCGTGCGATGGGAATAGAAGTTTTGCCTCCGGATATAAATGAATCACTCGCACACTTTACGGCGATCAAAGGCAAAAAGATTCGCTTTGGTCTTACAGCAGTCAAGGGAGTGGGGGAGAGTTCTGTTCGTCAAATCATCACCATCCGAGAGGAAACCGGAAAATTTGAATCTATCGAAGATTTTGGGCAGCGGATCCCGTCAAAACTTCTAAACAAGAAGTTGATTGAAGCATTGGCAAAGTGCGGAGCGTTGGATAGTTTGGGCGAGCGCAGTAAATTTGTTGCCAACTACGATAAAATTGCAGAGTTCAGCAAAGCTGCCGGCGATGTTGGCTCTGAGCAAACTGATCTTTTTGCACATGTGGAAGATAAAGGAGGAGCGGCAACGATAGAATTCCCCGAGACGAAAGAAGTTCCGCAGGCCATGCGGCTGCAGTGGGAAAAAGAAACTCTTGGGCTTTATGTTTCAAGCCATCCGCTTGCAGGTTTGACGAAATATATCAGCAAAAAAGTCCAACTCGTCCGCGACTTCAATCGTGAAATGATCGGAAAAAAGATTAAAGTTGCAGGAATTGTTGAGGGAATTAAAAAGATCACAACTAAAAAAGGAGACACAATGTGCATTGTATTTTTGGAAGATCCAACCGGAAAAATCGAGATCACACTTTTCCCGAAGACATATGCAGTTGCCGCTGGATGGCTTGAGGATGCGGATACTGTGCTTGTCGTCGGCGGAACTCTGGACGAGCGTGCGGGGCAAATGCAGGTCAGAGCTGACGCAGTCAAAAAAGCATCACTACCTCGTATGGTTGAGCGTGCGAAGGAGGAAGGGTTTTTTGATGAGAAAGAGGCGAAGGAAGGCCTGAATATCACACGTATTGCTTTTGAGGAACCGGAAGTTTTGGAAGCGGTTGATGAGGAAGGTAACGTCATAGCCGGTGAAACCGTCACAGTTGGTGAAGAAAGCGGTGCGAAGGCGTCTGATTTGATTGGAGATTTGGCGGGGTTTATTGCAAGAGGAATGAAAGTGGAGGAGGCGGTGGGGGAGTTGGAGGGAGTTTTTGATGATGCGGCTTCCAAATTCCAAGCACCAAGCACCAAAAGAATTTCAAATTCCAAATCTCAAAAGAAGGCTAAATCTGAGTCTGAAGCTGCGAGTCCATCGACAATACGAATTCATACAATTGAGTTGCCGGAGCAGGCGCCAAAGCAGCTTTTGATGGAGCTTAAGTCAACTTTTGAGAGGTTCCCTGGGAAAGAGAGGATTCAGTTAAAAATCGGATCGCAGGATGTGCCTTTGCCGCTTACGGTCACAATGTCAACGATTCTGGAAAAGAAGGTTGAAGAGGTGATGGGGAAGTATGTGGAGGTGGCGTCTTAGTTGGGGGTGGTGACAGATTCGTGTTCTCTGCGGAATCGACTCACAAGTTTGCCCAAAAATATCCTGAGCTCGGAATACCCCAGAGCTTTTCCTGCTTTTCTTCTTGCTTCTTTTGAGACAGATTTCTTGTTATATACTTTTCTCAATTCATCCTCACTGAGACTAGTTCCTTTTAGTAATTCATCGGCTAGAAATCCGTTGTGACTCATACATAATAGATTACACCTTTACCCTGCGCTTAGCCCAGGAGCGCTACGGAGCGTTAGCG
>CAZWES010000009.1:32288-40495 GCA_964632395.1 uncultured Candidatus Peribacteria bacterium | reverse complement strand
AGCCCCGGAGTGGAGCGAAGCGGAACGCAGGGGCGTAGCACAGGGTTTTTCACTGAATAATGCATACGGCTTCGCGATGTTAGTACCAATTATATTTTTGCGACAAGTTCATAATACCGGCGTAGCGATATCGCTACGCCGGTATTAGGTAAAAATTCCATCCACATTGACAATACTATCATCGCGTAGCCGTATCATACTTTACCCGTAAATTCTTCTACCTTATATTATATGGCAAAGCGGTACAGACTGCTGGCAAACCCTTGGCAAACTGAGTCAAGCTTTGGGTAAACCAAATTAGGATTTTGCCAGAACGTATCACTCCCCCACTCTGATCAACTTATACCCTTCGCATTTCATCAATTCACTGACACAATATCCGTATGCTCTTAAAGCTCTTCAATACTCTGACCAAAAAGAAGGAAGAATTTGTTCCGATGGAGGAAGGGAAAGTTAAGTTCTATACATGTGGCCCAACAGTTTACGGGCGTCCCCACATTGGGAACTACGCATCGTTTTTGATGGCTGATCTTTTGCGCAGGTGGCTTGAGGTGATCGGGTTAAAAGTTACGCATGTTAAAAACATCACAGACGTTGGCCATTTAACGGCGGATCAAAATGCTGATGCAGGTGGTGAAGATAAAGTTGAAAAGAAAGCGCGTGAGGAAAAAGTTGATCCGCTCGAGATTGCAAAGAGGTATGCAGAGGAATATCTGGAGGATGAAAAAGCTCTGAACATGTTGGAGCCTGATCACAGGCCACTTGCGACCGAAACAATTTCCGAAATGATTTCACTTATTCAAAAGTTGGTCGAGAAGGGTCATGCGTATGATGCTGAAGACGGAATTTATTTCTCTGTGGAGAGCTTTCCCGGGTATGGCAAACTGTCGGGAAACACCCTGGCAAACCTGGGCAAACTGGAAACAGGCGTAAGAGTCGAAATGAAGGAAAGCAAAAAGCATCCGGCCGACTTTGCACTGTGGAAGAAGTGCGTGGGGGAGAACTCGGATCATGTTCTTCGTTGGTCATTCCCGGGGGGAGAGAGAGTTAGCGGAGTGGGGGAGGATGCGAGTGCGGGTTTCCCAGGTTGGCACGTAGAGTGCTCAGCAATGAGCACAAAATTCCTCGGGGAAGAGATTGATATACATACAGGTGGTGAAGATAACATCTTCCCACATCACGAATGTGAGATTGCACAGAGCGAATGTGCCTCTGGTAAGCCATTTGTGCGATATTGGCTGCACAAGAGGAGAGTCAATTTTGGTGACCCTTCGACAAACTCAGGGCGAGTTGAAAAGATGAGTAAGTCGCTCGGGAATGTTCTCAGTTTGCCGGATATCATCGAGAGGGGATTCTCGGCGCTGGATCTCAGATATTTATTTTTATCATCGCATTACAGGTCGCATACGCAATTCACATGGAAGGGGTTAGAGGATGCGCGTAAGGCAAGGTTAAAAGTGGTCGAATGGGTGGAAGACATCGCCGTGGAGACGCCCAAGAGGGCGTCTCCGTCGGAGGAAAGTGCATCCGAAAAAGTGGGGGGAATTAAGGAATATGTCCAACGGTTTGTTAATGCGATGAATGATGATCTGAATACGCCGGAAGCACTTTCAATTGTTTTTGATGCGATGGCGTGGTCACGGAATCAATCGGAATTATCAGATGAGGAAAGTGCAGAGATCTCCGAATTCGTGTCAATGCTTGAAAATACTTTCGGGTGTTTTGGTTCAGAATCGTTCGATATTCCTGATGAAATAGTGAAGATTGCAGAAGAGCGTGAGAAAGCTCGGAGGGCAGGGGACTATCAAAAGTCAGATAAATTGCGAGATGAGGCCAAATCTAAGGGGTTTATCATCGAGGATTTGCCAGATGGACAGAAAGTTCTGCCGATTGAGAGGAGGAAATGACAAAAATCCTTAACATTCAGAAAACAATATTTGTCAAATCTTCAGTTTTTTCGTGGGTAAGATTCTAAATACATTATGGAAAATGGTTCTGACAAAGCACCCAAAGAGCTTATAAGATCATAAAAGGTAAATAGTGCAATACGAATAATTCTGGCTCAAAACCTTATAAATAGCTCCAAAAACACGAATTCTGACGGTTTTAACATGTGGTAAATATCCAAGAAATGGCTACAGGAAGCCAAAAAAGTGAGTTTTATGGCCAAATTGGGGTCATATTTAAGCCCAACGTAACAAAGGCCTTTTTGGGTCGTTCAAAGCAGCGCATCCGGCAGGTAAATCTTGCTCACGGGCGGATTCAGTTGCTAGGATGCCCCAGATCTCCAAGAAGGGCTGAAAAACACTAAAAAGCCATGCGGAGATCGGTTCCCGCCTTCGCTCCCTTCGGGGGAGCTACGGACGGGTGAAGAGGATTGTTCCTTCACAATTCGGCAAGCCTCACGCTATACGTGGTGCATTATCATGCCATCACGTGGTGTCTGTTATGTGAGAATTAATGCATGAGGTTCTTCACACTCTGTATCTCAAACTTTTCTTTTAAGTTTATCGGAGTCGTGCAACTAGATATCAACTCTGTGCCATGCTTCGTCTGCGTCCGCCTCGGCGGACTCCGCTCAGCATGACACCTCTCGCGTGTACTCGAATCACTCTCCTTATATGTAATGAGTTGCTCATCTGCTTATGCCGATGATGCATCACGATTTGAACACGCAATTTAATTTCTTTTCTCCCAAACTTTCTTATGGATCTTTCTACATTCAAGAAAGCAATTGCGGGAATTTCGGTTAGCGCGTTGGTGCTAACGCAGGCAGGTATCACACTTGCTTACAACGATGTTCCTGCAGGGATCTGGTACGAGGAAGCTGTAGACGACTTTGTCGCCGCAGGCTACCTCGACTCAAGCCAGTCCCGGTTCCGTGGAGGAGACCCAGCTCTCCGTGCGGAATTCACAAAGCTCGTCGTTGAATTGAACGGCGGCATCCTTGGAACAGCACCATCTGTTCCCAGCTTCTCTGACGTTCCCGTCGGTGCCTGGTACTACGGGTACATGGAAGAAGCAGCAGCTGAAGGATGGGTACGTGGTGATGGCAACTGCTACGGCAGCAGCCCTTGCTACGCACGCCCAGGCGCAATGATTAACCGCGCAGAAGCTGCAGCACTTATCGTTCGTTCCTTCGGTCTTGTTGGAACAAGCGGTGCACCACAGTTCGTAGATAACCCATCCGGCCAGTGGTACACGGACACCATCCAGACAGCCGCAGACAACTGTGTGCTTCAGGGTGATGACGGCCGCGGAACAGTTCGCCCTGGCGACAACATGAACCGCGCCGAAATGGTTGTAATGCTCCACCGTGTTGACCTCGGTATGCAGTACCCGGATTGCGGAGAAGGAGTAATAATCGAAGGTACTGGTATTGACTCAGTTAACACACTCAGTGCAACAACAATTGAGGTTGAGTTCATAAGTTCCCTGGACCGTGCAGCAGCCGAAGACCTTGCGAACTACGACGTTGAAGGCCTAACAGTCGACAGCGCATCCCTAACAAGCGCGGATGTCGTAGAGGTAACATTCGAAGAGGCCATGGTTCCCGGTGACAGCTACACACTATTCGCATCCGGCATGACTGCAGGTGGCGAAGATTTTGATGACGCTGTTACCTTCACGGGACACACAAGCGTTCCAACATCGGCAGGAACACTAGAGGTTTCGCTTAACCCGAACACCCCGCTCGGCGACACAATCCCTCAGGGTGCAATCGGAATTGCGATGCTCTCCGCAGACTTCACTGCATCCTGCTCGGATGACATTCAGGTCGAAGGCCTGACACTCATCCACGAAGGACAAGGTTCACAGGCAGATATCACCAATGCATGGATGAGCGTGAACGGAGCAAGGGTCAGCCGCACGCGTGTCTTCGATTCCGAGGACCAGACGGCAGACCTCAGGTTCTCCCGCCCACTACTAATTGAAGCCTGTGAGACCGTAACTGTGGACTTTATGGCAGACTTCCTTTCCACAGCCGCCACGAACGGCCGACACAACTATGTTGTTGAGTTGGCATCAGATGTTCTTAGTAACGCACAGCAGGTCTCCGGGACATTCCCAATCCGCGGTGAGACATTCGAACTTGCAGCGGTGACTTCCGGTATCGTCACAGTTACATACCGTTCAGTCACTCCAACGCAGATCGATGTCAACGACACAGACGCAGTCATTGGAAAATGGGAGTTCTCCGTGAACTCAACGGAAGACCAAACTTTCTACTCCGTCACGCTTGAGAACTCGGGAACAGCAAGTGACGGCGACTTTGTAAACGTCTATGTGCAGCGCACAGACGGCACACCTCTCACGGACACCGTGGCGCAGACTGTTGCCGACTACGTGACGCTCACATTCGACCCACCGTTCACAGTTCTGGAAGGTGACAAGATCACTCTCGAGACTGTTGCCGATATTGTGGATGGTGCAGCCGACACGATTGCATTCTCATTCGAGGAGACGAACGACGTCTTTGCAGTCGGCTCGCTCTACGGTTACGGTGTGAACGGACAGCTCTACGGATCACAGGTAACGACATCCGGAACAGCAACAACCGTCACAATCAACGCCGGTGAGCTAACGATCGATATCGACGGTCCTGTTACAGAGGAATACACGCCTGACGCAGATGACATCGTCATGGCGAATGTTGACTTCGTAACAGGTGGAGAAGACATAAACGTAAACGAAATGTATGCAGCTGTTCTCGGACAGACCTCCACAGGTGGAACACTGTTCTGCAATGGTGGAACTGCCGCGGACGCAATCAGCGAAAACGTTGAAGACGTAGAAATCCGAAACACAGTTACAGGACAAACTGTTGATGGTGTAAGGCTCTCATCAGATGCCGGAACCAAGACGGGAACCACCTGTGCTGCTACAAGCGGAACAACGTCTGCAACAGCAATCTATCGCTTTGATGACTTTGTGCTCAGGGACTCAAGCCGATGGGAGCTCCGCATGGACTTCATTGCGGATGTACCTGACAACGGTGACAAGTTCCGCGTCTACGTTTGTAGCGTGGACGAGGACGTCACTACAAATGCCAGCGGCTGCGACTTTGGTGGATACGTAACTGCTTCCACTCAGTACAACTTTGATGCCGAAGGACTCTCCACTGGCGACAAGGTCACAGACATTCGCCCAGGAGAAGACGTAGCCGGTAACTTCATGGAGGTTGCAACAGCAATTCTCTCAGTTACGGAGCGCTCACTCGGATCAAGCGACACAGTTGTGGAAAATGCTCAGGATGTAACTCTTATGCGCTTTGAGGCAACTGCCGGAAAAGCAGAAGACGTATTCCTGACTCAGATTACGATCAAGGCCGACACGGGATCGCTTGTTGACGCAGGCGACTACACCCTGTGGGTCGACAGCGACGACGACGGAACAGTTGATACGATTCTGGAATCAGGTCGCGGCTGTGAAGGCACCTGTGACGGTGCTGTTCGCACAGCTGGCACGGCAGATTCCGTTCCGTTCGATGACATTGCAGGAGGCGGATACACAATTCCCGCTGAAGAAACTGTGATGTTCGAGGTACACGCAGACATTGCAGGTTCGCTTAACCGTGATGAGATTTCTGTTGGTCTGAACACGGGTCTAACGAACTACATCGAGGCTGAAGAGGCCGACGATGGAACTTCCCTAACGACCATCGGAACCTCCGGCTGTACTGGCACAACCCAGATTTGTGTTTCAACCACAACCTCCAAGAGGTTCGATCTGAGAAGCCAGGGGTCGCTCTTCGTGACGCAGGACTCTATACCGACCCGCAACCGCCAGCTTCTTGCCGGCGAGCTTGGTGAGGCAATCCTTCGTCTGGAGATGCGCGCCGAGGATGAGCCGATCGACGTAACGCGCTTCATCTTCACAAACTCCGGAGCAACCGGATATGCAGGAATCAATAACGATATCAGCCGCCTTAAGCTATACCGCGAAGGTGAGGGCACATCGTTTGCCTCAGCAACAATTGATAACTGTAACAACATCGCGACGGACGTAAGGGCCAACTCCTTCTGTGCGGTAATGGAGAGCCAACAGCTCGTCATTCCGGAAGGAGAGCGCGTAGATGTTCTTGTTCGTCCGGATCTTCTCTCGGATGAGGACGGAGCTGTTCAGACAAACACGGGAGCAATTCGCCTGGCACTCTTTGCCATCACGGATTCCCGTGAGGAAGGTTCCGAGAACTCCACTACAGGAACAGGTTCTGTGACTGCACGAGGATTTGAGTCAAGCAACGTCCTTAACGTCACAGATGGCGACACGACACAGGAAGGTGAGATCTACCTAGGATCCAGCACCCCTGTTGCCGCCGACACGCCTATTGTTGGAAACAAGAACGATGTTGTTCTCGCGAAGATTGTTTCTATCGAAGACGTGAACCCCGATGCGGACGGCACAAACGTTCCGCAGGGAACAAGCAAGAGACTTGCCGAATTCAAGTTCACCGCAGCAACGAACGACAACACGCTCGGTGGCCGCAACAAGGTGACTCTCTCCGGTATTACATTCCAGATTTCTGCAACCAACATTCTGATCGATGCATCTGAGTTCGATCTTTACAACAAGAACGACCAGACGCAGCAGATTAGCTGTACGGCGTACAAGAACACGGCCGGGAACAGTCTGAACAACTCAGACGCCCCGGTATCGTCTCGTAACTGTAACGCTGGAATCGGATCCGGAACCATGCTTGTTGATTGCTTGAGAGTAACCAACACAAATGTCAACCTCGAAATGGATAGCGGCGAATCAATCACGCTTGTCCTTGAGGGAGACATTACGGATAACCAGCTAGTAGCCACTGCCGGTTCATCCATTTCGGTTTCGCTCACGAACTTCTCCCAAATGTCGGATAGCGGATCGTATCTTACGACCGACTCCAACTACGCTGACTATGGAATAAGGTTCAGCAGCACTGGCGCGTTCATCCAATGGAGTGATTCACTTAACGACAGTACTGTGTTCCTCTTCAGATGGATTGAGTACGGCCAGACGCAGATTAGTTCTACGAGTTACAGCATCTAGTCCCACTTCGCCTTCGGGCTTCGCGGGACAAGAAAGCCATGTAGTGTACAAACGAGTAAACAAAAAGACCCCCGTTCGCGGGGGTCTTTTTTAGATGGGAGGATTTTTTTTGTTATCCCAAAAACCTCCTCTTCCACCCAACAAGTTTCTTCAAAACAGGCCTTAACACCATCTCCCGCTCCGGCGGATACTCCACAACCTCTCCTCCGAACTGTTTTTTAAATCTCGTCACTCCTGCCCATGGATGCCCCGGGTCATCATTTGGTGCAATTCCGAATAAATCATAAGTGATACATCCGCGGTCTTTGCACAGTCGAATTGCTTCCCATTGTAGGAGATAAGGAGCCATCAGGTTTTTGTAACGATCATCAGAGGCGCCGTAGTAATAATATCCGGTGTTTTTGTGTGTTGTTCCTATGAGTGCAGCGATTGGTGCGGAATCCGGAATCCGGAATCCGGAATCCGGAATTAGGGTTTTATTTGTCCCGGATTCCGAGTCCTGAGTTCCGGATTCCGATCTAGAGGCCAACAATAAAAAGCTTTCGGGCAGAGTCTCTAAAAATTTTTCGTAGTGGATTTTTGTTTTTATCCTGAACCCGTCACGCTTCGAAGTTTTTTTGAGAAGTTCATAAAAGGCGTCGACGTCATTTGATTCAGTGACGGTGATGCCCTTTTTTTGTGCAAGACGGATGTTGTATCTGCCTTTAGGTTTCATTTGCTTCATGAGTTCTTCATTGGTGAGTGTGAGATCAAGAGTGAGGGTTGCTGTAGGTTGTTCGTGTCTAGTGGATAGTTGGTAGTTGGTAGTGAGTAGTTGAGTCTCATTTTTTGGGGAAAAATAGAGAGTCATGCAACGGTCTTTTTTTGCTTCTTTAATGATGTGATTTATAAGCTCTTCGCCTGACTTTGGATCATCAAAAATTGGGCCTCTGGGGATATCCCATGTGGAGAGTCTAAACGCCGTTTTGTCGATGATTACGAGAGCTGTTGCCTCAATTTCCCCCGAAGAGTTTTTAAGCCCGTAGAGGCGTGTTTGTCGCCCCAAGCTCTCTTGGTAGGTTTTCCACTCAATTGACTGCCAGAGGGGCAAATTTTGGCGAATTTTGGCGTATTCTTCGGTAGTTAAAGTTAAAAGCTGCATTGTTATAGGATTATATTGTTATATTGTTCGC